>JAHDCG010000007.1:28012-47790 GCA_020629965.1 Saprospiraceae bacterium | reverse complement strand
AGGGGTTAGAGAAGGGGTTAGAGAAGGGGTTAGAGAAGGGGGAAGAGAGAGGTACTGCGAAGGAGAGAAAAAGAAATGAAAGAGAAAGTCAAAAAGGAGCGATAAGAAGAATTTTATTTTTCGGTGAGAAAGTAGATGACACGAGAACTATTGCAGAATATGCCTTTGTTGAATTAAAACTCGCCAAAAAAATCCAAAAGGAATCTCTTCAAAAAGGAAAAATTCTTGCAGAGCTAAAAAAGAAAAACACAACCCCCGAGGTCGTCGCAAAAAAACTAAAAGTCGATGTGCTTTTGGTTGAAATTTTTGCCGAGCAAGAAGAAGAGAAAAACAAAAAGTAATCAGCCTAAGAAAGCCTCGTTCGATAAAATGAACGAGGCTTTTTTGTGCCTGTGTGTAAAGAACCGCCGACCGATTTTACACGCCTGTCTTTTCTCTCACCGCTAAAACTGCCCGGTTCCCCCATACAACACACAAAAAACACCCCTACAAGTCCCCTCACCGCCGTTTTTCCGACTTTTATCTTCCTACCTTGTGACTCGAAAGCACAACCGGTTCTCTTTTTATAATTTCCTTTCTGTCTCTAAACTAATAAAAAAATCATGACTTACAGAACACTCCTGCTCGGTGTCCTCTGCACACTCTTTACCGTGTCCGTTTTTGCGCAAAAAAGCAACGACCTGCCCGGCGCATCCGTCGTCCGTTTTTACGAAAATAACGACTTGCCCAAGTTCATTCGCTTCGCCGAAAATATCGACCTGACTGCGGCGGAAGCGCAAATGTATTTACAAAAGCATCTCGGTTTTTCCGACCGCACTTCTTTCACCGTCCTTTCCGTCAAAACCGATAAACTCGGCAGCAGACACACCCGCATTCAACAGCAACTCGACGGCAAAAACGTCATGGGCGGTGTGTACTTTCTGCACGAGCGCAACGGTCGTGTCGAAAGCATGAACGGCAAACTTTTCAACATCACACAAACCGCAACGGCGACACTTTCGCCGGACGAAGCCGTTGCCGTTGCCCTGCAGCACCTGCCCGCCGAGACCTACGGTTGGGAAGTCCCCGCCGTACAGCACGACGGTCACACGCACACCCGCAGCGCGTACCCGCAGCCCGAGTTGGTGTGGGTGGCGACGCAGTTGGATTACCGCCTGCCCGAGTTTCGTCAGGCCTACCTGACCGATATTTTTGCCGTTACACCTTTGTCGCGCAAACGCATTTACGTCGATGCGCAAACGGGCATGGTCATCGCCGAGGAAAATCGCCTGTGCAGTTTTTTTGACGAGGACGGAACGGCGGAAACCCAATATTCCGGCACTCAAAATATTACGACCGACAACGACGGCGGCACCTACCGCCTGCGCGAAACCGGTCGCAACATCACGACCCTGCAAGCGGAAACGGGCGCGGATTTTACAAATTCGACCAACAATTGGACACCCGCCGCCGATGATATCAACGCTTACGCCGTCGATGTACACGTCAACACCGAGCAGTATTACGACCTGATGCTCGAAGAATACGGACGCAACAGCGTGGACAATCAAGGCATGAATTTGCTCAATTCCGTGCACACCGACGGCAATCTGAACAACGCTTATTGGACGGGCGACGGTGCGCTTTTCGGCAACGGCGACGGCATCGACTTCAACCATTTCAGTACGCCCGAAATCACCGGTCACGAATATCACCACGGCACTACCGAGTTTACGGCGGGGCTTTTTTACGTCAATGAGTCCGGCGGGGTCAATGAATTTATGAGTGACGTTTTCGGGCATTTGACAGACATTCGCGCACGCGGCGCGGAAAACACGGATTGGTTGGTCGGCGAGCAGGTGACAATCGTCGGCAGCGGTGTAAGAAACATGGCAAATCCGAGCGATTTCAACTACGCAGACACCTACGGCGGCTCACAATATGCCTACACCAACAGCGTACACCGCAGCAGTTCTATCGGAAATTTTTGGTTTTATCTGCTTTCCGACGGCGCGACGGGCGTCAATGATTTCGGGACTGCTTATGAGGTGCCCGGCATCGGTACGGACAAAGCGGGACAAATTGCTCTGCGCACTTTGGTCTATTACCTGACCCCGACTTCCGACTATTTAGACGTTTCTTTTTTCTCCAAACAAGCGGCAATCGACCTTTACGGCGGCTGTTCGGGCGAAGTCGCGGCGGTCGTCGAAGCGTGGCGTGCGGTGGCTCTCGACGTTTCGGACGATGCAGGTTTTGTTGCTGATTTTCAAGCGAATAATCTGCAATGTGAGAACCCGGCGACGGTAAATTTTCAAAATTTAAGTTCCGCAACCGCTTCGGTAACCTGGGATTTCGGTGACGGCAATACCTCTACGGAGCACTCGCCGCAGCACACCTACACGACGGGCGGCATTTACACGGTGACGATGACGGCAGAAGGTTGTAACGACGAAACGAGCACCGTGACCAAACAAAACTACGTCAACATCGACCCGAATGCGAGCTTCTGCAACGCGATGAATATGCCGACGAGCGGCACGCTGACGCTGACGGACTGCTCGGGCAGAATTTTTGACAGCGGCGGTCCGGACGGCGACTACGGCAATAATATCAACAGCGTATTGATTATCGACCCGGCTTCCGATGCGCCCGTGACTTTGGATTTTTTATTCTTTTTGACGGAATTTGAATACGACTTAATGCGCATTTACGACGGAGTCGGCACCTCTGCGCCGTTGATTGATATTTACAACTATACCGACCTTTTCGGCGAGACGATTACCTCTACCGGCGGCGCGATTACCGTTCAGTTTACTTCCGACGGCTCGGTGGGTTTTCCGGGTTTTGAAATATTTTATACGACCGACGGCGGCGAAGTCCCCACGGTAGCGGATTTTACGGTTTCCGACTCGACACCGCCGCTGAATGCTCCCGTCGTTTTTACTTCACAGGCGGAAGGCACGGGCGTGGTGTTGTACGATTTCGGCGACGGCGAGACCGCGACGGGCGAAAATGTGGTGCATTACTTTGCTAATCCCGGAACTTACACCGTGACCCAAACGGCGGAAAATTGCTTAGGTTTTGACCAAAAAACGGAAACCGTCACGGTCGATGCGGCGGGTGATTTTGCCGTCAATCCCGAGTCCCTGACCGTCACGCTGAGCCTCGGCGAAACGAGCGATGAAACCGTGACAATCACCAATACTGCGGCGGGCGAATTATACCACGCCTTCACGCCGGCACCGAGCACACAAGAGTTTTTCAGCGAAACGATTTACACCGAAGCGGGCGCGACGACACAACACACCTTCACCGACCTGCACCCGCTGACCGATAATTTGGAATTAAAAATTACGCTCAACGGAGACTTTTCGATTTTTACCCAAAATGCAACTCTGACCATTAACGGCACGGATTACGGTGTCATCGACGACGGCGATACGGGCGAAGGCACGGACGTCGAAGTCATTTACAACATCAGCGACGACGACGAGGTGCGCGATTTAATTGCCGACGGCACTATTGAATTTATCATCCAAAACAGCGAAGAGGTCGAACTGCCGGGTCTCGCGGGAAATTTTCACCGCGTCGAACTCACTACCGCAGTAAACGATTTTTTGACTATCGACCAACCCGAAGCGTACACCGCGGGCAACTCGACGACCGCGCTCAATTTCAACTTCGACACCGACGGTCTCCTCGGCGGCACGTACAGTTACGACATGCCTTTGCGCACGGGCGACCCCGACCAAATCGACCTTGTTTACCCGATTACGCTCATCGCGGT
The DNA here is from genome assembly GCA_020629965.1 of Saprospiraceae bacterium. Lineage (GTDB taxonomy): Bacteria > Bacteroidota > Bacteroidia > Chitinophagales > Saprospiraceae > JAHDCG01. Next base: position 44,024 of record JAHDCG010000007.1, on the reverse strand, counting down.
CGGTCAGGCGGAAATCGCAGCAACGCCCGCAGCCGTTGATTTTGGCGAGGGCTTCATCGACGTAACGACCTTTGCGGATTTATTGCTTGAAAATGCGGGAACGGACACCCTGCGCGTCACGAATATCACGAGCGACAACGCCGTTTTCGGCACGACGGAAACCGTCTTTAACATTGCTCCGCAAAGCGAATACACCGCTCAGGTTGCGTTTACGCCCGATGCGAGCGGCAGTTTTACGGGTAATTTTACCGTGGAAAGCAACGTCGCCGACCTCATCGTACCGGCAACGGGCACGGCGGCGTCGGTTCCGGTTGCTGTTTTTTCCGCGAATAATTTGACGGTGGATTTGGTGACGAATGAAACGACGACCGAGGCATTTAATTTAGGAAATACGGGCGAAGCGCAATTAAATTGGGAAATTTTATCCGAAAATACGAACTACACAACCAACGTCGTGCTGTGGACTTACGGCGGGCGGCAAGACCCCGAGTTGGATAATATGACTGAATTTTTGGAGGCTTTGCCGAGCAATTATAATGTCAGCTACAACGACGCAAATACTTACGCAGGACTACAAGCAAGCATGACCGATGCCGACATTATCATCGTGCCGACGGTGCGCGACGGTTATTTGAGTTTGTATTCCGACCTCGCGCCGGCGGTGCGTGAGTTTGTGAGAAAGGGCGGCAGCGTTATTGCTTTGGCGGAAAGCATCAACCGTTTTGTGGGTGATACGGGCATTATGAATTACAGTGAAACGCAGCCGACCTACGGGCAACTGATGACCGTGGAGCAACCCGCGCACCCGTTGGCGCAGGGACTGCCGGCGACTTTTCAAAATCCGCTCGGCACGAATGCCTTGGTTTTTACTTCGGAAGAAGTCGAGGTTATTGTAACCGCAGCGGCGGGCGGGGCACAGTTGGCTTACCGCGATTTCGGCTTGGGCAAAATGATTTACTACGGCAATACTTACTTTGATTTTGCGGCGGAAGACCTGACGATGTTTACCAACGCTTTGGAATATGCGAGCGCGGGCAAACTGCCGAAATGGTTGATTCCTGCGGCAACGGCGGGCAATGTCGGCGGCGGCGAGAATACGGATGTCGAATTTTTATTCAACGCGACGGGGCTTTACGCCGGCATGTACACCTACGATGTGCAGTTGGAAATCAATGAACCCGGCAATAATTTTCCGACTGTAAATGCGACTTTAAACGTTACCGCTGCCCCCGAAATCGACTTTTCGGCAAACACGGAGTTTTCCTGCGACGGCATCATCGACTTCACGGACGACAGTGCCAACGAACCGACCGCATGGCTGTAGAATTTCGGTGACGGCAGCACCTCGACCGAGCAAAATCCGACGCATTTCTTTGCTGCGGACGGCACTTACGACGTGACTCTGACGGCTTGCAATGCGACGGGCTGCGAGACTTTGACGCAGTCCGCATTTATCGAAACCGACCTGTCCGGAGATTACTGTAACGCCTTAATTTTTCCGCACCAAAGCGATTTGTACTCTGCGAGTTGCACGGGTTTCATCTACGACAACGGTCTGCCGACGGGCGAATACGCGAGCAATACCGACGCGTGGATTTACCTGCAACCCGCCGGCGCGGAGTCGGTGACTTTGACCGTCAATAACTTCCGTACCGACCAATACGGCGACACGCTGTACATTCACGACGGGCCGAATGCCGACGCTCCGATTATCGCGGCGTACACGGGTTACGACCCCGGCGACGGTACGCAAATTACTTCTTCGGGCGACGCGGTGAGTCTGCATTTCAGGTCTAATCAGTCGAGCACTTATTTTGGTTTTGAAATCGAATACGCTTGCAACAACGGCATTGCGCCGGTGGCGAATTTTACGCAGCAAACGAGCGGCGACTGCGTCAATCAAGTCGCATTTGCAAACGCAACTACCGGCGGGGCAAACTACGCGTGGGACTTCGGTGACGGCACGACGAGTTTGGAAGAGTCACCGACGCACAGCTACTCCGCGCCGGGCGATTACACGGTCGTTTTAACGGCTTACAACGAACTCGGTAATACCTCGGTCAGCCAAACGGTGAGCATCACGGACTTACCGTTTACTTTGGAAATCGACAGTCCCGGCGGCGTACAAGTCAACGTACCCGAAGCGTTTACCTATAACGCCTCCGTGCCTTTGACCAACGTAAAATGGAACTCGGGCATCGGATTTTTGAGCGAAGACGAAACCGCGATTTTTACCTACTCGGAAGAAGGCGAAGTCACCCTGACCCTCACCGGTACGGACGCGAACGGTTGCGAAGTTACCGCACGGCGTACTTTCACCGTCGGTACGACAGACACCAACGACGTGAGTATTTTAACCGCATTCGACCTCTATCCGAACCCGACCGACGGCGCACTTACCGTCTCGATTGTTTTGCCCGCAGCGGCGGATACGGAACTGACGGTGTACAATACATTAGGTCAAATATTGCTGTCCGAAAAACGCGAAAGCACGACTTCATACCGGCATCGGTTGGATATTTCCAAACTGCCTTCGGGTCAATACTTCGTGGTCTTGGCGGTTGACGGAGAGATTTTGGGACGAGAAGCGGTCATGAGAAAATAGCAAGAATTTTTTATTTAGTTTATTAGACAGAACGGAGTCATGATATTCGCTTGCGGATGTTGTGGCTCTTTTTTTTTATTGAATTGGTCTTTGAAAGGCGGGAATGTGAGTCCTGAAAGGTAAAAAGTCCCTGTTTGTAACATCAACTCGTGAGAAGAATAAAAACGAGGTTTTTCCATATTTTTAGATTTCCTCCTTCACCAAATTACAGAATAAACGAGAACCTCAAACCTCAAGATTTACCGTAAACTTAAGCCCGGAGAAAGTTCCCCCGATTCGGGGGTTAGGGGTCTGAAGATGAGAGGAGCTATACGTCTTCAGCCCCCTCTGCTCCCGAATCGGGGGAACCCTGCCGGTAGCGACTTGTACAATTACGCAGAACGTTAAAAGCAGTCATTCCTACTCCGGTCTCCGGTCCTTTGTCGCACAGCTAACGAATCTCTTCCCCAACCCCCATATATCACCCAAAATCCACCCCTACAAGCCCCCTCACCACCGTATTTACTTGCTTTTATCCCTCTATTTTGTGACCCGAAAGCATAACCGCTTTTCGGCTGACGCATCTGAATAAGCCGTCAATTCTGTCTTCTTTAAACTAATAAAAAAAATCATGACTCACAGAACACTTCTCCTTTGTGTCCTCTGCACCCTGTTGGCCGTTTCCGTTTTCGCGCAAAATAAAGCGGAGAGAAAAACGGACCTGCCGGGCGTCGCCGATGTGCATTTTGCCGAAAACAACGACATCCCAAAATTCATTCGTTTTAATCCGAGCGTCGTCATGAATACGGCGGAAGCGCAGGTTTATCTGCAAAAACAATTCGGTCTTTCCGACCGCACTTCTTTTACCGTACTAAGCGCGGAAACCGATAAACTCGGCATCAAGCACACCCGCATTCAACAGCAACACGACGGCAAAAACGTCATGGGCGGTGTGTACCTCATTCACGAGCGCGACGGTCGCGTAGAAAGTATGAGCGGTAAACTCTTCGACTTTTCCGAAGTAGCCGACGTACCCGCGACGGTGACCAAAGACGCGGCTGTTGCGACAGCCTTGCAGCACGTGCCCGCCGAGACATACGGCTGGGAGGTGCCCGCGATTCACCACGACGGTCATACGCACACTCGCAGCGAGTACCCGAATCCGGAATTGGTTTAGGTGGCGACGCAGTTGGATTATCGCCTGCCCGAGTTTCGTCAAGCCTATTTGACGGAGATATTCGCCGTTGCGCCTTTGGCACGTAAACGCATTTACATCGACGCACAAACGGGAATGATAATCGCCGAAGAAAATCGCCTGTGCAGCTTGATTGACGAAGAGGGTACAGCGGAAACCGCTTTTTCCGGCACCCAAACCATTACGACCGACAGCAATAACGGCGAGTACCGCCTGCGCGAAAGCGGTCGCAACATTATCACTCTCGATGCCGACACGGGCGAAGATTTTACCAACCCGACCAACGAATGGACTCCCGCAGCGGGCGACGCCAACGAACACGCGGTCGATGCACACTACGGCGCGGAGGTTTATTACGATATGATGCTCGACGAATACGGTCGCAACAGCGTGGACAATCAGGGGTTGCCCCTCGTCAACTCCGTACACACGACCGGTAGTTTTAATAATGCCGTATGGACGGGTGACGGTGCGACTTTCGGCAACGGCGACAACCTTACTTACAATCACTTCGCCACGCCCGAAACCGTCGGACACGAATACCAACACGGCACCACCGAGTTTACGGCGGGCTTGTATTACGTCAATGAGTCGGGCGGGGTTAATGAATTTTTCAGCGATGTTTTCGGGCATCTGACGGATATCCGTGCGCGCGGCGCGGAAAATGCCGAGTGGTTGGTCGGTGACCAATTAACTATCGACGGCTCGGGGGCGAGAAATATGTCCGACCCGAATTCTTTCAACATGGCGGACACTTACGGCGGCGAATTTTATAACTATGTGACGGCGGTACACTTCAGCAGTTCCGTCGGAAATTATTGGTATTATCTCCTTTCGGCAGGCGCGACGGGCACCAACGATTTCGGAACGGAATACGACGTGCCGGGTATCGGTACGGACAAAGCGGGACAAATCGCTCTGCGTACTTTGGTCTATTATCTGACCCCGACTTCCGACTTTACGGATGTGTCTTTCTTTTCCAAACAAGCGGCAATCGACCTTTACGGCGGCTGCTCGGATGAAGTGGCGGCGGTTGTCGAAGCGTGGCGTGCGGTGGCGATCGACGTTTCCGACGACGCGGGTTTTGTCGCGGACTTTCAGGCGGATAATCTGCAATGCGAAGACCCGGCAACGGTCAGTTTCCAAAATTTAAGCTCCGCAACGACCTCCGTTTTGTGGGATTTCGGCGACGGCAACACCTCGACCGAAAACTCTCCGCAGCACACTTACGCGACGGGCGGCATTTATACCGTAACAATGACGGCGACCGGTTGCAACGGCGAAAGCGAAACGATGACCAAGCAAAATTATGTCAATATCAATCCCGACGCGAGCTTTTGTAACTCCATAAACATGATACCGAACGGGCAAATGACTGTCACGGATTGCTCGGGCAGAATTTTCGACAGCGGCGGTCCCGACGGTGCGTATTTGAACAACGAAAACACCATTCTGATTATCGACCCGCCGTCGGATGCGCCCGTGACTTTGGACTTTCTGTTCTTTTTTACGGAAAATTTCTTTGACAAATTCGGCATCTTCGACGGGGCGGGCATCGAGGCACCTTTAATCGGCATTTACGACGGCACCGACCTTATGGGGGAGTCTTATACCTCGACGGGCGGCGCAGTGACGATTCGCTTTATTTCCGACGGCTCCGTGCGTTCTTTGGGCTACGAAATTTTGTACACTACCGACGGCGGAGAGGTGCCGACCGTCGCGGACTTTACGGTTTCGGATATGACGCCCGCTCTGAATGCACCCGTCGAGTTTACTTCTGCGGCGCAGGGAACGGGCATCACTTCTTACGATTTCGGCGACGGTACGACGGCTTTGGGCGAAAATGTCGTGCATCATTTTACCGAGCCGGGCACTTATACGGTAACGCAAACGGCGGAAAACTGCCTGGGCAGCGACCAAAAAACCGAAACCGTCACGGTCGGTGCGGCGGGTGATTTTGCGGTCAATCCCGAGTCGCTGACGGTCACGCTCGACATCGGCGACACGACCGACGAAACAGTAGTCATCACCAATGCGGCGGAGGGCGAATTGTACCACGCCTTTTCGCCGGCGGCGGCTGCACAAGAGTTTGTCAGCGAAATTCCTTATTACGAAGAATCGGCGGTGACCGAACACTTGTTTCCCGATATTCATCCGATGACAACGGCGCTCGAATTGGCGATTACATTAAACGGAAATTACGCGGAATTTGACGAAAACGCCACCCTTTTCATCAACGGCACGGACTACGGCATTGTCGATGACGGCGACACGGAAGACGGTGAGGCCGCGACGGCGATTTACACATTTACCGACCCGGACGAGGTAGGGGCTTTAATCGCCTCCGGCAACATCGAAGTCACCTTGCAAAACAGCCTGACCGTGGAGGTACTGACCGACGGCACACACACGCACCGCGTAGAACTGACAACGACGGCACGCGACTTTTTGACAATCGACCAACCTGTCGCTTACACCGCGCCGAACTCGACGACGACGCTCAATTTTAACTTCGACACCGAAGGTCTGCTCGGCGGCACGTACAGCTACGACATGGCGTTGCGTACGGGCGACCCCGACCAATTCGACACCGTTTATCCGATAACTTTAATCGTGGTCGGTCAGGCGGAAGTCGCGGTGACACCCGGCGCGGTCGATTTCGGCGAGGGCTTTCCGAATACGGTTTTTGTGCAGGAGTTGTTGATTGAAAATGCGGGAACGGACACGCTTTACGTCACCGGCATCACGAGCAACGACCCGATTTTCGGCACGACGGAGACGGCATTTACCGTACCGCCGTTTGGAAATTACGCGGCGGAAGTTACTTTTTCTCCCACGGAAAACGGTGTTTATGCCGGCAACTTTACGGTAGAAAACAACGTCGAAAACATCGTCGTACCCGTCAGCGGCACTTCTTCGGCGGCACCCGTTTCGGCTTTGGGCGCGGATAATATAACGGTCGAATTAGCGGCGGAAGCTACCACCGTCGAGCCTTTCGACCTGAGCAATTCGGGAGAAGCGCAACTCGATTGGACAATTTTGCCCGACGATTTAAATAACCTCGAAACCGATATTGTCATTTGGACTTACGGCACACGCCAAGACCCGGAAGTTATGAATATCATCGAGCTATTGGAAAATATCGAAGGCAATTATACTGTTACCGAAGACAACTCGAATACGGTGGCGGGCTTGCGGGCGAGCATGGAAGGCACGGAAATTATTATTGTTCCCAACATCCGCGACGGCTTTATTCAACTTTACTCCGACGTTGTGCCTGCAGTGCGCGAATACCTGCGCACGGGCGGCAGCGTGATTGCTTTGAGTGAAACCGCGAACGGCTTTATGCGCGACTCGGAGGTGCTGACGTGGAACATTTCGAGTTTTACTTACGACCAAGTGATGACCGTCGAGCAGCCGAACCATCCTTTGGCGGCAGGGCTGCCGGCGACTTTTCAAAACCCGATCGGTACCGTCGGTTTGACCTTTACTGCGCCCGACGTAGAGATTATCGTGCGGGCGGAAGACGGCTCGGCGCAGTTGGCTTACCGTGATTTCGGTCTCGGCAAAATGATTTATTACGGAAATACCTACTTCAACTTCGCGGCGGAGGATGTGATTATGTTTGCCAATGCGGTAAAATTCGCTCACGCCGCCGGTCTGCCGCGTTGGTTGATACCTGTAGAAATGACGGGTAACGTAGCCGGCGGTACGACCGAAAACGTCGATTTGGAATTTGACGCGACGGACATGTACGCGGGCACTTACACGCACGATTTGTCTTTGGAGACCAACGAACCGGGCAAAATCACACCGACCGTTGCCGTGACGCTGAACGTAAGTGCTGCGCCCGAAGTCAACTTTTTAGCGGACAGAGAACACTCCTGCGACGGTTTCATCAGCTTTACCGACGACAGCGCGAACGAACCGACCTCTTGGCTGTGGGATTTCGGCGACAACGTGACCTCGACGGAGCAAAATCCGACACACTTTTTCGGCACGGCGGGGATGCAGGACGTGACGCTGACCGCCTGCAACGAAACGGGCTGCAATACGGTAACTAAGTCGAATTTTATCGAAATCGACCTCGAAGGTACGTACTGCGACAGCATCAGCATGCCGCACGACAGCGAGGTTTACGTGACGGGCTGCACGGGTTATATCTACGATACGGGCGGACCGCTGTTCAATTTTGCGGATAACAACGAAGGTTGGTTGCACTTAAATACCGACGCCGGACAGACCTTGACTTTGATTATCAACTACTTCAAATTGGACGTCGGCGGTGATTTCCTGCGCATCTACGACGGGCCGAATGCCGACGCGCCGCTCATCGCCGATTACACGAGCGAAGGCCCCGACGACGGTACGGAACTTTTCTCCTCGGGCAGTGAGGTGACTTTTCATTTTAAGTCGAATAACTTTACAAATTTCTACGGTTTTGAAATTGCTTACTCTTGCAACGAAGCCGCGCTGCCGGATGTGAATTTCTCGCACGAAATCGTCGATTGCGGCAATCAGGTGGCCTTTACCAATGAAACTACCGGCGGCACTGATTTCGTGTGGAATTTCGGAGACGGCAGTTTGAGTTACGAAGAATCTCCCGTACACAGCTACTCCGAGCCGGGTACTTACTCCGCATTGTTGCTCTCTTACAACGGTGCCGGCGGTAATTTTTTATCGCAAACGGTGACTGTCGAAGAAGTACCTTTCGAGTTGAGTATCGACGCGCCGGGGGGCGTGCAGGTCGGCGTACCGACTGCCTTTACTTATTCCGCTTCGACTGCTTTGACGGACGTACAATGGAGTTCGGGAGCCGGCTTTTTGAGCAATGACGAAACGGCGATTTTTACCTACCAACAAGAGGGCGAAGTCACGCTGACCCTAACGGGCACCGACGCAAACGGCTGTCAAATGACGGCGGAACAAACCGTTAACGTAGGCATCAGCGACACCGATAACGTCAATATTTTAACGGCATTCGACCTCTATCCTAACCCGACCGACGGCGCATTGACGGTTTCGATTGTGCTGCCCGAGGCGGCCGATACCGAAGTGACGGTGTACAATACTTTGGGACAAATGCTGCTGTCGGAAAAGCGCGACAACACGACTTCTTACAATCACCGTTTAGACATCGCAAATTTGCCGGCGGGTCAATACTTCGTAGTCTTAGCGGTTGACGGCGAGATTTTAGGGAGAGAAGCGGTAGTGAAGCAGTAAGCAAAACCAAACAGCATTCTGACCGTTTTTGAAAATCGGCGGTACAGAAAAAAAGAGAGCGGAACACTCAAAGAAAGTGTTCCGCTCTTTTTTTAATTTCATCATCAAGAAGCAGCGCGCCAAATCCATCAACCACCAACCACCCATCAACCAAATCATCCTTCCACAAACAAAGCCGAAATCGACCGATGCTCGTGCGTATTACGAATGGCGCGCGCAAACAACTTAGAAGTCGATAAAACCTTGATTTTTTTCGACTCTTTCACACCCGGAATGGTGTCGCAAACAATCAATTCCGACAGTTTGGATTTTTTGACATTTTCGCGCGCATTACCCGACAGCACCGGATGCGTACACATCGCCCGTACACTTTTCGCGCCTTTTGCCATGATTGCTTCCGCCGCTTTACACAAAGTGCCCGCCGTATCGACGAGGTCATCGACCAAAATAACGTCCGCGCCTTTTACCTCACCGATTACGGTCATGCCCGCTACTTCATTGGCTTTTTTGCGATATTTATCACAGATGACGAGTTCTCTGCCGAAGTATTTGGCGTAAGTCCGCGCGCGTTTTACACCGCCGACATCCGGGCTGGCAAAGATGACATTATCCAAATTTTGCTCTTGTAAATAGGGAATATAAACCGCCTCGCTTTTTAAGTGATCAACGGGAATGTCGAAAAAGCCTTGTATCTGGTCGGCGTGCAAGTCCATCGTCATGATGCGATTGCAACCTGCCGCCTGCAGTAATTCCGCGATGAGTTTAGCGGAAATCGGCACCCGGGGTTTGTCTTTTCGGTCTTGCCGGGCGTAGCCAAAATAAGGAATAACCGCCGTGATGTAATCCGCCGAAGCCCGCCGTGCCGCGTCGATGAGCAGCAGTAATTCCATCAGATTATCGGAAGGCGCGTGCGTAGATTGGATAAAAAACACGTAAGAACCGCGCACCGATTGATTGATGACGGGCTGCATTTCGCCGTCGCTGAATCTTTTTACGGTGACATCCGCCAAATCGTCGCCGTAGTAGTCAGCGATTCGGCTTGCAATGCGTTTAGAAGAAGTACCGGCGAAAAGTTTAACATCGGTCATTACGTTCATGCTGTGCAGTATTTGATGGTGAGATTTGTGTGTTTTTAAATCTGCCGCAAAGGTAAATAAATCATTTACCGAATCGACTTTTTCGCCGCTGAATCAAAAATAAACCTTAAAACCCCTTACTTGTTTTCCCCTTAGCGAACTATTCCCGTTTTCCGCCTATTCCATATTTGAGGAAACGATTTTTCCGAAAAAACCGAGAAAAAACAACCGTTATGAAATATATATTTGGTCTTTTACCCACGTTATTGCTGTCTGCAAGCTGCGGTAAAACGACCCCCGAAACCGCTCCGCCCGCTGCTCTCGTCAGTCAAAAAAGTAACGTTTTTGACGATTATTGGTACGCGGGCGAGGCAGAGCTGAGTACTTACAAACTGGAGCAAAATCGCTACGGTGAAATGCGCAGCGGCGAGGCTGTTAATATCTTCGTTACCGAGCCGTTTTTGGCAAATACGCAAGTCAAAGCCGATAATCCTAAAGGCACCGACGAGGCGGCACCGACCGTGCTGAAGCTGAATACTATTCGTCGTTTTAACACCGGCATCTACGATTACTCGCTGATGGGAAGTGTTTTTACGCCCGTTTCCGCCGACAAATTTCCGCATACTTTGAAAGCGACCGCGACGGTGCAGGATTGGTGCGGACAGACTTTTACGCAGCTCAATCACACCGACGACGGCTACCGCGTGCGTCTGTTTTCTTACTTTGAAAGCGAAGGCGATGTCGATAAAAATCTCGGTGAGGCGATGTTGGAGGATGAAATATTCACGCGCCTGCGCATCAATCCCGAAGCCCTGCCGACGGAAGAAGTCGAACTCATTCCTTCTTTGTTTTTTGCCCGCACGGCGCACACGGGTTTGAAGCCGAAAAAAGCGCGCATCGAGTTTAAAACGGAAAAGGAAGCGACGACGGTCTGCGTGGTAGAATACCTGCATTTGGACAGAACGTTGCGTATCGAATTTATCAATGATTTTCCGCACAAAATCGTCGGCTGGACAGAAACGGATAACGGAAAAGTTACCGTGCGCGCGACGCTGAAAGAAACGTTGAAGAGTCCCTACTGGTCGCAAAACGGCAGTAAATTTGCGTATTTGCGGGATAGTCTGGGGTTGAGGTAGGAGGGGTAAAATCAAAGCGGGAAGTCATTCTTTCGTTACATAAAATCACAAAGTCCAAGAAAATGCAATCCACCAACCATCAACTGTCAACTACCAACCACTACGATTTAGTCATCATCGGCGGCGGTCCGACGGGCATCAACTGCGCCATCGAAGCAAGCAAACGCGGCTTAAATTATGTGGTTTTGGAAAAGGGCGTGTTGGTCAATTCTCTGTATAATTTCCCCGCAAACATGACTTTCTTTTCGACGGCGGGCAAATTGGAAATTGCCGATGTGCCTTTCGTAGCGCACGGCGACAAACCGACGCGCGGCGAAGCATTGGAGTATTACCGCCGACTTTTGGAAGCATTTAAACTCAATATCCGCACTTTTGAGACGGTGCAAAAAATGACTGCCGTCGCGAAAGGTTACGAAATCAAGACCGACAAAAACAGCTACCGCACACATTCCGTTATCGTGGCAACCGGCTTTTACGACACGGCGCGCTTGCTGCACGTACCCGGTGAGAACTTGCCGAAGGTCAAGCATTTTTACGACGATGCGCACCCTTACGTCGGCAAAAATGTGCTGGTAGTCGGGGCGGCAAATTCCGCTTGCGACATTGCTTTGGAGACTTTCTACAAGGGCGCAAAATCGGTGACTATGGCGATTCGCTCTTCCGAAATTTATCCGAAAGTCAAATATTGGATACGCCCGAATATCGAAAACCGCATTAAAGAAGGGTCGATAAAGGCTTATTTTAATACCACGGTGAAAGAGATTTTTCCCGATCGGGTGTTGTTGGATACCCCTGCGGGCGAGGTCGAATTGGAAAACGATTTTGTGCTGGCGATGACGGGCTATAAGCCGAATTATGTGCTGATTGATGCCTTGGGTTTGCCCGTTTCTGACGATGAAAATAAAATTCCGCTGCACGACTCACAGACTTTAGAAACGCCGCTGCCCAATGTGTATGTCGCCGGGGTAGTTGCCGCCGGTATGAAAACGAGTACGCTTTTTATTGAAAATACGCGCTTTCACGGAGAGTTGATTGCTGACCGGGTGCAGGCAAAGACGAGCGAGAAGAATGCGGTTGCCGTCGATTAAAAACAATCAACGAATTTTTATTATACATAATCCGAAAATATTTAATATACCCTCAAAACGGTATGTAGTGCAGCCGACATTTCTCTAACTTTGTTTCTAAACTTATCGCGAGAAAACAGGTGTGAAAAACCTCCGCTTTTCGCGTTGAATGACCTTGAAAAAACAAAAAAAACTTACCGTAGGCTGAATGATTTTGTCGTTTTTGCACACGTTAATTTTCTGCCGCAAACGGCAGACCTCCCTTTGTTTAAAAACCGCCGTTCCTCGGTAGTTTTCAATGTCATTCCTTTTTTATTTACGAGATTCATCATCACAAAAAATTTATCGGTCGGTAGTTTGTGCTTGTCGCAAACTGCCTCCTTTGCTTGCGTGTGCACCGTCGGGTAATTCCGGAGGTTGCTGCCCGTCAGGCGTGAAAATTATTGTATCATGGTCTCATTGTCGATACGCAAGAAGTAAACTTCGGAGCGGGGGATTTTTGCTCCGTTGTTTATATTTTTTTACAAAGAGCAGTTTTGGGAAAGCCTCTTTTCGTTGTACGACGGGAAGAGGTTCCTTTTTTTGTTGTAAATTTGCCTTTTGGAAATTATTTTAAATCAATGTAAAAATAGTAAGCGCGTTAGATTTACAGGGGCTTCGCAAGATACTCAAAAGGTGACTTTGAGTCACCCTGTGAGTATTCGCAGACGCAACCCGCTGCCTACCATATTTGCTGTTGCCGCTCTCGACTCTTCACTCTCAACTCTCAACTTCCCTTATGTTCCGCTTCGAAAATCCCGATTATCTCTATTTTCTCCTGCTGATACCCCTGCTGTCGCTCGGTTTTTTCTTTGTCATGCGCTACCGCAAAATGCTGTTGGCGCGGCTGGGCGAGCATCATCTGGTGTCGCGGCTGACGGTCGGCTTGTCGAGGTATAAGCACACGGTGAAATTTGGTCTGTTGATGGCGGGATTGCTGTTTTTAATCATCGGTCTGGCAAATCCGCAGTGGGGCGCGAAGACGGTTTCGGGCAAGGCGCAGGGCGTCGATATTTTTGTGGCAATGGATATTTCGCAAAGTATGCTCGCCGAAGATGTGCGCCCGAACCGCATGGAACGCGCGAAAAAATTTGCGCAGGATTTTATTCGTACCCGCGCCGTTGACCGTGTCGGCTTGATTGTCTTTGCGGGCAATGCCTTTCTGCAAATGCCGCTGACGAGCGACAAATCCGCCGCTAATCTTTTTCTCAAAACCGCCGACCCGAGCATGGCACCTTCGCAGGGCACAGCCATCGCCGAAGCCATCAAAACCGCCGAAGAGTCTTTTGGAGAAGAAAGCGGCAACAGCAAAGTTTTAATCGTCATTACGGACGGCGAAAATCACGATGACGAGACGATCAGTACCGCTAAACAAGCCGCTGCCAACGGCATGACCATCTTCGCGGTCGGCGTCGGCACGGCGGAAGGCGGATTTTTTCCCGACATCAATACGCAGCGCAGAGAGTATAAACGCAACCGCAGCGGACAGCCCGTGCGCTCGCGCCTCAACGAGGAAATGATACAAAATTTAGCGGACGCAGGCGACGGAAAATCGTATCTGCTGACGGACACCGATGCGGTCGTCGATGCGCTGGACGAAGAAATTGCGAAGGTGGAAAAACGCGATTTTGAAGAGCAGTCTTACACCGAGTACGAAAGTCACTTTTCGATTTTTTTGATTATCGCCCTGGTGCTTTTGCTGGCGGAGTTTTTCGTTTCTTATCGCAAAAATGCGGCTTTGGCGGGGAAGGATTTTTTTGGGTAAAAGAAGGAGAGAGGAAAGAGGGGAGAGGGGGCTTTTGCTGCTGCGGCGTTCCGGTTTTTATCGGAACGCCGCAGTAGATTTGAAAATGATTTTTTGAAATCAGCGCAAGATAACTTTCCGAACGCCGATGACTTCGCCCGCATTCGTAATTTTCACGAAATAAACGCCCGCATTTTGCGGTAAATCTATCGTCGCATTTCCGCTTATTTGCTGCCGGAAAACTTGTTCTCCTCTCGCGTTGTAAACTTGAACTTCTAAGTGCTCTCCCGCATTTTCATTTATCAAATATAACTTTCCCTGCGTCGGGTTTGGAAAAATTTCGATGCCCGCTGCGCGCAAATTTTCGACCGAAGAAACGACCACATTCACACATTCCGAAATATCCGTACAGCCGCCGCGCTGCAAGATGACGGCGTAATTTCCTGTTATCGCCGGAAAAAATTGTTGCTCGGTCGCGCCGGTAATCGGGCTGTTGTTGTCGTCGCAATCGACCCATTGATAAGCTGCGTCTGCTGTGCTGACTTCTAAGCCGCCGGTCAGTTGCGTGACCTCGAAGCCGACGGTGTCCTGCACGTTCACGTCTAAAGTCAGGCTGCTCTCGCCGTTTTCGTCGGCGGTGCAGGCGGAGTTTGTCGTGGTTAAAGTGACTTCGTAGTCGCCCGGGCAGTCGTAAGTGTGAACCGGATTTTCGGCGGCAGAGGTGTTACCGTCGCCGAAATCCCACAGGTAAGTATCGCCGTTTTGGCTGAGATTTTCGAAGGTGACTTCGGCGTCTAAATCATCCGGGTCGGCGAAAACTTCGTTGGGGGTGCTGAAAAACAGGCTTGTCGGTTCGACGCATTGCACGGTATCCAAATAGGCGACGTTGAGAATATTTTCGCCGGCAGCACTGATGTTTCCCGTGGCGGTCAGGACGGGGATGCCGTAGTTTTTATCGAACCATTTGTACTCGACGGTCGTCACTTCGGTCGGAATTTCCATGCCGTTGACGGTAACGGTATTGGTGCTCAACAGCACGGTTTTTACTTTTAATACTTCCGGAAATTCGCCGAAAGGCGTCATCAGCGACCCGTAACCCTCGACGGTGTTGCTGCGTTCGGTCTGTACATTTAAAGCGACGGGTAAGCCGAAATCGCTGAAGTCCAAAGTGTATTCACCCGCCGACACATCGCTGTTTTGGTAGGCGAGCGGAAACCCGTACAGCGTATCGACGTTGCTAAATTCGCTCGAAACGGGCAGTGTAAAACCCATTAATGTCACCTCTGCCCCAATCATTTTACTCGCAAAAGCGTCATCCGTTTTTTTGTAATGCGTGACAATATTCGACAAGCCGAAGCCCTGCACTTCAATGCCTTCCGCGTCGATTTGTGCTACGTCGGTAAACTCTTGAAAAGCGTCCGCACAGCCGAAAAAAATGCTGTTGGCCAAACACCAGCTAAACTGATAACCGGCTCCGGCGGGGTCAATCCATGTATCGTCCTGCTGAGCATTGAAAGTCAAATCCGCGTAGTTCCAAACCTGATTTTCGCCCGCCTGCGTAAAGTCAAAACCGCCGTCACCGTTGACGGTACTAAGACGAAATTCATCGCCGGCGTTTAAAAAATCGGAGGATTCGTAAATGATTTGAGCGTTTGAACTCAAAACGGCGAGCAGCAAAAAAAGGAGGGAGAATGTAGATTTTTGAGTCATAATTTTCATTTTTTTGTCAAAGGTACCCGCTTGGGTGTCTGACGCTGATATTATTAAACTGTGTTAAAATTGCGGATAAAATTCTAAATTCAAGCAAGAAAAAGCGTCTGACACCGGTTGCCCGCTACGCCGGTGTCAGACGCCTCTTTTGCTCGGATAATTTTTGTCAAAGGTACCCGCTTAGGTGTCTGACGCTGATATTATTAAACTGTGTTAAAATTGCGGATAAAATTCTAAA
>JAHDCG010000007.1:6705-27912 GCA_020629965.1 Saprospiraceae bacterium | reverse complement strand
AAGCGTCTGACACCGGTTGCCCGCTACGCCGGTGTCAGACGCCTCTTTTGCTCGGGTAACTTTTTGAATCTAAATACCCGTCTTTTTCGTGAAAGCGGCGTCAGGCACCTGAATAATTTTTTGTCAAAGATAGAGCGAAAAGGACAAATGAAGTTAATTTTAACCTTTTGCCGACCGCAGACCAACTATCGAGGCGGGCGGCGTGTTGATTTCGCCTACCTTTGCAACTGAATATTTATAAAACTCATACATGCCTTTATACTTCCGCGACTCGCTTAATTTTCTTTCCAAACTGACCCCGCGTCGGGTTTGGAATGCGGCGCAGTTGGTCTCCTCGTTTTACCTCACCAAATATCGCAAGAAACCGATACAATGGGGGCTGCCGATGACGATTTCGGTCGAACCGACGACGGCCTGCAATCTAAGGTGTCCGGAATGCCCCTCGGGGTTGCGTGCCTTTACGCGCCCGACGGGAAATCTGAAAGAAGATTTTTTCCGCGATACCATCGACGAGTTGTACAAGGATTTGCTCTATCTGATTTTCTATTTTCAGGGCGAACCGTATATCAATCCCAATTTTTTGGACATGGTAAAATATGCCTCCGACAAAGGTATTTACACCATCACGAGTACCAACGGGCATTTTTTAAACGATGCCAACGCCAAAAAAACCATCGAAAGCGGGCTGGACAGAATGATAATTTCGGTGGACGGCACGACGCAGGAAGTCTATGAAAACTACCGCAAAGCAGGAAATT
Organism: Saprospiraceae bacterium; assembly: GCA_020629965.1. Classification (GTDB taxonomy): domain Bacteria; phylum Bacteroidota; class Bacteroidia; order Chitinophagales; family Saprospiraceae; genus JAHDCG01. The sequence goes on along the minus strand of JAHDCG010000007.1, from coordinate 27,154 downwards.
TGGAAACGGTGTTGCAAGGCGCGCGCAATGTGGTGAAATGGAAAAAGAAAATGAAATCCGCGACGCCGCACATCATTTTTCAGTTTTTGGTGGTGCGCCCGAATGAACACCAAATCGAAGACGTTTATCGCCTTGCCGAAGAAATCGGGGTGGACGAGGTAAAACTAAAAACCGCCCAAGTCTATGACTACGAACAGGGTAACGACCTCATCCCGACCATCGGCAAGTACGCCCGCTACGCCGAAAAACCCGACGGCACCTGGCAGGTCAAAAACGAACTGCTCAATCACTGCTGGAAACTGTGGCACAGTTGTGTCATTACGTGGGACGGCATGGTGGTGCCCTGCTGCTTTGACAAAGACGCCGACCACCGCCTCGGCGATTTGAAAAAGCAAACTTTTAAGGAACTATGGCACGGCCCGGCTTACGACGGCTTCCGCAAATCGCTGTTGCAGGGGCGCGACCAAATTGATATTTGTACGAATTGTACGGAGGGGTGTAAGGTTTGGGCGTGATTTTTCGGGAAGAAGTGTTAATTTTACGGCATGAGTAAAGAGCGTTTTATAAATTTGTTTACCGATTTCGGTTTTAAAAGAGTTTTTGGGCAGGAAGCCAATAAAGACCTCCTGATTGATTTCTTGAATCAAGTTTTGCCGCCTGAATATGAGATTGAAGATTTAACCTATTCTAAAAACGAGCATTCCGGAGCTATTGAAGAGGAGCGAAAAGCCGTTTTTGACCTGCATTGTATCAGCAAAAAGCAAGAGCGGTTTGTGGTCGAATTACAAAAAGCCAAGCAGAAATTTTTCAAAGACCGCACGCTGTATTATTCCACTTTTCCGATATCCGAACAGGCGCAAACGGGTAAATGGGATTTTGAACCCAGTCCCGTTTTTATGATTGGTATTCTCAATTTTTCCTTTGATGATACGAAGCCCGAAGAAATTCGACATCATGTGATGTTGCGCAACGAGCATTGTGAAGTTTTCTACGACAAGTTACATTTCATTTATTTGGAGGTCGTAAAATTCACTAAGACTTTGGCGGAATGCACGACTCGTTTTGAAAAGTGGCTGTGGATTTTTAAAAATTTGCCGGCGTTGAGAGAAATTCCCGAAGAACTTATGGGTGATATGCTGCTAAAGGTTTTTAAAATCGCGGAATTGGCGAAGATGAATCCCCTTGAGCAAGAGGCGTATGAACGCAGTTTGAAATATTTGCGGGATGTGCACAATATTGCGGATACAGCTCACGAGGAGGGAGAATTAAAGAAAGCGCGTGAAGTGGCTTGCACTTTAAAAGGAGAAGGTTTTTCAGACGAAAAAATCGCAAAGTGGACCGGTCTGTCTATTGAAGAAGTGAAAAATTTGGATTGCAAATAATCGTTAATCATCTTTATTTTTGAAAAAGTAAAGCCTACACGCCATGATACACGAAAGCGAAATTAGACGAAATGCAGAAAAGAAAGCCGAAGCATACCGTTTGAAAGATGCGCGGGATTGGCAGAATATTATCGATACAGCCTATGAAGAGGGAAAATTGAAATATTCGCACGGAGTAATTCAAAGAATGAAAAAAAAGGGAATCTCTGACACCATAATCGCCGAAGTTACCGACTTACCCCTCGCAGAAATCAAAAATATATTTCCGGAATAACCCACCTCAACCACGGTCACTCCATGCAGTCTGCACAAAAAAAAATAATCTGCACCGTCACCAACGACCTCACTTATGACCAAAGGATGATTCGCATTTGTACGAGCCTTGCGGAGTCGGGGTATGGTGTGCGTTTGGTAGGCAGAAAACGTCCGCATTCCAAGCCGCTGACTGATCGCGTTTTTGCGCAAAAACGACTGAACTGCTTTTTTGAAAAAGGCAAATTATTTTACTTTGAATACAATTTGCGTCTTTTCTTTTACCTGCTTTTTCACCGCTTCGATATTGTCAATTCCGTTGATTTAGATACCGTTTTACCCGGTTTTTTTGTTGCCCGTTTGAAAGGTAAAACCTGTGTGTATGATGCGCACGAATACTTTACCGAAGTGCCTGAAGTCGTGACGCGCCCCCGCATTCAGCGTTTTTGGAAAGGCGTGGAAAAGCTGACCGTGCCGCGTTTGAAATACTGCTATACGGTAGGGCAGGGCTTGGCAAAACTGTTTTCCGATGAATACGGAACGCCCTTTGCCGTAGTCAGGAACGTACCTTTTCGCAGTCAAAACCTACCCGTTAAAAAATCTTTTTCGGGCAGAAAAAAAATCCTTTTTTATCAAGGCGCATTAAACGAAGGGCGGGGTTTGGAAAGCCTCATTTCTACCATGCAGTTTATCGAAAATGCGGAATTACGCATTGCCGGCGAGGGCGATTTGTCGAAAGAATTGAGAGCGTTGGCGATTGAAAAAGGCGTGACTGACCGCGTTAAATTTTTGGGTTTTATCTTACCCGAAAATCTGAAAGCCCTGACCGAAGAAGCCGACATCGGACTGAATTTATTGGAAAATAAAGGACTCAGCTACTACTATTCGCTCGCCAACAAAGCCTTTGACTACATACAGGCGCACAAGCCGTCGCTGAATATGAACTTTCCCGAATACCGACACATCAATGAGGCATACGGCACTTTTTGTCTGCTCGAAAACTTAGAAACGCAAAGTATCGTTAAGGCCGTTCGCCGTTTGACCGAAGATGAAGATTATTATTTATCTTTGGTGAAAAATTGTGAACGGGCGGCGGAAATTTTTGTGTGGGAGCGGGAGAAAGAGGTTTTGTCGAAGGTTTTTGCGGCTGCTGCGGAGGGGAAATGAATTATTTTTTTGTTGAAAAAGATAAATTATGACAGCGTTACAAGAAGCAGAAAATATCCTAAACAGACTCAATGTTGCGGAGAAAGCACAACTTTTGAAATGGGTTGTGCAGGATTTAGATATTTTGTCCGGTAAAACCGGTATCGAGTCAACCGAAGGAGTCTGTGGGGGTGTACCGCGTATTGTTCGCACGCGTATTCCTGTTTGGACATTAGTGCAGATGAAACTGTACGGAACTACAGAAGCGCAAATCTTAGCATCTTTTCCGACCTTAACGGCGGAGGATTTGACTAATGCGTGGGCATACTATCGGTCGCACCGACAAGAAATCGATGAGCAGATTGAAGAAAACGAACAAGCTTGATATGAGATTTTACTCCAACGAAAATTTCCCTTTGCTTGTGGTGCAGTTGCTGCGAGAATTCGGACATGATGTTTTGACTTCATTCGATGCCGGTCAGGCTAATCAAAGTATTCCGGATGACGAGGTGCTGAATTTTGCAATTAAAGAGAAACGTGCAGTTATCACGCTCAACAGAAAGGATTTTATCAAGTTGCATAAAGAAAACGGCATTCATTGCGGAATCGTAGTATGTAAAGTTGATGCTGATTATAATGCACAGGCAAATCGAATAGATAAAATCTTGAGGAGTTATGATAGGTTAGACAACGAATTAATTCGAGTAAATCGCAGCTAAAAGATTGTCGTGAATAGAAAAAATGCTCGTCGGCATTTGTAATGCCGAACGCTTTCCCCCGCAAATTTGCAATTTGCTCGAACGCAGTTATTGAACCAAATATTCCTGCAAATTATAAATTTGCGAAGGACAATGCGGAGGATTACAAATCCTCGCGAGCAGCAGGATGTCTTTGCTTTTTAAGGTGTAAAACAATTATGGTCAAAAAGCCAAAATGTCAAAAACAGAAATTGATTTCAGCAAAATAATCAAGCAAAAACCGAAAACCGTCCGTCAACTACCAACCATCAACCACCAACCAAACAGAGTGTGAAAAGAAGAACCTTCCTAAAAAAATCTGCCCTTACTACCGCCGCCGGCATCGCGGCACCTTACATTTTGCCCTCCGGCAGACTCTTCGCGCAGACCGGCAGTGCGATGGCAGACCACGTCGTGCTCGTGCTTTTTGCGGGCGGCGTGCGGCATCAGGAGAGTGTTTTGCAACGCTATTTGGGAGACAGTCAAGGTCTGGATATTGAAGGAAATATTCTGTACAATCTGCTCGAAGGTGCGCCGCCCGAACTCAAAATCGTGTACGGCACCGATACCGCCGACGGGCAGCCGGGCGGGCAACCGATTTCACCGATCTTGCAAACACCCTTGCAAACTCAGGGTACGCTTTTTCCCGAAGTACGTTTTTCTTCCGCCGGCACCGGGCATTTTCAGGGTTTGAGTACGGGTATGTCGGGTTTTTACGGTACGACGCAGGGGCTGCGGCAGCGACCGGCACACCCGACGATTTTTGAGTATGTGCGTCGCTACATGGGAGCGAAAGCGACCGACACTTGGTTTATCGGCAACGGTATTCGCAACTCCGTGCCGCTGCTGAATTACTCGGCACATCCCGATTTCGGCAGTCGATACGGCGGTAATTTTTTCGCACCCAACGTCACATTCGGACCGGCGGGCGAAGATTATTTGAAAGGCTTTCGCGTGTATCACCCCGAGGAGCAACTGACGCCGATGCAGGAAATGCGGACTTTTCTCAACCAAAATTTTCTGCGCGAAGGGGCGGGCATTCCCAACCTTAACAACACCGAAGCCGAAAAAGAGGATATCAAAGCTTTTATTAAAGCGACTTTCGAGCGCAAGGAAGCGGGGCAGATTGCCTTCCCCGCCGTTAGCGACAACGCGGACTTAAACACGGTAGCCTACGCCGCCGAGGTGCTGCGTTGGTTCAAACCCAAGGTCACGGTTATCAACATGAACGCCGTCGATTCTTGCCACGCGAGTTACACGGACTACCTCGCCGCGCTGCACCGGGGCGACCACGCCATCGGCTTTTTGTGGAATTATATCCAAAATCAAATTCCCGAAATGAGCGACAAAACCGCCCTGCTCGTCATGCCCGAGCACGGCAGAAATTATGAGCCCAACGGCATCATCGACCAAAACGATTGGTTTGCTTTCGACCATGACGGCGACGCCAATTCGCGCCGCATGTTTGCCATGATGGCGGGACCGGGTATCGACGCTAACCTAAGTGTAGGTACGGACGATGCGCCCGTCGGCGACGCGGCGGATATGGTGCCGACGATTGCGGAAATATTGGGGATTAAGAATGAGGTGATGAGTCGCGGGCTGCTGCACGGGGGGGCGCTGTCTTTGTTTGATAGGATTTGAGTCAAAAATATGTCCTATCTTGCAAACATAAAACCTACACAAATGCAGCAAACTTCGAGCAGTTGGTGCGGTATATCGGGAAAAGTACCTTTATCTTCTGCCGTTTTATAGCCTAACGCAGCGCAAATTATTTTGTGCACGGCATCACCGCGTAAGCGTTCGTCGGTTGCACCCGGGTCTGTAAAAGTAATTCCGATAATTTTTTTCAATGATTTGTGTAACGCGCTCAAAGAAAGTAGAGACGAGGTTGCGGGCTGCGCAACGGGAGAAAACTCGGACAGGCTCGCTTTGCTTTGGACTATCGGCAACAAGGTCTTTGTGTCCTTTTTTGTAAACAGTTCCGCGCCGACGGGAAAAGGACTCAATCGAGCTTGATATTTTTGGGTAAGCGTACCCGTTTTGTCGAGTTCGGCAATTTTTGCCCCGCTAATTACTACTACTCGTTTCACGGTATCCTCCGCATCGACTATCAAAAGGACATAGCGTCTTAAAGCATCGACCTCTTCGTTCCAAATTTGTAGGTTACGCGATTTTTGCACATAAACATCGAAATTTTGCCCCGGAAAGCGGGGTTGAGTTTTCCTGAATGATTTAGGCAAAGGATAACCCAAAGCGACGGTGATTGCCGACTTAACAATTTTGCTTCTGCTGCGAACGGGTAATCCCGTCAAATTCAGTCCGACTAATTTTTCGTTAACAATTGCCGTCAATTCATCCTGTAAAAACCAGAAATCTTTATCAGTAACGGTCAGAGCGTCATAGATAGTTTTACCGGAGTTTTTAACATTTTCAACTTTTTCTGAAGCTGCGTTAAGCGTTTTTTGGTTTATCATCGAATTGTGAATTGTTGAAGAAATCTTTAATAGACACATTGAGCGCAAAGGCAATTTTTTCAATATTCACTATGCTGAGGTTTCTTTTTCCTGCCTCGATACCTGCAATGTAACTTCGACTAAGACCGCTGTAACCTGCCAATTCTTCTTGAGAAAAATTGTTTTTTGCTCTTAGCTCTTTTATCCGAACACCGATTTTTACCTTTACTGATATAATGCAAATGTTGCTAAATCTGAAGCAGGATTTGATTACTATGAGTAACAATCGTCAGTCTGATGCAAAAAAAAACGCTCGACTTTCTTTTTGAAAGTCGGGCGTTTTTCAATTAGTACGAAAAGATTTTACCGCAAAATCATCCCCTTCCCCGCTTTCCCCGCAGCACTTTCCACACTATAAAAAACCGTTCCCGCCGCCGCGTTTAGTTCACTTCTCTCCAAGTTTACCGTGTTCATCCCCTTTGCAAAATCGCCGTTTTTCGTGTACAGCACCCGGCCGCTTGCGTCCGTTACCGTGAGACGTGCCTCGCCGGCTGCGGGCAGATAAAAACCGATTTCCGTGCGCTCCGCGACCGGGTTCGGGATATTTTGGTATAACTCGAATTTATTGTGTACCAACATCGGGCCGTTCATACAGTTGAACAGTACCGCCATATCTTTAATGTCGCCGCCGTCGCGGGTGTAGGCCTCCGCGCGGGTGTAGCGAGAGTTGAGTGTCAGCACCTCACAGATTTTCTTGACGCCCTTTTTTGCCTTAAAAGTTACGTTAAAAAGCTCCGCCGTTGGGTCGAAATCCTTGTCGCTGTTCCAGCTCAATGTCACCGCGCCCGCCGCCGGCATCACGTAAAAGTTTTGCACACCGAAATCGGGGAGGGCACCGCCGCTCAGTTGCACAAATTCCAGATACTCCGTGTCGTAGTTCAGCGTAAACTGAAAACCCGCCACATCGGCAATATCGCTCGCCGTAAAACGCACCGTGTGCCGTGCGCCTGCGGTCAGCATTTCATCATTGATACTGAATACGAACGGCTCGGCGTCATCGCGTTCTTCGCCTTCGTCTTGCAAGTTATTCGGGTTGACCGAGTCGTTCACGTCACCGATTTTTACGGCGACAAAGTTGACGTCGGCGAGGTTATCCTGCAGGTTTGCGGTCACGACACTTTCCGGAAAATCTTCTTCCCACGGGTTTTCCGCGTTCGGAAATGCGTAAGCCGCATCCACAAATCGCCACGAGGTGTTGTTCGCAAATTCTTCGCTGACATTCAAAATCAGTTTACGAATTTCCACCAAATCCGAAGTGGCGATGCTGCCGCTGTTATTCGCATCCGCTGCGATAATTTTGTAAGGCGACTCGAAGGGTTCGATGTCCAAAATGTGTCTTCTGATTTTTACCAAATCCGCCGTGGTTACGCCGTTTTTGTGATTGATATTTTTGCCCGGCGTAATTTCATAGACGGCACAAGTCGGCGCCTCCGCAAGACTAAAACCCGTCTCGTTGCTCATTATCTCCGTCGCAAAAGAGTCATCCGTCGCGCTGATATTGACTTCGACATCCGCCACACTTTCGCCTTCCAAACTCAACAGCGTACCCGAAATATCTGCCGCCGCCGCCGTTGCTGCGCACAGCATTTCGTGCGGCATCGCAAAAAATAAATCGTGTTGCATCACCGGAATATCCGTATTGCGCATCACGAGGTCGCGCAGCATGGTGTTTTTGATTTCGTCCTTTTCCGCATCGCTTAACAAAGGGTCGTTTTCGTAGTAAAAGCGGTCGCCCGCGCGCAGACTTTCAAATTGCAGTTTCATAATTTCCATCACCGTCTCACCGAAAAGGGCGTCGGGCATGTGCTTTTCCGTCAGCATACCGACCCAAGCGTCGAGGTTGCTGACGTTGTAGCCGAGTTCCGTGCCGAGGATATTTGCCAATTCCGCATCATTTGTCATATCCTCAAAATCCTCATAAGGCTCCAGACCCAATGCCGCACGAATGGTATTAAAATCCGCCACGCCGCGTTCTCTGCCGCGTGCGATATTTATGGAAACCAAATCCAAGCCGCCCGCACCCGCCGGACCGAAAAGGAAATTGCGCACCGCATCGACGACTTTGCCGTCCATCATTTGCTGCGGTTGCGTCGCCATTCCTTTAAAAAGACAACCCAAACCGCCGCCTTCGTTGATAATTTCGGTTTGAAAAAACGCGTCTTTCAACTCCAAATCTCCCTCGGGAATAGTGTTGCCGTCCATGTCCATGCGCTTAATCGAACCCGACAGCAGCGTATGTCCCATGCGAAAAGCCGCCGCCGAAAAGTCGTTGGTAATCGCCGGATTGACGTTGGCGTTGTAGCCGTAATAAGGGTCTAAATGTACACCCATTGCCGGCAGCCATTGTTCGTAAGTAATGGCCGCAATCAGACCGCCGACCTTGCGCCGTGCGTGCTGAAAAACCAACTCGTCGCCCCAAGCAGGATGTTGTAATTTGATGACATCGCATTGATAATTGTGTTCGCGCACCAGCAAAGTGTGCATGGCTAAAAGCAGTACATTTTCGTTGGCACGCAGGTCGCCGGCGACAAAAAGTTTGTCGAGTTGCCCGGTCGCATCGTCCATAAAAGGCGCGTTCGGGTCAACGGGGGCGTCGATTTCGCCGGTGTAGGTATTGTAGGGGAGGAGGTTTCCCGCACTTGTTTTCATTTTGCCGTCTTGGTGCGTGCGCAGCCAATCCGCGCGCGCTTCGTCGCTGCCGTACACCGCACTGCCGTCGATGAATGCGGTGAGTGCGTTGGCATATTCCAAAGGATTATTGACATCGGTTCCGCTGCCGGCGACGGCCTGCGAGCGACGCAAAGGGATGAGTGCCGCGCCCGTATTCCAGGGGTCGAAAAGCGGGTCGCCCGCCGGTACTTGTACATAAATAAACTCGGGAGAATCTTCGGTGAGTACTAAATCGTGGTCGATAAACTGACCCCACACCCAACAATAGTCCGACATGTTGCGCGGGTCGTCGAAGAGGTCTTCCTGCGCAAAAACGGCATTGCTGACCGCGCGCGGGTTCGGGCGGTCGTTGCCGCCGACGGCACCGATGCCGTCGGCATAGACGGCGGGCGTCAGTCGCGTCATTTGTGAGTGCGCCGCACCCCATTCGTAATTGTCGATATTGTTGCCGGTACCGTCATAGTTGCGGATGTTTTGGGCATTTGTCGGGAGGGCAAGGAAGAGAAGGCAGACGACAGACAGTAAAGTTTGCAGTTGCATAGTGTGTAAATTTTATGTTCAGGGCGGGGTTTTTACGGAAAAAGCAAACCCCGTTTTAGTGTAAAGAATTATCTTCTTTGAGCAATCCGTGACGGAGAAAAATTTTAAACCGAAATGCGGATAACCGCTTGAGTTTGAAATTTTTCCCTGTCACTTTCGAGGGATTTAACAAAGAACAGAATCGTAAACTGCAAATGTAAGGAAAACGGAGGACTAATGTTTAAAGAATTGTGTTAAAAGCGCGGGGAAGGCGGTTTTGAATGTTTCGTTCAGCTCGATTGTGATACCGAATTTCCGATAAAAAATTTACAACTCGCAAACAGACCGAAGCCGGAAAAAGTCACGGAGATTTTTTCATTCAAGTCTGTTTTCGGTCTGCATATTTGACTTTAATACGGGCTGTTTCGGACTTTCGGATGAGCGGAAAAGTAATTTATTTACCGGCTCTAACAAGGTTTTTACGAAAAAAGCCGATTTCTTTACGAAAAAAAAATGCTTCTTGGTGAATTTCATTATGTGTTGATATTCAGTCGATTACGGTTGGTTTTTTATGTGTTTTCAAAAAGGACGAGAAGGATTTATGCGCCGGAAAGGTAAAGCGGCGGTGCATTTGACAAAATTGAGTACGGTATTTGTCTTATGACTAAGATATTACTCCTGATTACCCTTTGATTTTTCATAACATATCGGCTTAATTACTCAATATCATGCGTACTCTCTACACTTTTTCTTTCCTACTGATTGCATTATTTTACACAAATTTCGGCTTCGCTCAAAATCCGATTGTCATCGAAAACTCCCCGGCGGAAAACTTTGTCGGTGAGGATTTTTGTTTTACAATTAATTTTCAAAACGACGACCCTACGACCGGCTATCAGCCCTATCTTCGTCTGATTTTGCCGCCCGATTTCGACCTGACCTCCGTTACCTTCGGGCCGAGCAGTGCGGGTTCGGTGGTGTTCGATCAGGTTTTCGGCGTAAGCGAAATTTTGGAAGACCCGCTGATTGAAGAAGATGTCATGGGACCCGAGGGTCATCGTTTAGTGATTTTTGAAATGCCCATCGGTTCGGTGGTTCAGAACGGTCCGGATTTGGAAACCAATCTTTGCATAAATATCGACCCCGATGCTCCTCTGAATATCGCGCAGGATATCAACATTACTCCGATTTTTCGTTTCGGCGACAGCCCGAACGGGACTACCCCGACGATTGGTACGCCGGTCGATGCGAGTATAGTTCCGACTTTATATACCTACATGAAAACGGTCGAAAACTTCGGAAACGGTCGCCCGACCGGTCCGGCGTGGACGGCGACTTACCGCCTGATTGTCGATATTGCCGACGGTCAGACGATTTCTAATCTGCAATTCGAGGACATCTTACCGCCTTCGTTACAATTTGTCGGCAACCAAAATATCAGCGGCGGCAGCGGGGGTACTTTTACCCAGTTACCTTCGACTGTAAGTCCCGGCGGTAACCTCGCCGTTACTGTCGGCAGCGCAACGGGTACGGCCGGTAGTGAAGACTTAATTGTCGAATACGACGCTTACATTATCGATATCTTGGACTCGGAAAGTTGTACGGTTTTGCCCGTCGAAAATAATTCTGCTTTCGGTATCGACAGCCCGACCGACGAGTCGGACGTAGAAACGACCGCTTATCACGTAGATATTAACAAAAATACGGTTAACGGAGCGGAGGCTTCGCCCGGAGATAATGTGGCTTTTAATGTTAATTTCGGTATTTCTGATTACGAAATCGTAGATTTTTTAACCATTGACGACATTGTGCCCGACGGCTTGACCACACCCGACCCTAACGACATTACATTGACGGTAGGCGGGGTAAATATTCCGATTTCTCCGACGGTCAATTACAACTCGACCACCGGGGTTTCCGACATTTTCGTAGATGTACACGCGGCTTATTTTGCGGCAACCGGACAAGATTTGGTCGGCCCGCTCGGCGGTACACTAAGCTACCCTTCGGTGATTAAACAAAATTACGTCAACACCGGACAGCCCGTACTTGCAAACGATTCTTTTGGGGGGCAAGCTACATTAAACTATTCGACCGTTGAACACAACGGCAGCCCCTGCCCCGTTTCGGCATCTTCCGGCGTACAAATCAGAGATGTTTCTATCACCAAAGAAATTATTAACCTTCAGCCCGAATACGATCCGGGCGACATCGTGACCTACCGCCTGACCATGGATATTCCGTCCGGTGACTCGAAAGATGTCTCTTTTGTCGATTTTTTTCCGCTGCCTGTTTTGAATATCACGAACTTTACCCCGATGTACGGCAGCAGCGGCAACGTGCGCCCCGTCACCGGCGCGGGTTTTATCAATACAAATACACCGACGCTGACCAAAGACAATGCCTCTAACTCTCTGACCGTTTTTTGGGATAACATCTTTTCGAGCACCGGCGGTAAAGTCGGCGTGGACATCGACGTGCCGATTACCGTAGAACCTTTTGCCGATAACCTCTTTCACTCCAATATTTTTCAGGCGAGTACCTCCAACTCTTTCGCGGCAACTTCCTCTTCCAGTACTTCCGTTTTGATAAATATCAAAGCCCCTTTGCTTACCATCGATAAAAGTGTTATCGACTCCGATCAGGGTAGTATTGCCGACGGAAACCTCATCGACGCCGATGCGGGCGATCTCGTAACTTTTCGCATTACGGCCGAAAATACAGGCGACGCCGACGCCTTTAATGTCACCATCAAAGATAATCCGCCGGCGGCTGCGTTTACCGGTTGCAATCTCGTCAGCGTCACGGCGGGCGACGGCACGACCGGTTTGCCCTTTACCGGCGATTTATTTTCTGCTGCGGGCATAGAATTAACCAATCCGCTTTCCGAAAACGATGAGGGCGGCAGCGCACAGACTCATATTGCGCTGGTGGAATACACCTGCACCCTGACCGGCACCGTCGCTCCCGAAGAAACTTATACCAACACCGGCGGCATCACTTTTGCCTCCGCCGACGGTGCTACGCCCTTCGGCGAAATCACGGATGATGCGACTACGAGCATTCGTCCGCCCGGCATCAGCAAAAGCATTATCGACATCGAGCCGAATTATACCGGCGAAAACGACGAAGTGCAAATCGGCGAAATCGTTACCTATCAGGTCGTCATTGACGTACCCGAAGGTCTCTCTCCGAACGTTTTTCTCCGAGATAATTTGGACTCCGGTTTAGAGTTTACGGAAATTGTTTCCGTCACGCCGTCAACCGGAATAACCACCGATTTGGCAGGCGGTTTTGCGGCAGTCGCGGCGACCGATGTCAGCGGCGATTCTAACTTTAATATTCCCGTCGGCAACGTCACCAACGGCAACAACGACAATTCCGTTACCGATGAAATTGTCATTGTGTACAAAGTCGAAGTCACCAACATCACTTCCAATACCGAAGGCAGACAACTCCGCAACCGCGCACAATGGCGAGTTGACGGTACAAATTACAATTCCAATCGCCCCCGCGTCATCGTGCGTGAGTCCGACCTGAGTATTATAAAAGGGGTGTCTTCCACCTCGAATACCAACTCGACTTTGAGCGACCCCGGTTCTACGCCGCCCGACAGCGACCTGACCGACGGCGAGGGCAATGATCTGATAAACTTTACCACGACTCTGACCAACAACGGTAACGGCGCGGCTTTGGATGTCGTCATTACCGACCCGCAAATCGACGGTTTGGAAAGCTACATGAACCTCACGATTGTCGATGAAAACGGTGACCCCGTTGCCTTTACCGGCGACTTGACGACCGGCATTATTCTGACCAATCCTATACCTCCCGGCGGGCAGGTCATTCTCAACTACACCGCCGTCATCGAAGACGATGTTAGTGCCGGAGATATAATTAACACCGAAGCAACGGCAACTTACGACCCCGCGCCCGGCAGCACGACCCCGAGTTCAATCAGCAATCCGGCGAGTATTGAAATCGTAAGCCCCGTCGTCACCAAAAATTCCGTGTCGGTTTCACCCGGCTACGGTGCAGACCCCTCTATGGTCGCCGTCGGCGAGGTGTTGACCTACGAGGTCGATATCACTATTCCGCAGGGTGTGATGAACGGCGTTGTGTTGGAAGATGTGTTGGCGCAAGGCTTGGCGTTTATCGACGTGCTTTCGATTACGGCGAATGCTGCCGTGACTACTTCTCAGGCGGGCGGCTTTGCGCAAATTGCCGACGACGCGACTTTCTCCGCGCAGGGTACGGGCGCAGCCAATCAAGATCGCGTCTTAAATTTGGATTTCGGTACCTTGACCAACAGCGATACCGACGGCTCGAATTTGGAAAGAATCACGATTACCTACCAAGCCGTTGTTCTCAACGTAGCTGCCAATATCGACGGACAAACTTTGGGCAATAACGCCGCTTTTCAATGGGATAATGCCGACGACCCCGGCAATCCTTTCGTCTCGACGGGCAGCACCTCCGTCACCGTCGTCGAACCCGAATTGAGCATTGCTAAAAACTTTTTGGAAAATACCATTACCAATCAGGAAGAAACCTTCGTTACGTTGACCGTCAGTCACACCACCAATTCCAATGCCGTCGCCAACGATGTCTTTGTCGAAGATGTGTTGCCTTTCGGAATGCTTTATGTGGCGAATACCCTGACCACGACCTGCCCGAGCGCAACGGTCGATTTTCAGGACGACCTCTCTCCAAACTCCGGCGGAACGGTCTCTCTCGAAATTCCGTCTTTACCCGCCGGCGATAACTGCACCGTTTCTTTCCGGGTCAGATACGACCCCGCGAGCAACGACTGCCGAGACTTAAACAACTGCGCCGACTTGACCTATCAAAGTCTCAACGCCGCCGACCAAGCCGCTCTCCCCGCACCGCCGAGTAACACTTTGGCGACCGAAAGAACGGGCGACAGCACCGACCCCGGCGAAACGAACAACTACGCCGCTCAAGACTGCGACGTACTTTTCATCACCAACGGACAAGCCGATGACCCCTTCATCACCGGTCCGACAAGTGCCTGTGAAGGTTCGGAGGTCATCATTCAAGGCGTAAATTCTTACAACGGCGATGTCGTTACTTATAATTGGACAGGTCCGAACGGCCCGATCCAAACCACGAATTTTCAGCTTATCCTCGACCCTGTTACTCCCGCCGATGCAGGAGATTACACGGTTGTCGTTAATGTGGACGGCTGTAACTCTGACGTGTCGAACATTTTCACTTTAAATATCGACCCCAAACCCGCACAACCGAGCGGCAGCTCCGGCGGTCCGTATTGCGAAGGCGAAAATATTTTCTTGTTTTCAAGCCCTGCACCGAGCGGCGGCACGCACCAATGGTCGGGCCCGAACGGCTATTCTTCCACCGCCCAAAATCCGATTATCACTGACGGACAAACCTTTAACGCCGGCGCGTATAGTGTCCGCGTTATCGACGAAAACGGTTGCGCTTCCGATTTAAGCGACCCGATAAATGTCATCGTCAATCCCGCACCTGCTGCCGTACAAGTCAGCAACGACAGCCCCGCTTGCGGCGACGGCACGAACGATGTTGTCTTGACCGCGACCGGCGTAACGAGCGGCGGCACCGTGAATTGGTATAATGAAAACGGCACTTTAATCGGCATCGGTAACCCCTTGACTTTAAACAACGTAACGACGGTTGCCGAAGGAAATTATTACGCTGTCGTCGAATTGAACGGCTGCGCATCTCCGGCGAGCAACACCACTTTTGTAGAAATCGACGACCTGCCCAACGAGTCTGCTTTTGCGGGCGCGGATGCTGATTTTTGCACCGGCACCGATATCATCAGTCTTGCCGCGAGCGCACCGACCCTCGGCACGGGCTTTTGGACGCAGACTGCCGGCAACGTTGCCAACATCATCAACCCGAGCAATCCGCAAACGCAAATCACGGGCTTGACCGACGGCAATTACACTTTCCGTTGGACTTTGAGCAACGGTGCTTGTGCGGATTACAGCTTTGACGAAGTCAATATCAGCGTACAAAATCAAGTCACCGCACCGACCGCGAGTAGTGACAGCCCCGTGTGCGCGGGCGAAAATCTGCAACTTACCGCCACGGGCGGCAATGCCGGCGACAGCTATCAATGGACGGGGCCGAACGGCTACACCTCCAATGTGCAAAACCCGATTATCACCAACGTCACCTCTGCGAATGCGGGTGATTATCAGGTAAAAATCATCACCGCGCAGGGCTGCGAAAGCGACTTTTCAACGGCAACGACCGTCACGGTAGGCGAAGCCGGTGCGACTCCTCTGCTTTATTCCGACAGCCCCGTTTGTGCGGGTGAGACTTTAGAAATTTTCACCACGGCAAGCGGTGCCGGCTATCAGTGGTTCGGTCCCGACGGCGGCAATCCGAGTGCGACGACTACCGTGCCGACCCTCGATGTGTTGAGCACCGATGCTTACTACGGCAGCGGACTGTGGCGCGTGCGCACGGTCAGCGGCAGCGGTTGTGAAAGCGAACTGAGCGACCCGATTACGGTCACGGTCAACAGCATTCCGCCCGCACCCTCGGCAGCGGTGAGCAATCCTGCTTGCGAAGCGACCGACATACAACTTACGGCGAGTACCGTGCAAAACGCTCAATACCAATGGACAGGTCCGAACGGCTTTACGAGCAACGAACAAAACCCGACCGTCTTTAATGCAACCGATGCCGACGACGGCGTGTACAGCGTCACTGCAACGGTCAACGGCTGCACCTCGGCGGCGGGTACTTTGATACTTACCGTCAATGAAAAGCCGACCGCCGCGCCGAGCAATAACGGTGGTGCCTGCGGTACCGACTTAGAACTTTTTGCGAACGCGGCGAACGGCGCGACTCCCTACACCTACACGTGGACGGGTCCGAATAACTTTACTTCCTTCGACGAAAATCCCGTTATTGCAAGCCCCTCGGCGGTCAACGAAGGCACGTACTTTTTAGTCGTGACCGATGCGAACGGTTGTACTTCCAAACCCGCGGTAACGCAGGTAACTTTAATCAGCGGCGGTACTTTTCAGCCCTTCATCAGCTCGAACAGCCCGCTGTGTCTCGGTGAAGAATTGACCTTAACCGCTCCGCAATTCAGCGGTGCAACGGTGACCTACGAATGGACGGGACCGAATAATACCTCCACGACAAACGGCGACTACGCCAATGCTTCCGTAATTACAATTCCGAATGCAGCGGCTGCGAATGCGGGCGACTACACTGTGACCGTTACCGTTGACGGCTGCTCGTCGGGTACTTCTCCCGTTGAAACCGTGGTCGTTAATGTCCTGCCGACTTCTAACCCGACGGCAAGTCTCAATGACGCCTGCGTGGAAGGCACGGAAGACATTACCCTTTCGGCAAATGCCGGCAACGGTACCGCCCCGTACACCTATGTATGGACAGGTCCGAACGGCTTCAACGTTACCACGGCAAATCCGATTTTGAATAGTGTCTATGCTTCCTTTTCCGGAAATTATCAGGTTACGGTCACGGATGCCAACGGCTGCGCGGCTCCGGTCGCATCTTTAAATTTAAATTTACAAGACAAACCCGCCGACCCGCTTGTTACCGGTAATACCGACGTGTGTGCGGGCGAAAGATTGGAGGTCGGTATCCAAAGTTATCAGGCTGCGAACGTAGAATACTTTTGGATTTCTAACGGCAATAATCTGAACAATAACAGCAACATTTTCATTATCGACCCGATTGACGACAACGACGCGGGCACTTACTCCGTCTTTGTTAACGCGGACGGCTGCATCAGCGATACCGCTGCTTTCAACGTGACTGTGACCGACGGCATCGTCACCGTTTTCAACGACCAAACGTTTGCTTGTCTTGCCGAAAATACACCGATTACTTTAAGCGCGACGGTCAGCGGCGGCAACGCTCCGTACAGTTACGAGTGGACGGGTCCGAACAATTATTTTACGACACAATCCAATCCCGTTATCCCGAATGCGGGTGCGGAAGACTCGGGCGTTTACACTCTGTCTGTCACGGATGCGGACGGTACCTGTACCTCGCAGCCCGTCAGTGCGACGATTACGGTCACGGAAAAACCGGCGACTCCGCAAATTCAGGGTGAAACCGCTTACTGCTTCGGCGAGCGCATCGCCTTGTCCGTACCCGAATATCAAGGCACGAATGTCACCTACATTTGGGCTTTCAACGGCACGAATTTAAACAATAACGACAACCAACTCCTCATCGACAACGCCGCTGCCGCGAATGCCGGAAACTACACCCTGACCGTCGATACGGACGGCTGTACTTCCGACGCGGCAAGCGTTACCGTCACTGTCAACAATGAAATCGAAGTCAGCGTCAACAACCAAACCGCTGCCTGTCTTGACAACGGCACGGATGTCACGCTGAGCGCAACTGTCAGCGGCGGCACGACTCCGTACACCTACGCGTGGACGGGACCGAACAATTTTACTTCCGCACAGGCAAGCCCCGTCATTCCGAGTGCGGATGCCGATGACAGCGGTACTTATAACCTGATTGTTACCGACGCAAACGGATGTGCTTCCGTGATTGCTTCCGGCGTTTTAACCGTCACCGAAGGCATTGACGAACCCGTAATTACCGCCTCGGGTGCGGTCTGCGAGGGTGAAGATTTAACTTTGAGCGTAGCTGCTTACAGCGGTTCTTCCGTCACTTATAATTGGACAAAAGACGGCACGGCATTAAGCAACAACAGCAATATTTTAGAAATCAATAACGCAACGACTGCCGACAACGGCAATTATCAAGTCGTGGTTACTGCGGACGGTTGTTCTGCCGGTTCCGATTTTTACGTCTTGAATGTAAATGAACAACCGACCGCCGGCATCGCACCGCACGACCCGCTGCTTTGCACCGACGGCGCACAAAATGATACTTTGAATGCAACGGTGACGGGCGGCATTTCCCCCTACACCTACGCGTGGACAGGTCCGAACGGCTTTACGAGCAGCAGCGAAGACGCGATTATTTTCTCTGCAAATGCCTCTAATTCAGGTAATTACCGCCTTGTTGTTATCGACGCAAACGGATGTGAAAGCGAGCAAGCGACCGTCGATGTAGAAATCACCGACGCGCTTGAAGACGCGATTATTACCGGCGATCCCGAAGTTTGTGCAGGCGAAGAATTGACCTTGCAAACGCAGGTTTACCCCGGTCTCAGTTCGACTTATATTTGGTACAGAAATAATACGCCGATTAACTTCACCGGCAATGTTGTCAATTATCCCTCGGCGACAACCAATGAAGCGGGCGACTATTACATCATCGTTTATCAGGGAAATTGCACCGATACTTCCGATGTGTTTACGGTCGTTGTCAATGAAAATCCGAGTGTGACCATCGACCAACCCGCACCGTTGTCTTGCAGCGACGGGCAAAAATCCGTTTTGCTGGACGCTACGCCGCTGTCTGCCAATCCGCCTTTTGTCTTCTCATGGACGGGACCGAACGGCTTTACTTCGAGCGATGAAGACGCGGAAATCGTCAACGCAACCGCAGCGGACGCCGGCACTTATACCCTCTTCATGACCGACGCAAGCGGCTGTACCTCACCGCCTGTCTCTGTCAATGTCAGCATCACCGACGGCATCGACCAACCGAATATTACGTCGAGCGGTCCGATTTGTGCCGGCGGCGATATCACTTTAAGCACCGAACCGGTCGCGGGTACGGGCGTATCTTACGTGTGGACGCAGACCGATGTAAACGGCAACGTCGTTAACTTAAACAACAATGCGCCGCAGTTATTTTTGAATGCGGTTTCTGCGAGCGACATCGGCGATTATGCAGTCACGGTCAATGCTGACAGTTGTACGGAAACTTCTCCGGACTTCCCGGTTGCGGTCTTTCCGCGCCCTACGGTCAGCATCACCGACCCCGGTAATTTCGACTGCACCGACGGCACACAAGACATAACTTTGGCGACTACCGTCAGCGACGGCACCGCGCCTTATACTTACGCATGGACGGGCCCGAACGGTTACACATCTACCCAAGCAAATGCCGAAATCAACAACGCAAGCGAAGCGGATAATGGTACTTACACTGTTGTCGTTACCGATGCCAACGGTTGTACTTCCGATGCGGAGTCAATCAACGTGGTCATTTCCGACACCGTGACCCAACCTGTCATTGAGGTGAGCGGTCTGCAATGTGAAGACGGCGATGTGACTTTAGAAATTGCGACAACTTACGCAGGCAGCAACATCACTTATGAATGGAAAAAAGACGGAACGCCGACCGGCAACACGACCGGCGTCTTAATTTTAAATAATCTGACGGCAGCGGATGCCGGATTATACACCATAGAAATTACCGTTGACGGCTGTATCGCCGAGTCCGACGGCTATGAGTTGGATGTCAATTTGCGTCCGCAAGTCAGCATTGATACTATCGCCCCGATTTTGTGTACCGACGGCACGCAAGACACGACATTGACCGCAACCGTCAGCGGCGGCACCGCACCTTTCACCTACGCATGGACGGGACCGAACGGCTTCACTTCCAACGCTGTAGCTCCCGGTCTTTTCGACCTCGATGCCGGTTTCAGCGGCACTTATGAATTGATTTTGACCGACGCGAATGCTTGTTCGAGCGTTCTCGCGACCACCGATTTGGAAATCACCGACAGTCCTGCCGTGCCGATTATCAGTTCTTCGGGAGCGGTCTGTGCCGGCGGGCAAATTACGCTTTCCGCACAGAGTTACAACAGCAGTAATGTCAGCTACGTGTGGACAAGAACCGACGCCGGCGGCAATACCGTTAATCTGAATAACAACAGCAATACTTTAGTTCTCAATCCCGTCGGCGCAAGCGACGCGGGTGATTATGTGCTGTCCGTCACAGTCGATGATTGTACGGTTAGTTCTTCCGCATTCACCCAAAACGTGTTTGAAAATCCGACAGTAACCATCGCTGCTCCGCAAAATTTCAGTTGCACCGACGGCACCGAAGACGTAACCTTCGATGCTACCGCCGCAGGCGGCGACGCCGACTACACCTACGCGTGGACGGGACCGAATAATTTCACTTCGACCCTCGAAGACCCGACCGTTTCCGACTTAACCACGGCGGATGCGGGCACTTACACCGTCATCGTCACCGACGGCAACGGCTGTCAAAGCCCCGCGACGAGCGTAGAACTGCAAGTCAACGACGGCATCGACGCGCCGCAAATCACGAGCAGCGGTCCGACCTG
>JAHDCG010000007.1:0-6605 GCA_020629965.1 Saprospiraceae bacterium | reverse complement strand
GCGTGGACGGGACCGAATAATTTCACTTCGACCCTCGAAGACCCGACTGTTTCCGACTTAACCACGGCGGATGCGGGCACTTACACCGTCATCGTCACCGACGGCAACGGCTGTCAAAGCCCCGCGACGAGCGTAGAACTGCAAGTCAACGACGGCATCGACGCGCCGCAAATTACAAGCAGCGGCGCGACTTGTGCGGGCGGCAGCGTAACTCTTTCCGTACAGCAGTATTCGGGTGCGAACGTAAGCTACTCGTGGACTTTGGACGGAACAAATTTGAACAACAACAGCAACATTTTAGAAATAAATCCGGCAACGACGGCGGACGCGGGCAACTATCAAGTCTTTGTAATTGCGGATAATTGCTCGGCGATTTCTTCCGAATTTCCGCTGACAATTTTCGGTGCACCGACGGCAAGTATTCAGCCCGTCGCGCCGCAGGAGTGTACGGACGGTACGCAGGACGTAGCGCTCGACGCTACCGCAGCCGACGGCACTGCGCCTTACACTTACGCATGGACGGGCCCGAACGGCTTCACCTCCGCGACGGAAGACCCGCTACTGACCAACATTGCAAGCGCGGATGCCGGTACATATAATTTAGTCGTCACTGACGCGAACAATTGCACAAGTGTTGCAGTCAGCACGACTTTGGAAATTACCGACGCGACGGCACAACCCGTCATTACTTCGACCGGTCCGGTGTGTACGGGAGAGCAAATTACGCTTTCCGTAGCCGCTTACCCCGGCGCGAATGTGCAATACGTGTGGACGCTCGACGGCACGGACTTACAGAATAACAACAACGTCCTTACTCTCGACCCGGCAACCGCTGCCGATGTGGGCACTTATGCGGTGACGGTTACGGCGGACGGCTGTGCGGCAACTTCCGCGCCTTTCGTGCAGGAAGTGTACGAACGCCCGACGGCGACAATCGACCCGCTGCCCGTTTTTGCCTGCACCGACGGTACGCAAGATGTGACTTTGGAAACGACGGCCACGGGCGGCGACGGAAATTACACCTACGCATGGACGGGGCCGAACGGCTTTATTTCGACTTTGGAGGATCCGAATCTGCAAAATCTGACGACAGCCGATGCGGGCACTTACACCGTCATTGTCACCGACGGCAACAACTGTATGAGTGCGGCGGAAAGCGCGGAACTGCAAGTAGAGGACGGTATTTCTCAACCGCAAATCACGAGCAGCGGCGCGACCTGTGCGGGTGGTAACATCACGCTTTCCGTGCAGCAATACGCCGGCGCAAACGTGACTTACGCATGGCAAAAAGACGGTGTGAATTTAAATAATCCGGGAAATGAACTGCAACTCAACCCCGTTTCTACGGCGGACGAAGGCGAGTATCAGGTCTTCGTCACAGTCGATGCCTGCTCGGCGACTTCCTCGATTTTCACCTTAGATGTCTTTGCCAATCCGACGGTCAGCATTGACGCGGTGACACCGACGGATTGCGCTTCGGGCACCACCGACATCACGCTGAATGCCGTACCAAACGGCGGCGACGGTAATTATACTTTTGCATGGACGGGGCCGAACGGTTTCGCTTCCGCTTTGGAAGACCCGACTTTGAATGACGTAACGGCGAACGACGCGGGTACTTATTCGGTCATCGTTACTGACGGCAATAACTGCACGAGCGCGACGGCGAGCACGGAAGTCCAAATTTCCGACGCACCCGCACAGCCCGTGATTACGAGCAGCGGCGCGACTTGTGAAGGCGGCACGGTGACTTTGTCCGTACAAAATTATAACGGTACGAATGTCAACTACGCGTGGCGCAAAGACGGCGTTTTATTGGCGACCAACAGCAATCAACTCCTTATCAATAACGCAACAACGGCAAATGCCGGCAGCTACACTTTGACCGTAGATGTCAACGGCTGCACGGCAACTTCTGCGGCTTACGAGCTGATGATTTTTGCGCAGCCGACCGTTGACGACCTTGTTTCCAATGCACCGATTTTGTGTGCGGACGGTACGCAGGATTTGAATTTGGCGGCAACGGCGACCGGAAGCGGTAACCTCGTGTACGCATGGACGGGACCGAACGGCTTTACTTCCGACCAACAAAATCCGACGCTGACGGGCGTGACTTCCGCGCAGGCAGGCACTTATACTTTGACCGTTTCGGATGCAAATAACTGTACGAGCGAAACGGCGACTCTGCAAGTCGTCATCACCGATACACCGGCGCAACCGCAGATTACTTCGAGCGGCCCTACTTGTGCGGGTAATGCCGTGACCCTTTCGGTACAAAGCTACGCGGGCGCAAACGTCGATTACGCGTGGACTTTGGACGGAACGATGATTTTGAATAATTCCAATCAACTCATCATCGACCCCGTGACGGTCAACGACGCGGGCGAATATGTGGTCACGGTCACGGCCGATGCCTGCACGGTGACATCCGAAGTTTATACATTAGAAGTGTACGGAAATCCCGTTTTGACCTTAGCCCCGACGGCGGAATTTCAGTGCGCAACCGGCACGGAAACCTTGACTATGGAGTCGGTGACGACCGGCGGCAGCGGAATTTACATCTACGCTTGGACAGGTCCGAACGACTATACTTCAACCATGCAAAACGCGCTTTTGCAAAATATCAACAGCGCGCAATCGGGCATTTACACCTTGCAGGTCACCGATGAAAACGGCTGCGCAAGTACCGCCGAAAGCATCGCCGTCGATATCAGCGACGCACCCGCCGAGCCGGTTATCAATAGCAACGCACCTTTATGTGCCGGCGAGGCGTTGCAGTTGAGTATTGCGGCTTACAGCGGCGGCACGGTCGATTACGAGTGGTTTAAAGACGGCTTTTCTCTCGGAAATAACAGCAATCAATTAACAATCAACCCGACGACGGCGGATGACAGCGGCGACTACACCGTGACCGTTACGGTCGATGATTGCGCGGCGACTTCCGAAATCGAAGCGGTAGAAATTTACGCCAATCCGACGGCACAAATCGACTCGGTCGCGCCTTTTGCCTGCACCGACGGCAGCGAAGATTTGCAACTGACGGCGACGATTTCCGGCAACGGAAATTACACTTACGCATGGTCGGGTCCGAATAACTTTAACAGTTCCGCCGCCGCGCCGATTATCAATAACATTACGGAGGCAAACGCGGGCACTTACTCGCTGACCGTCACGGACAGCAACGGCTGTACGGCAAATCCGACTTCGACCGAGGTGGAAATCATCGACGGCATCGACGACCCGCAGATTACGAGCAGCGGTCCCGCCTGTGCGGGCGACCAAATTCTGCTTTCCGTACAGGGTTACAGCGGCACGAATGTCAGCTACGCATGGACAAAAGACGGTCAGTCATTAGGCATCGACAATGCGCAAATTATTCTCGACCCCGTGACGGCGCAGGATGCAGGCACGTATCAGGTGACGGTCTCGGTGAATGATTGCACGGCGACTTCTCCGACTTTCGAGGTCATTGTTTACGACCGCCCGACGGCGAGCGTGGCAGCGGTCAATCCGATAAACTGCACCGACGGTACACAAAGTTTAACTTTGGATTTGACGGTCGGCAATGCCGTTAATTACACGGTCGCGTGGACGGGACCCAACGGCTTTACCTCATCGGTGGAAGACCCGACTTTGAGTAACATCACGAGTGCGGATGCGGGAACTTATACGGCGATTGTGACGAATGAAAATAACTGTGTTTCTCCCGCAGCAGCGGTGGAAATCGCGATTACCGATGCACAGCCTCAACCCGTTATTACCTCGACCGGTCCGGTCTGTGCGGGCGAAGATTTTACCCTTGCGGTGAATGCGGTCAGCGGCTCGAATGTGGACTACGCGTGGACTTTGGACGGAAATGCTTTAGCGATAAATGCACCCGAAATCAACGTTTCCGCCGCAACGCCGGCAGATGCGGGCGATTACCGAGTCACCGTCACGAGCGACGGCTGTACGGCAACGAGCGCGATTTTTACGCAGGTAGTCAACGCCTTGCCGACGGCAACAATCGCCAACGTCGCTCCCGTAGAATGCACGGACGGAACGCAAGACATAACTCTTGATGCAACGGCGACCGGCACGGGCAATTTCACCTACGCATGGACCGGCCCGAACGGCTACACTTCCGCAGCGGAAGACCCGACTTTGAGCAACGTAACGAGCGCGACGAGCGGCACTTACACGCTTTTGGTTTCGGATGAAAACGGCTGTGTGAGTAACGCCGTCAGCACGGAAATTACCGTGACCGATGCTTTGACACAACCCGTTATTACTTCCGCCGGTCCGGTTTGTGAAGGTGAAAATCGTGTTATCGAAATTTCCGCATACAACGGCGCAAACGTACTGTACGAATGGACTTTGAACGGTACGGCTTTGGCGAATAACAGCAACCAAATCGTATTGAGTCCGGCGACGCTTGCGAATGCGGGCGACTATCGCGTGACTGTCACGGCGGCGGGTTGCAGCTCGACTTCCGAGTTGTTTATGCAAACGGTTTATGCGAAACCGACGGCGCAAATCGCCTTCATCGACGACATCGAATGCACGGACGGCACACAGAATTTGACTTTGAATTCGACCGTCACCGGGCAAGAACCGGTCGGCTACGCGTGGACGGGACCGAACGGCTTTGCCTCGACGCTTGCCGACCCGACCCTGAGCAACATTACGAGCGATGACAGCGGAAATTATATGCTTTCCGTCAGCGATTTTAACGGCTGCGAGAGTCTGCCGGCAACGGTAACGGTCAACATCACCGACCGACCGCAACAGCCGCAAATTACGAGTACGGGCGACGTCTGTGCGGGCGAAAGTGCGACGCTTTCGATACCGATTTACTCCGGCACCGACATCACTTATGTGTGGCGACGCGACGGCATCGATTTGTTGAATAACTCGAATATTCTTGCCCTCGACCCGGCGGTAGCAGAGGCGAGCGGTACTTACACCGCAGAGGTTATCGACGGCGATTGTTCGGCGATTTCCGCGCCCTTCGTTTTGGATATCTACGAAAAACCCGTCGTGACCATCGACGCGGTTGCACCGATTACTTGTACCGACGGCTCGCAAAGTGTGACGCTGAATGCGAATATATCTGACGGCGCTGCGCCTTTCACTTATCAATGGACGGGTCCGAACGGCTTCAATTCCACGAATGCCAATCCTACTTTGAGCAATTTGGAAAATGACGACAGCGGTACTTATCAGCTTGTTGTGACAGACGCAAACGGCTGTCAATCGGCGACGGCATCGACGGAAATTACCGTCACCGACCGCCCCGATAATCCGCAAATTACAAGCAGCGGTCCCGCCTGTGCGGATGAGCAAATCGTCCTTTCCGTAGCGGCTTACAACGGCAGCAGCGTGACGTATAATTGGACTTTGAACGGCAATGCGATTGCAAATAATACCAACCAAATCATTCTGAATCCCGCGACGGCAGACGATGCGGGTACTTACGCAGTGACGGTGACGGTTGACGGTTGCACGGTCGGTTCCGAACCTTTCGAGCAAACGATTTACCCGCGTCCGACGGCAACAATCGACGATTTGCCCGAAATATTGTGTACCGACGGCAGTCTGTCTTTGACTTTAACGGCGGACATTACCGACGGTGAAATGCCGTACACTTACGCTTGGTCCGGCCCGAACGGGTGGGGCAGTACCGAGGCGGAGCCGACTATCGACAATGTTACGGCGGCGGATGCCGGTACTTATTTCCTCACGGTCACGGATGCGCAGGGTTGTACGAGTCAGACGGCGAGCCGTAATTTGACCGTGACCGATGCGCTGCCGCAGCCCGTCATTGCGACGAGTGCGCCCGTGTGTGCGGGGGAGAGTGTGACTTTGCAAATTCCCGCTTATGCGGGTAATTCCGTGACCTACGCTTGGGAGAAAGACGGGCAGCCGACGGGCAATAACAGTAACGTTTTATACCTTACTCCGGCGCAAGTTTCCGACAGCGGAAATTACTCCGTGACGGTGACGACGAGCGGCTGTTCCGTGACTTCGCCGCTTTATGAATTGACGATTTTCGAAGCACCGACGGTGACCATCGACCCCGTTGACCCGACGATTTGTACGGCGGGCGATGAGGAAGTGGCTTTTAACGCAAACGTAACCGGCGGCGTCGCTCCGTTCAGCTTTGAGTGGACGGGTCCGAATGACTTTTTCTCGGTCAACGAAGACCCCGTTTTGGTAAACGTGGACGCGACTTTCAGCGGCTCTTATACGGTTTACGTGACGGATGCCAACGGTTGTCAGGCGAATGAAATTACCATTGAAATCGACGTAAAAGATGCGATTGAAGAACCCGTCATTACCTCGAATGCACCCGTTTGCGAAGGCGAACAAATCATTTTGGAAATACAGGAATACAGCGGTGTCGATTTAACTTACGAATGGTTCAAGGACGGTGTTTCTTTGGGCATCATCACAAATAACGAATGGCTTATCGACCCGGCAACGGTCGGCGACGAGGGCGCATACACGGTACGTGTTGCGGTGGACGGTTGCGAGAATTTCTCCGATGCCTACATCTTAAACATTCACCCGCAACCGACGGTCGAAATTGCACAGGAAGGCGGCTTAAACTGCACCGACAGTTT
>JAHDCG010000100.1:18550-22351 GCA_020629965.1 Saprospiraceae bacterium | reverse complement strand
AAAATATGAAAAATCTCTTCCGCTTATTCACACTTCCCCTTTTCGCCGCGCTGCTGCTGACCGCCTGCAACGATGCTGCCGAAAATACCGAAACCGTTAACGCTGCCGCTCCGACCGCAAAAGCCGTCAACGTTGAAAACGTCGGCACCGACGCGCTCAAAATCGGTGACAAAGCCCCCTCTTTTTCTCTCAAAGGCACAAGCGGCAAAACCGTTTCGCTCGCCGACTACAAAGGTAAAGGCGCGGTCGTCGTTTTCACCTGCAATCACTGCCCCTTTTCCGTCATGTACGAAGACCGCATCATTGCATTGCAGAAAAAAGTCGGTGATAAATATCCCGTCATCGCCATCAATCCGAACTCGCCCGCAGCCGAGCCGGACGACAGCTACGAAAATATGATTACCCGCGCCAAAGAAAAAGGCTTTAACTTCCCGTACCTCTTCGACGACGGGCAAAAAATTTACCCGCAGTACGGCGCCAACCGCACGCCGCACGTCTTCTTATTAGACAAAACGCACACCGTCCGCTACATCGGTGCGATTGACGACAATGCGCGCGACGCAAGTGCCGTGACCGTCAACTACGTGGAAAATGCGATAAAAGCTATCGAAGCGGGCAAAAATCCGGAGCCGGATTATACGAAGGCGATTGGTTGTACGATTAAGAGTTAGTTTTTTTTGACGCTGATTTGATATGACTTTGCGCTGAATTTTGAGGCGTCTGACACGTATATAAAGCGTTGACGAAAAATTTAGTTTTACCCGTTTTTTAAGTAAAAGTCGTGTCTGACGCCGGTTCTTTTAGTCTGTAGAATTAAAAAGCACCTGTCGAGTTGAGTTTCGGCAGGTGCTTTTTTCTTGCTTTGAATAAAATGTTGCAGTTCAGGTCCGAGTTACACAATTTTTTCCGATATCATATTTTTTAGACAATTCCTCCGTGAGAACTTTCTCATATTCGAAGTCTGAGTCAATCTTGAGAATACCTCGTAATCTAAGAACCCTCGAAGAAGTACCTTCCGATTTTTTCTTCTCCTTATTTGAAGACTCATTTTTCATAATCCTAAGATTGAGTGAAAGCAGCATTGACAGCAAACCCAACGGAAAGATTAACGAACCAAAAAGAAAAAATCCGCCCTAATCCGCCTCATCCGCTAAATCCGCGAATCCATCATTCCCCCTCACGCACCCCCGCATACATCGCCTCAATCGCCTCCTTATCAAAAATCCCGATAATCCCGTTGCGAAAACGGTATTCCTTATTCCCCTTCAGGCGCACATGACGAAAGCCGTAGCCCGTGCGCGTGCTGTCCACCTGCATTTTGTAGATAAAACCGTCGGGGTCGTCCTGCACGATTTCCGCGAAAAACGGGTCTTTTTTGGCATCGGCAACTTCCTCCGCTTTCAGGGCGGCAACGTCCGTATTCTCCGCATCCGAGTAGCGGATTTGCACGTAATAATCCTTGCCTTTTTTGATGCTGATTTCCTGCATCACGATGAGGTCGTCGGTTGTGACGACGGCGCTGTCGGGTGCCATAATGGTAATCGGCGCGCCTTTATCCAAGAGGTTGAGCGGTTTAAACTCGGCAACGGGTTCGGTTTTGCAGGCTGCCATAGCGGTAATTATGGTAAGAAAAATAAAAATTCTTAAAGTCATTTTGTTTTTGGTTAATGTGAACAACGGACGGCATCGCGCCCTTCTTTGCGAAACAAAAGTAAATCTTTTTTCGGGGACGGTCGGAAAAATTCAAAAAATGTTTTTAATTCACACATTTAGTTTACTTTTGCAAAGGTTTTGTTTTAAAAGTGAATTTCTCAAGGAACAACGACACAATGATCAGGAACATACAAATCAGCAACTACGCGATTATCGACGAGTTGAAAATAAATTTTTCGGACGGTCTCACCATCATCACGGGCGAGACCGGCGCGGGTAAATCCATTCTGCTCGGCGCCCTCGGTTTGATAATGGGAAAACGCGCCGACACGAAGGTTTTGTATAATCAGGAGCGTAAATGTATTATCGAAGCCAACTTTGAAATCGGTCGCTATAAGATGCAACGCTTCTTTGAGGAAAACGACATCGACTACGAAGCGGAGACGGTGGTGCGCCGCGAGATTACGCCCTCGGGCAAGTCCCGCGCCTTTGTCAACGATACGCCCGTTAAACTCAAAGTGCTGCAACAACTCAGCGGCGCGTTGATTGATTTGCACCAACAATTCGACACTTTGGACATTCATAACGTCAGTTTTCAAATGCGGATGTTGGATGCCCTCGCGGACAACGACACCTTGTTAGAGGAATACCAAAAAGGCTACCGCGCCTACCAAGCGGACAAACGCCGCCTGCGCAAACTGACCGAAGAAAGCGCGAATGCCGCCAAGGAAATCGACTACATCGAGTTTCAAATCAATGAGTTTAACGAAGCGGAACTGGTCGGCGGCGAACAGGACGAACTCGAAGCCGAAAGCAAAAAACTCAACAGCGCGGAGGACATCAAACGCGGTTTGGCAGCGGTTTACAATCACCTCAGCGAAGACGAACAAAGCATCACCGGGCAGCTCGAAAGCCTCGGCGTGGTCTTAAACGGCGTGGTCAAATACGACGACCGCTTGCAGGGTCTGTACGATAAATTTGAAGGTCTGACCCTCGAATTACAAGCCCTTTCCGAAGACATCGAACGCATTGCGGACGACGCGGAATTCGACCCCGAACGCATCGCCGAAATCACGGAACGCCTCAATCTCATTTACCGCCTGCAAACCAAACATCAGGTGCGCTCGGTCGAGGAATTGTTGGAAATACAGGACGAACTCAGCCAAAAATTGCAGACCTTCGGCGATATGTCGGGCGAAATTGCGGAGCTGGAGAAAAGTATTGCGCAGCACGAAGAAGTCTTATTTAAAAAAGCAAAAAATCTGAGCAAACGCCGCGCGGAAGTCGTGCCCGCTTTCCAAAACAAAGTACACTCTATGCTCGCGGAGTTGTCGATGGAGCACGCCCGTTTGGAAATCAAAGTAACGGATTTACAAGAACTGACCGCTACCGGTACGGACGAGGTGAATTTCCTGTTTGCCGCCAACAAAGGCAGCCGTTTGCAGTCCATTAAAGATGTGGCGTCGGGCGGTGAAATTTCGCGTTTGACGCTGGTAACAAAGTCGCTCGTCGCGAGTGCCATTCCGTTGCCGACCTTGATTTTTGATGAAATCGACAGCGGGGTATCGGGCGATGTCGCGCTGAAAATGGGTAACATTTTGCGCCGTTTGTCTAATCACCATCAGGTGGTGTCGATTACGCACTCGCCGCAGATTGCTTCGAAAGCGGACTCGCATTATTTCGTACACAAACGCATTAAGGACGACCGCACGGTGACGGCGGTGCGGGAGTTGACGCACGAGGAGCGTATCCGTTCGATTGCGGTGATGTTGAGTCAAAATCCGCCTTCGGCAGCGGCGTTGGAGAATGCGCGGGGGTTGTTGAGTATGGCTATGGCGTAGGTATTTTGACGCTGATTGGTTAGGATTTTTTATGATTTTCGCTGACTTTTATCTGCTGTTTATACTTTAGGCTTCGAGTACGACATCTCTACAAACTCGGGTTTGCGGGATTGTTGCAGTTTTTTGTTTTTTTGCTTGGCAGCATTTGTAATGCAGGATTCGGAGAGCGGCTGTTTTGCTTTTTATCATTTCAAAATCAGCTTTTTTTATATTTAAACAAAAAAAAACGCTCACAGAAATATACTTTCTGTGAGCGTTTTACTTTTTGTTGAAAAAAATAAAATTAGCTTATCGACTAAAGTCGATG
>JAHDCG010000100.1:13154-18450 GCA_020629965.1 Saprospiraceae bacterium | reverse complement strand
TCTCAAAGATTAAACATCCGCGAAATTGTAAAACCGATTCTGAACTCACCGTCGAGCCAGTTGGTGGTGGTATTCGGAATGTAATCCGTTTCCATGATGCCTTCCGCATTGGTCAGGTTGAGTTGGAAGACGTGACCGCCCGTGTCCCACTCTAAGCCGACGCCGAGTGCGGGAAAGTACTCGAAGCCTTCGGGGTCTTCCTGAAACGGGCTTTGCAGACCGTTGAGCGGAAGGGTAAAATCGGCGACGAAAGCGATAACTTTGGTGAGTTGCACGCGGCCCGCCATCCCCATACTGAATACATCGTTGGTGTCTTCAAAAGCGACCAAATTGCGGTGCGTAAAGCTCGGAATGATTTGCAAAGACAAGCGGTCGTTAAAGCGACGCGCCAACATTACCTGCACGGCATAAGCCATGCGGTGCGAAAATTTCGGAAAACTGTTGACTCCCGTACTCTCTGTATTGCGCTGCATGGTCGAAATAGTACCGAGGGTCAGTGCCGTCAGACTGACCGGCGCACCTTTTTCCTCCTGCGCGATGAAGCGGTATTTCAGAAAGGGATTGACCAAAGCCCGTAAATCTCCCGCACCTTTCGAGCGGTACAGCCCTGCCGTCAGTCGGTCGGTGACGCCGTATTCCGCGCCGATCATCACGTCCGCCGCATTTTCCAAACCGTAAAAATTTGCCCAGCCGCCGTTTGCACCCGCCAAATCGCCGAAGCGGTGACCGATACGAATGTCCAGTTTGCGCTTCTGCAAAACCTCGACGGAGTGCGTGTTAATCACGCGGGTATCTTTAAAAATGCGTAAAGGCGGCTCGTCCTGCGCGGGCAAAACAAATGCGGCTAAAAGAAAAATTATCGAAAAGGTAACGTTTTTTATCATTGGGCGAAAAGGTTAAAAATTGTTTGTATGGTTTGAATTGTTAGAGTGGTGCCGCCCGTCCGCCGTTAAGCGAAGCGACCGTCTCACCGTCCACCGTCTTCTTACTGCTCCGGAAATCCTTGTTCTAACCAGCACTGCATCATTTCAAACTCTGCGGGCGGCAATTCTTCCAAGCCCGCATTAGCGTAAGACGGCGGCATATCACGCGTGTTTACGGTGCGCTCGCGTACCTGACCGCTGTTGAGGTTGGGCAGCATGCCTTCGTAGCTCAAATAAACGCCGGGCGAACTGCCGTCGTGACAGCCCGAATAAGCGCAATAGGTCTCGACAATCGGGCGGATATTCAGTTGATACGAGACTTCCAAAGTATCGCAAAATTCGGGTTCTTCGACTTCGGGCAGTTGGTCGTTGTCGCAGGAAACGGGAATGAGCGCGACACAAGCAAGCAGGAAAAGCAGCGAAGAGGTATAAAAAAATGACTTCATGATTTTGTGCAATTAGTTTGAATTGGAAAGCAAAAATAACCGAACTTCAACTCATTGGTTTCCGCAAAACGTACACCAAAACGCGAAAATAGCCCGTTTTGTCGGGGCGAAAGCTATCCGCACGTTATTTTTTTATTTTTGCACGCCGAACGAAAAGATGATTTCTCAAACGAAACGCAACTCTTCACCTAACGCAAACGTAAAGACAACCCGTAAACAAAACGGAAGCGGGAGGAAACAGGCAACAGCCGCAACAATTCAAACAATCTCAAACAACTCAAACCCACAAACAATTTATCTTCCGTTTCAGCAAAAACAAAATACCTATCTCTCTCAAAATCAGTTGTTAAAGACGTTACGAAAGATTTATTTATTTTGTTTTATTCCCCGCAAATTTTACCTTTGCGGAGATTTTTCGGAATGTAATAAAGTTGCGACCTCAAATCGCGCTTTTTTTTTCGGTAAAATTAAAGTTATCGCTCTGATAATCAGGGCAGTAAAATTTAAAGAAAAACAGTTTTAAGGAAAAATAAAGAAGTGCGTTCAGTCGGTACTTCGCGTAATTTTTTTCCCGTTTCGCAAAGAAGGAAAGCGATTTTCTTCTGTAAAATGTAAAAATACAATGGCTCTGATAGGAAAAATTCGTAACAACAGTTGGTTACTGATAGTCATGATCGGTCTCGGTCTCGGTGGTTTTATCTTCATGGATATGTTCTCCGGGCAGCAAAGTTTGTTTGGCAGCAGTGCTACCGAACTGGCAAACATCGACGGTCGTTCTTTGGACTACCAAGAGTTTAACCGCACCGAAGAAACCCTGTACGGCGGTGCTTCGGGCGACCCTTTTGTGCGCCGTCAGACGCTTTTCAATTCCATTGTCGATGAGACTTTGATTGAAAAAGAAGCGGAAGCAATCGGTCTCGGTGTTGCACCGGACGAGTTGGATGATTTTATTTTCGGCAATAATCCGAGTCAGTTTATTCGTACCAGCTTCACTAACCCGCAAACCGGTCAAATCAACCGCGAAGCCCTCGACAGCTACAAAGACGGTGTGCGTCCGGAACAAGCCGACGCACAGTGGAATGTCATTAAAGGTCAGGTGAAAAACGAGCGTCTGCGCAATAAATTAGTTACTTTAGTCGAAAAAGGCATCTACACGCCGACTTGGTTGGCGGAAGCAGCGGCAAACGACAAAAGTGCTTACCGCAAAGTGGCTATCGTTAACATTCCCTTCGATGCACTGGAAAATGACGCGGTGACTTTGAGCGACGATGATTACTCGGCTTACCTCAAGCAAAATGCCAACAAATACAAAACCGACGAAGAAACGCGTCGCGTGGAGTACATCGTTTTTCCCGTAGAAGCAACGGAAGACGATAAAGCGGAAATTCAAAAAGAATTGAACACTGCCGTAGCGGACTGGCGTAAGTCGGACGACGACGAGACTTTTGTCAATGCGCGTTACGGTACTATCGGTCAGCAGTGGTTGACGAAAGATAAATTGCCGGCAACGGTTGCCGATACTTTGGCAAACATGAGCAAAGGTGCCGTTTACGGTCCGTTTTTGTCAGGCAATGCGTACAGCATCACTAAAGTGACCGACAAAGCTGTGATGCAAGACTCGGCGCAGGTGCGTCACATTTTAATTAACGCAAGCACGGAAGACCAATTTGTCGCGGCGGAAAAAACGGCGGATTCTTTAATCAACGTCATTCGCACGCAAAATGTCAGTTGGGATACTTTGGCACTGCGCCACAGCGACGACCCGGGCAGCAAAAACAAAGGCGGTTTTTACGATTACGCACCCGTCAATCAATACGTGCCGGCATTTAACGATGCGGCATTTATGGAACCGATTAACAGCTTGAATGTTATCCGCACCAACTTCGGTGTGCACTTAATCGAGCCGTTAGGTCGTAAGGGCGAAAGCAAAACTTACTACAAAACCGCGACGATTTCGGAAAATATCGTACCGAGTGAAAAAACGCAACGTGCGGTAGAAAACCAAGCTATCGAATTGACGGACAACAACCGCACTATCGAAGCGATGCGCAAGGCGGCACAGGAAGCCGGCGTAAAAATCGAAACTTCTCCCGCGTTGAAAGCCAACGATTACACTATCGGTACTTTGGGCAGCGGTCAGACTTCACGCGACATCATCTTGTGGGCATTCGGCAACTCTCGTAACAACGACGCGCCGGACTTGAACGACGTTTCTCCCGAGGTGTACTCTTACCAAAATCAACAGGATTTTTACACCGACAAATTCGTCACCGTTGCTTTGAAAAGTATTCAGGAGCCGGGCACGCCGCGTGTTGCCGATATGAAAGAAGACATCGAGCCTTTCGTTATCAATATGAAAAAAGGTCAGATGTTGAAAGAGCGCGTTGCGGGTAAAACCGACTTGAACGCAATCGCAGCGATGTTTGAAGACGTAAAAGTCGATACCGTTAACGGTGTCACTTTCGGCGGTCCTTCCGTGACTAACGTAGGCGTAGAGCCGGCTTTGCAGGGCGGTATTTTCACGACTCCCGTCAACGAAGTCAGCGAGCCGATTATCGGTGACAAAGGTGTTTACGTGGTGAAAACTTTGACCGAGTCTCCTTCGCAAAACAACCAAAACATTGCGCAGAAAAAAGCAGACCAAGCTACGGCGGTGCGCTCACAGGTGAAATCACGTTTGATTCCCGCCTTGCGTAAGAATGTAGAAATCGATGACTACCGCGCACGTTATTTCTAAGCGAAATTAAGCAGCGGAAATAAAAAAGCGGGTTGAAGATGTGAAAGTCTTCGACTCGCTTTTTTTGTTTGAGAGTTTAGAACCGAACTGAAGACCCCCCGACCCCCGGAGCGGGGGAGTATCTGATTTCAAAATCAAAATTCGTTTTAAATCGAGATTTGTCTTCAAAAAAAAGAAAAGATAGCTACCGTATTTTTTCAAAATGAGAGGATTAAGGAGGTTAGAAATTTACCGGTAGTCTTAAGCACGGAGAAGAGTGCCGATAAACTACAAACAAATAAACCATAAACCATCAACCACCCTTACATTTTCCGCATCAATCCCTCCTGCACCACCGACGCCACCAGATTCCCTTCTTGGTCAAATATATTGCCGCGTGAAAAGCCGCGCGAACCCGATGCACTCGGGCTGTCCGTCGCGTACAGCAACCAATTATCTACTTGAAATGGTCGATGAAAATACATGGCATGGTCGAGACTGGCGTAAAAGACCTTGCCGCGTACCGCCTCGTCGGCGTGGGGCAGAGCTGCGGTCGTCAGCAAATTATAATCGGAGGCATACGCCAAAATCTGATGCTGCATCGGCAAATCCACCTGCGCTTCATCGCGTCCTTTCATCCAGACGTGGCGGTAAGGGCGACTTGTTTTGTAAGGAATAAATTTTTCGACGGGACGAAATTCAATCGCATTCGGATGAATGGCGGTCAGGCGGCGGTACAGCCCCGGGTCACTTTCTTTGAGGTCGCGGAGTTGGTCGATATCGCTGAGCAAACTGTCGGGCGGCAGCACGTTCGGCATGCGGATTTGATGGTCGAAGCCTTCCTGCTCCAACTGAAATGACAGAGCGGTAATAAAAATCGCCTTCCCGTTTTGCTTGGCAACTACCCGACGCGTGGTAAAACTGCCGCCGTCCCGAATGGTATCGACTTCGTAAATTATCGGCACCTCGATGTCGCCGCCGAGAATGAAATAACCGTGCATGGAATGACAAAAGCGGTCATCCGGAACGGTCTGATAAGCAGCGTGCAATGCCTGCCCGAGTACCTGCCCGCCGAAGACGCGCCCCCACGGCGTAGGATGATTTTTGCCCTCGAAAGTCGAGTTGCCGAGCGGCTTGAGAGTGAGCAGGTCTATGAGTTCTTTGATTGTTTCCATGTGGCGATTTACGAATTACGATGTACGATTTACGAT
>JAHDCG010000100.1:0-13054 GCA_020629965.1 Saprospiraceae bacterium | reverse complement strand
GATTGTTTCCATGTGGCGATTTACGAATTACGATGTACGATTTACGATGTACGATTTACGATGTACGAAAGGTTTTTTCTTGAATTTTGTGAATTTACTTTGCTGTAAATTTTGTGACTTTGAGTTTTTTACGGATTTTCTCACCTCTCACCTCTCACCTCTCACCTCTCCTCACCTAAAAATCTCAATCTTCTCAAAAACATCGTCAATTTCCTCAAAAGATTTAAAGCCGACTTTTTCTTCCGCGCCGCCTTTGATGCTGATGCCGTGCGGGAAGACCGTATCCAAAAATTCTTCAATCATGTCGCCGGTAAAATCGAGGTCGATAATGATTTGAAAGTCGCCGCACAGTTCTTTAAGGAAAGGGACGGTGATTTGTTTATTGTCTTGCAGCACTTCCCACGTAAATTTACTTTTGGAAAAATCGAGCAAAAAGTTTTCCGTGTAGGCAGCAAAATCCGCCAAATGCTCGGCGATGTCGGCTTCCGTGCTGTCGTCTTGCACAATAAATTCCTTGATAACCTTGTATTCCGACAGTTCCGTGACCGTCTCGCGCTCGGTGAGCATGCTGAGCTGCACGGCATCCAAACCGACCAAATCGACGGCGGCTTTAATGTCATCCGCCGAGTGTACGGCACCGAACTCGCCGACGACCTTCACGCCGTCCACCCATTCTTTTATCGCAATCATGTTTTGCGGACTGAGATGCTCCTCCGAACCGGCGTCGAAATTAAAACCCAGCCACTCGGCTTCCCAAGCTGCGAAGTAGCGGGCATCGGTGAGATTGGTGACAGAACTTGCTTTTACTTTAGTTTTCAGCATGAGGAAACGTTTAGAGGTTTGGAGGTTGTGAGTTGGGAAGTTGCGCTCCGATTTTATTTTTTCTTCGGAAGAACTCTTTGCTCTTCGCTCGCTGCTCTTCGCTGATTCCCCAAATCCGCATTCACCAAAACAGCAATCGAAATAAAGAAAAACGGACCTACTTTATCGGCTTCCAACAAATCATTGACTATATTTAATGCAGCGATGGTAATGAAAACTAAAAGCATTGCCATGACTATGCGTTTACGAGCCGGATTAAGAGTCTGATGGTAGATTTTTTCGCCGTAAAGTACCGTCAAAATGACAAGCAGAAAGAAGATGATGCCGCCTGGAATACCTTGCTCCGCTGCCGCCAACAGGTAGTAGCAGTGTACCGTCGATTTATCGGGGTTGTCGCTGACATAGGTCTGAAAAGCCAAGACGGTATGCCCTTTGTACTGTTCGTAAAAACTGCCGGGACCGAAGCCGACCAAGGGTTTTTCGACCACCATATAGTAGCCACCCAACCACCGATAAACGCGCTCCATGGTAGAAATGTCTTCCCCTTTAGCGGTGGCTTCGAGCAGATTATCAAACTTAGTGTGTGTTATTGTTTTATCAAAATCCGGAGTATATTCCATAAACTTATTGTTGTTTATGAAAAAAGTGAGCACTACCGTCAAACCGATAAGAACAGCACCAACGGCGTATTTCATCAATTTAAAACGAATGATAAAATAGGCAACGACCGACAAAAACAAAGAAACGTAAGCCGCGCGCGTAAAAGAAAGCTGGACGGCGAGCAGAAGAACGAGCAAACCGAAACCGATGAAAAGACGACTTATACTGCCTTTCGGAAAGTCATAACGAAAAAACCACAACATCGGAAAAACGATAACGAGAATGGCGGCGTAGTTGACGTGATTACGGAAAAAAGGCTTCATCACGGAGTTAACGCCGTCGAAAGTAAAGCCTTCCATACCGTGCCGCACGATGGTCAGCAGTACCGCAAAAAGCAACGGCAAAAAAATAATCCACATCAATTTGCGGTAGTCGGCGGGCGTTTTAATAAAACTGCCGGTCATGAAATAAAACGGAACGATGTACCAAATTTTTGCCAACGTCCATTTTAAAGAAATGAAAGGTTCGGTGGAAAAAAGTGCCGTGACTATTATCCAACTCAAATGCAAAAGAACAAGCAAGGTGAGCGGATGGCGAATAAAATTATTTTTCAGTCGATGTGCATTTTGCAAAACATAGACCAAGTAAATCGGGGTGAGCAAAACCATCAGCGGTTCGTTGGGCAGGTCGGTACCGAAGCCGCCGGGCAAATCGAACTCTACTGAAAACGGAATGAAGAAAAGAAGCAGAAACCAAATTTTGCGAAAGTCCGCCACCGTCCAATAAAGCAACAGCAAGCCCGCCGGCAGCAAGGCCGCCAAAGGCTCGCGCCAAATGATG
Source organism: Saprospiraceae bacterium (assembly GCA_020629965.1). Classification (GTDB taxonomy): domain Bacteria; phylum Bacteroidota; class Bacteroidia; order Chitinophagales; family Saprospiraceae; genus JAHDCG01. The sequence continues at coordinate 10,792 of JAHDCG010000100.1, read as the reverse complement.
CCGACGGTTAATGCACTCAAAAGAATGACGGCAAAAATCGCAAACAGCACCTGAACTCGGTCGAAATCCGCTATGGCACTCCGTAACTTAGCGCGCATTGACGATTTTTTTCCAGTCGATGTCTTTGTATTGGTCGAAAAGCAAAACGGCAAAAATGCTCAAAATAAAAGCAATAATCACCGATGCGACCACAATCAACCAACGTATCGGGCGCGACTTGATAATGGGCGGACGTGCGTTTTCCACCACGTGCAGCGTCGGGAAAGTCGAATTGTAAGCCGCCAAGTAATTTTTGTACAACTGCTTGTCTTCGCTGAGTTGCTGCGAAGTTTCTTCCTGCAAAGTCGTCAAATAATCGACCTGCGCCATACCCTGATTAAACAAATCCAAGTCTTTATTCAGCTCGTCGATTTGGTAGCGCGTACCCGCAATAATCGCGTTGCGCCTGCGAATCGTATCGCGCGGCACATTGCCTTGTTTTTGCATTTCTTCCAGCTCGATTTCGTTCATCAGCAGTTTAGACCGCGCCTTTTGCAACGCGTTCGAGATGCCCTCACTCTGCGATACGGTGTTGTAAACCTTAAAGCGATTCCGCGTCCGCTGCAAGCTGTCATTGATGACGATGACATTTTTTTCGCCCTCCTCAATGCTCGTTCGGTAAGCACTCAGCGTTTGGTCTTGGCTTTCTTTAATCAGGCGCACCAATATTTCCGCCGTTTTATTACGCGCCGCATTTGCCATTTCCGCTGCGACTTTGGGGTCTTCGTCTTCCACCGAAAGCTGTATGGCGTCGTATTTTGTCTGACTCAAATCGTACAAATCAAAATACGCCAAACGCACGTAATAAGGTGCCCGCGCCGAAGTTGTGTCGATGTCGTAACGGTCGTACAAATCGAAGCGGTCGATCATATAATCCGTCACCTCGTTGCTTTCCGCAATGGTAATGACCCGGTCGATGTCTTCCGGCTGTCCGTAGTATTCGATGGCGGCGTTGACGTTACCGAAAATGCGCTCGGGCGACGCCAAATCCGTACTCGCCGCGTAGAAAACGGAAGTGGATTTGTAGTAAACCGGCAGCAACAGCGACACTACGATGCTGATAACGGCCGCCGCCCCGCAGGTGTATAAAATTGCTTTTTTGTAGCGGAAAAGGGTTTCCAATACGCCCAAGATATTTTCTTGTATGCTGTCTCCCGCTTCCTCTCGTTTTTTTGCCATGTTGTGGTTGTCCGGTTTTTCCCTCATGATGAACTTTTGAAAATTTTTGCAAAAGTAAAGAAATAGGCGGACACGAGAGTTCTCAAACTTTTCAAGAAAGCGATTCTACCGCCTCACGCAATACCCGGGCAGCCCGTTCCCACGTAAATTTTTCGCGCTGCCGCATGCCCGCCGCCACTAATTTTTCCCGTAATTTTTCGTCAAAATAAACCTGCAGCAGCGCAGCGGTCAACGCCCGTGCATCGTCCGGATTTATCAACAAAGCCGCCTCGCCCGCGACCTCCGGCAGAGAAGACACATCGGAAGTAATCACCGGCACCTCGCTGTGCATCGCCTCCAAAATCGGAATGCCGAAGCCTTCGAATTTGCTCGGATAAACAAAAACAAAGCAAGCTCCCATCAGCAGAGGCAAATCCGCTTCCGACACAAAACCGATAAACTCGATGTCCGCTTGGTGTGCAGCGGCTTCATAGGCCTTCGTGACCGGACCCGTGCGCCAGGCGAAACGACCGCCGATAAGCAGTTTTAAATCCGCTTTGGTCTGCGTTTTAAAAGCGTCGAAAGCCTTGATGAGTTGCTGTACATTTTTACGCGGATGTACGGCACCGACGTAGAAAACATAATCTTTGCCGCCGGCAAATCGCTGTTTGGTCGCTTCTTTTTCGGCGGAAGTCAATTTGCGAAAAGCGGGCGAGCAACCGTTGCAGGCGACCGATATTTTTTTGGGCGAAATATCAAAAGTTTGCACCAAATCGGACTTGGTGCATTCGCTGACGGCGACGATTTTGTCTGCTTTTCGGTTAAACCGTTTGCCGAAAAAATTAAAATATTTCCTTGTTAACCACGGTATGAAACCGGGAAAATGCACGTAGGCTAAGTCATGCGTCACCAAGACCGTCGGGACTTTTGTGTTGAGGCTTAGAATATTATCGGGAGAAATAAAAACGTCGGCATCTATTCTTTTTAAGGCGCGGTGTACAGAAATTTCGAACCACCAAAGATACAGAAGGACGTGCCGAGTAGGCGGGAAGAGGACGACGGGATGTACGTTTTCGGCGAAGATGAACTCCTCGTCGTAAGGACGGTCGAAGAAAAAGTAAAATTCGTCTTCCGGGTGAGCAAGCACCATTTTTTTCAGCGTTGCATAGGTAAAATTACCCACACCTTCAAGACGATTTTTCAAAAGGAAACGAGTGTTGACCGCTATTTTCAAATATTAAAAATTAAATTTTAGTTTCCTAATTATCAAAAACAGAGAATCGAAACTGCTTTAAATTACAGTGTAGTTAAATACAGGTGCTACTTCTTTTCGAATTCCAAACGGGCTACCCCGGTAGAAGCCTTAAATAGTTTATCGAGTTGTTTTGTAACAGGTAAAGTTACATTTTGCAGTGCTACGGAAACTGCATTTAAGGGTTCACCCTCTTTCCTTGTTTTTGGATTAAGTCCCTTTCTGATAGCACCGGACACATAATAGCTCGACCGAATGTTGAGAAAATCGTGTGATTTTAGACTAAATCCTCCCTGCTCAAACAGCGCAGCGTAGTAGCTAATCGGTCTTCCGTAGCATAACTCATCACCCTTGACCGTACTTTCGATTTTTTCAAAAATAAAAATACGGTCGCCGCTGACTCGACAAATTTCTTTTATCAAATTCTTCAGCATTTTCTCGTCCGTGTTATGTTGTAACACGGTTGCCGTAAATACAATATCAAAATGATTATCCGGAAAAGGTAATGTCGTACCGTTAGTTTTTACAATCTCAACATCTTTATTATTGACATTTTTTGTAGCAACTTTAATCATTTGACTTGAAATATCGGCACCCGTCAACTTACGCGGCTGTTTTTTCAAAACCTCGATTAAGTTACCGCCGGGTCCGGGGCCCACTTCGAGCACAGTTTTACCTTGAAAATCAATCTCATTCAGTAACTCCAAAAAACGTTCTCGTTTGTAACGGTAGTACGGTTCGTCATCACCGGCAATCACATTTTTTTCGTCTGTGCGCGACTCGATTTTTTCACCGACTTCTGTCCAGTATTTTTCGGGATGGTAATTTTCTTCCATAATAATATAAAGTAATGAATTATTTAACGGTGACTGATTTTGTCAGTTCGATCCTGCTTTACGGTAACCGGCAGATTTTATTAACCTCCCCGTTGTCGAATTGAACGCAAATTTAGACAATAATTTTCTAAACCCCGACATAATTAACTCAATCAAAGTCGATTCCCGTTGTTTGCCCTAAAACAAACTCAAAAACCAACTCCAAATTCATTTTATCCGCAAAAAAAATCGTTTTCCTCTAAACACATCTCCTCTTCGACCGTCTCAAACATAGAGGATAACTTACCGTCCGCAGAAAATACGACTTAATGGAAGAAAAAGAAAAAGACCCCGTTGCCAACGGCGGATTTACGGAGTGGCTCAGTAAGACCTGGGAAAAATTTAACGTCTTTTCGCGCATCGAAAAGGGGGATACGCCTTTTGTGATTGCCGGAAAAATAACCGTCCGCGCCTTGGGGTTCATCATCCTGTTAGCCCTCTCGCCGCTCATTCTTTTCGGATTTTTTGTAGCCTTTATTGCCGTCACCTGATATGAAAATATTTTTACGTCCCGCTTTTCTCATTCCTTTTGCCTTGCTGTTGCTGCACCAAGTCGGGCAGTACTTTTTCGGTTGGCGTTTGCCGTTCATCGACAGTTACTTCGATCCCTTCGCGGCTATGCTCGTGCTGCTTACTTTTTTGCTGTTTGAAAGACGCTTACTGTACCGCGCGGGCGACGATTATATTTTGTCGATTTTTGAAATCGTCGTCGCTACCGTCGTCGTTTTTTGTATCGGCGAGTTCGTTTTTCCGTATCTCAAATCCGATTTTATCTACGACCCTTTAGACGGCATCGCCTACCTCTGCGGAAGTGTGTACTTTTACCTTTTTCTTAATCGTTCTAATTCCGCCGTATGAAAAATGTCGTTTTAATCGCTCTCTTTCTTTTTCCCTCTCTGCTCATTTTTGCCCAAAACAATACCGACACAAGCACCGACCGCACGGAAGTCATTGCCGTAGTCGATGCGCTTTTCGATGCCATGCGCCGCGCCGATGCCGAAGCAACCGCCGAACTGTTTTTGCCGCAGGCAACGCTGAAGTCCGTCTTTAAAGATGAAAAAGGGCTGCAACAATCAGAGAGCGGCAAAATTGAAGATTTTATCGCTGTTATAGGCAAAGAAGAAGCGGGAAAATTGGACGAACGGCTGTGGTCTTACGAAGTCAACATGCACGAGGACTTGGCAACGGTATGGACGGAATACACCTTTTATTACGACCAAAAAATGAATCACTGCGGCGTTAATGCCTTCACGCTGCACCGCACCGACACCGGTTGGAAAATACTCGACATCACCGACACGCGTATCCGGCAAGGTTGTCGCACCGAAGTCCGTAACACCGAACGCGCCGTCAACGACCTGATGAACGCTTGGCACCGCGCCGCCGCTACTGCCGACGCAGATACGTTTTTCGGCAGCATGACCGCCGACGGCATTTATATCGGCACCGACCAAACCGAACTGTGGACGCGCGATGAAATGGCGAAGTGGGCGCAGCAATACTTCGACCGCGACTCGGCTTGGGATTTTAAAACCATCGAACGCAATGTTTATAAAAATGCGGACGGCAACACGGCTTGGTTTGACGAAAAATTGGACACTTGGATGGGCGTGTGTCGCGCCTCGGGGGTGGTCGAGCGGACAGGGGAGGAGTGGAAAATCGCGCATTATCATTTGTCGGTGACGATTGATAATGATTTGATAAAGGGTTTTTTGGAATTGACGCAGAAAAAATAGCCGCCGTCGTTTGTGAAATCTAAAAAAAAATCGGAAAAAGCGCAAATGAATAACGGACGGCAAATTGAGCATAACTATTTAAAAGTCAATCACTTACGAAAATTTAATTTCCTCTCCCCGAAATTATTTGCAAAAAGATAAAAAAAATATCGTATTTTTATGAAATAAGGCAGCGAAAACGAAACGGGGGGGGTCTATGAGTCAGTAGTAGTTTCACCTGAGTATTATTGCAATACTCTGCTTCGTTGAGTTGCGAGAAAAAGGCCTGAGAATCTTTTAGAACCGTGCGGATCAAATTTTTTCCGGGAGAGGATAAAAGTCAACTTTTTTACAGTCGCGCTTTCATTTTGTTAGTGCGTGAAGACGTAAATGAAGATCCGTTTTGCTTTTTTAAACCAAGAAAATCCCCTTTTCTTAAAAAGCAGGTTCATCTCGCACCTCAATTTTTTCCTTGCTGCCTTGCCTAAATTTATACTTCACAACCGGTCCGCGTGCAATTTTCTATGACAGAACATGACCTGATACAAGGCTGCATACGCGAAGACAAGGATTGCCAACGGGAGTTATTTAATCGCTACGCAGGAAAAATGTTGACGGTCACACGACGCTACGCCCGACATCGACCCGAAGCGGAGGATTTACTTCAGGATGCATTTATCAAAGTCTTCAATAACCTCAAAAAGTTTGAGGGGAAAGGCTCGTTCGAGGGATGGATTCGGCGTATCACGGTCAATACCGCCCTGAAAAATTACAACAAAAGTTCCTTCCAAAAAGAAAATATCGGACTGCCCGACTACCACGACAGCCCCGTAGATGCCGAAGCCGTCAGCAACCTCACCGAGGAAGAACTGCTCAAAGAAATCGCGCAACTGCCCGAAGGCTACCGCGTAGTATTCAACCTCTACGTCATCGAGGGCTTTAGTCACAAAGAAATTGCCGACGCGCTCGGTATCGGCGAAAGCACGAGCCGCTCGCAGTTGGTCAAAGCCCGTAAACTGTTGCAGGAAAAATTGGCGCACTTTCGGACGCTGTTGGGTTTTGCTTTTATGGCACTCGGCTTTTGGTTAAAATAAATTCGACTTTTTTCGGTCGTAAAATACAGAGATGAAAGACAACAAAAATACGGATAAGTTACTGCGCGACAAGCTGAACGGCTACGAGTCGCCGGTACCCGCCGGTCTTTTCGAAGCGATAGATGCGCAGCGTAAAGAGAAAAAATCCAAACCGCTGTTACCGTGGTACGCGGCGGCGGGTGCGGCTGCTTTGACAGTCATTGCCGTCGGTCTGTTTTTCTTTTTGACCGAAACGGAAAAGGAAAATGCGGTGCAAACGACCGACCGTGCGGTTGTGACAACGGAAAATCCAACGGTTACGGCGGAAGAAAATTCGTTTGAAATAAATAAAGAAACCGCTGCGCTGCCGAGTGAAAAATCACCTGCGATTATTGTCGAAGCAAAAACGGATAAAACTGCTGCCGTCAGAGAAAAAACGCAGACAATCACAGAGCATAAAACAGCGACTGCCGCCGAGAATAAGATTAATTTTATCGCTGATGAAAAGCCCGCTGTTCAAACTGAAATTACCCCCGTCGCCGTTACTGATTTAGAAGACAGTCAAAAAGATTTTACCGAAACTGCTGAAAATACACCGGAAGACACGCCGATTGCGGAAGAAAAAGCAGTTTTGACCGCCGAAGAAAAAGCAGCCCGCGAAAACATCGTTGTCAGTCCGTTGGCAAGTAAAGATTTTTTCAACACCGATACCCGCTACGCAGCCATGCCAAAAATCGAATGCGGTTGGGAAAGCAGAAAACTGTACATTTATTTTGATGCTTTGACGTCGTTGGATATGGCTTTTCGGTCATTTGACGTGCGCAGCCCGGAGAGTGCGGCTTACGCCACATTGCGCAACGAAACCGAGCAAATTCAGGAGTCTTTCAGCGTCGGGTTTCGGGCTTCGGTGGTCACGGCAAACGGTTTTGCGGTGCGCACCGGTTTGAATTACAGCAAAATCAGGGAGCCGATTACACAAAGAATTTACGAGGAAGAAGCACGCATTATTACTACCGAAAACGAGTTCGGAGAAGTCTTGAGTATAGACACGATTTATGAAACAAATATTTTAGAATTCAGAGGCAGAAACAGCCACAAATTACTCGACATTCCGCTGCTCGTCGGCTACGAATTCGACCGCCCGAAGTACAACTTCGCCTTCAACACCGGTGCCTATCTCAACATCTTGGCGCGTCAGCAAGGCAGTATTTTAAACCCTGCCGGCGAGATAGTCAGTATTGACTCCGACAACCGCAATCGTTACAATGTGTTCAAAGACAATGTCGGTTTGAGTTTATTCGGCAGCGTCGCGGTTAATTACAAAATTACCCCCGCCATCCACTTTATTTTCGAGCCTTACGCACGTTACTACCTCGACTCTTTTACACTGGACAGCCACGAGTTGGAGCAAAGATATTTCACGGCGGGCATGCAGGTGGGTTTGCGTCTTAAAATGTAGTGTTGGTTGGTGGTTGATGGTTGGTAGTTGATGGACGGTTCGGATTTTTTGCTGTATTCGATTAAGAAATCATAAACAAGAATCCCTTTGCAGAAAGAAAACTGCAAAGGGATTTTTTAATTAACTTCAAGGAGGCTACTCAACCTCCCGACTCCCCAAACCCTCTCAACTCCCCTCCCCGTATTTCTCCGCAAAATCCAAAACCGTCTGCATCAGTGTCAGCGGAATACGCCGCCGCGTTTCCTGTTTTATATCTTCGGGAATGTATTTGAAATGTGCTTCGGCAATCGCGCCCGCAATCGACGCCATGGTGTCCGCATCGCCGCCGAGCGAAACGGCATTTCTGACCGCATCTTCAAAATCTTCCGCTTCCAAAAAAGCAATAATCGACTCGGGTACACTGCCCTGTGCGCTGACATCGAATTTATAAGTCGGTCGAATTTCCGCCAAAGTGCGCTCCAAATCGTACCCAAAATTATCCTGAATAAAATCTTTTATAATCGCCTTACCCGCGCCCGTCCGCGCCAAGAAAATCGCTGCCGCCGCAGCTTGTGCGCCTTTGATACCTTCGGGGTGATTATGGGTAATTTCCGCCGATTTTTTCGCCTCCGTCATCACCGTGTCCAAGTCCGAAAATGCGTAAGCAATCGGACTCACGCGCATGGCCGCGCCGTTGCCCCAACTGTTGTACGCGCCGACGATTTCGCCGCGCAACCACTTCTTGAAAGTTTTGCCGTAGCCCGCATTCGGAAATTGCCGCGCGTAGCTCATTACGGTTTCTTCGTAGCTCAGACCGCGCAGTATTGCCTCCGCAATCGCCACGGACAGCACCGTATCGTCGGTGAAAACGGAATTGCTTTCAAACAGCATAAAAGCCTTGGTTTTAGTCCCCGATTTTTCGTGAATAGAGCCGATAATGTCACCGGCGAGTGCTCCGAGCATAGAGGTGAATTTTTAATTTTTTCGCAGTAATTACTTCTTTCGATAAAAGGTACGAGTGCAACAGTTTATTAAATTTTGATAGTTTTTTTTGAACCTGACTCTTATGATTCTTATGATTGTTTATGATTTGGATTTTACTTCGTAAAATCTTTCCAATATGCAATCAATATAACTGTCATAAACTAATAAATCATTGCACGAGGTACTTGTCATTTGCAAAGTCCGGAAAAACACCGAAACAGAGTGTTTTTTTCGTAAAGAAAGTACACCGTACCTGCGCCGATACTTCTCGCAAAACTAAGCAAAATCGACGGACAGTCGGCACGTGGCGAAAAACCCCAAAAGTAATCTCCTTTTCGTTCCCGAAACAATCGTTTTCTAAAACCCGTTCCGTTTTTGTGCGTTTCCTTATCTTTGCGCCGGTTTTCACAAAGGGGAGACCGCTCCGGACAATTTTCCTGTAGAACAATTTCCGATTTCTTATTTCTCGAATGCCGCCCGACACCCTTCCGCATATACTTTTCGGAAAAAATATCGGCGGCGGAAAAAATTAATTCATGTCTTATTTATTTACCTCGGAGTCCGTTTCGGAAGGACATCCGGACAAGGTAGCCGACCAGATTTCGGATGCCCTTGTCGATCACTTTATCGCTTTCGACCCCACCTCTAAGGTCGCCTGCGAAACCCTCGTCACTACAGGACAAGTCGTACTCGCCGGTGAAGTAAAATCCACTACTTATCTCGACGTACAGCAAATCGCCCGCGATGTCATCGAACGCATCGGCTATACCAAGTCGGAGTACATGTTCGAGGCCAAAAGCTGCGGTGTTTTGTCTGCCATTCACGAGCAGTCGCCCGAAATTAACCAAGGTGTAGAACGCAAAAAAGCGGAAGACCAAGGTGCCGGCGACCAGGGAATGATGTTCGGTTACGCGACCAACGAAACCGATAACTACATGCCGTTGGCCTTGGATTTATCACACAAAATCCTGCAGGTCATGGCGGATATCCGTAAGGAAGGCAAGGAAATGACCTACCTGCGCCCCGACAGCAAGTCACAAGTCACCATTGAATACGATGACAATCACAAGCCCGTGCGCATCGACACCATCGTGGTCAGCACGCAGCACGACGACTTTGACAAGGACAAAAAAATGCTCGCGCAAATCAAAAAAGACGTTATCAGTATCGTCATTCCGCGCGTCAAAGAATTGTCGAATAAAAAGACGCAGAAACTCTTTAATAACAAAATCACTTACCACGTCAACCCGACGGGCAAGTTCGTTATCGGCGGCCCGCACGGTGATACCGGCTTGACCGGTCGCAAAATTATCGTCGATACCTACGGCGGTAAAGGCGCACACGGCGGCGGTGCATTCTCCGGCAAAGACCCGAGTAAAGTGGACCGCTCGGCGGCTTACGCGACGCGCCACGTTGCCAAAAACTTGGTGGCGGCGGGTGTCTGCGACGAAGTTCTGGTACAGGTCAGCTACGCTATCGGGGTTGCCAAGCCGACCAACATCTACGTCAATACCTACGGCACGGCGAAGGTAAAAATGAACGACGGCAAAATCGCAAAAATCGTCGGCGAGGTCTTTGATATGCGTCCGTACTTCATTGAAAAGCGTCTGAAACTGCGCACCCCGATTTACTCGGAAAGCGCGGCTTACGGTCACATGGGACGCGAGTCGGAGAAAAAAACAGTCTCGTTTACCAACGGCTCGGGCAAAACCAAAAAGGTGAAAGTCGAAACTTTTACCTGGGAAAAACTCGACTATGTGAGCAAAGTGAAGAAAGCCTTTAAGATTTAAAAAAAAGCGGGTAAATGATTTTTGCAAAATCTTTTACCCGCTTTTTTTTTAGTTGATGGTTGTTGGTTGATGGATTGACTCGGCTCTGATAATTTATATTTCGTTTTTTGTGATTGCTTAGGTGTCTGACGCTGATTTTGGTAAAAGTCGAAAATATAGCGAATAAATCTAAGGTTCAAGCGAAGAAAAGCGTTCCCGACTGAAGTACGGGACAGGCTGACACCGATGTTATGTTTAACGCCGGTGTCAGACACTTTTTTTCTGTCGGATTTCGGTATAACATGATTTTTTCAATACTTGCTTGAGTCAAGTGTCAGACACCTAAGTAGTTACCTTTTTTTTTAATTTAAAATCGTCTTTTGTTTCTGTTTTGCATAGAGACGCGGGCAGTCTAAAATCTAACGTCTAAAATATAAAATCTTTAGCAAATGAAATTCGTCTCCGAAGCCGTCATCGACCAAGTCGTCG
>JAHDCG010000099.1 GCA_020629965.1 Saprospiraceae bacterium | reverse complement strand
TTTTCGACGATGACGGAGGTGCCGCCGGATTGGGGGAGGATGCTCCAAGAGACGATTAAGACGGTGGACGGTGGATGGTGGACGGTGGACGGGGGGCTTTCGCTTTGTTTTTTATGCAAGATTGGGTTTTGTTGGTTGGTTGATAGTCTCATGTATGCGGCGTGACTGGATTTTGCCGAGCATGAGCGTCATATAATTATGTTCAGTTTTCTTTTTTTAATTTCTGTTCGTAATACGATGTAATAATATTATTTCCTATTTCTTTTAGATTAATATAAAATTCATTCGTCAGTTCGTGGACAAAATCCGTATTTATTAATTGTTTTCCTGTTAATGAATTTGCGATTTGAAGTCCCAAAAGGACTTTGTCTTTCAATCTTAATTCCGGTTCATCATTTGGAACATAGTTTTTAACGTACTCGGTAATTAGTGGTATTTCAGTTTGATTAAATACCTTTTGGTCTCCACCTGCTATATCATTATATTCTACACAGAAACATAATAAAATAATCATAACTCCAGTTTTGTAGAACTGTTTTTCTTCCTCATGAAACCATTTATCTCCATTTAAAGTGAGATATTCCCAATATTTTAATTTGAATGAATAACTTGGAGCAAAGGCACAATTTATCTCCCAAATGTTTTCATCATAAATCCAAAGGATATCCTTCTTTAATTGATTTAATTCTTCATATTCGATTTCCCGTTCAGTTCCATCACCTGCAATTATATATGTGTAACCTTTTTTCATTTTTTTTTTAATTGAGCAGAGTGGTGTATATAAATACTCTTGCATCGCTCGCTTTCAAAGATAAATCGGCATTTGAAACCCCAAACGCTTCTCCCTGCAAATCCACAATTTGCTAAAATACTATACAGCGATACCCAAACAATTTACAAATTTGCAAGGGACAACGCAGAGATTTCAAATCCCCGTTTACCTCTCAAAGCGAGCAAGGTAAGCGAATGTTTGAAATCAGCGAAAATCATAAAAAATCATACACAATCAGCGTCAAAAATTCACCCTCGCGCCGCCGCAAAAATCCTCCGCTCCCAGCTACTCGCTATCTCCTCAAAAGTCGTCTGCAAATCCTTCGTAATATCCCATTTCGGATAGTGCGCCTTCATTTTTGACAAGTCGGAAATGTAGCAAATATGGTCGCCCGAGCGATTTTGCTCGCTGTACGTGTGGTTCATTTTCTTTCCCGTAATGCCCTCGATGCGGTCGAATGCCTCCAAAATCGAGGTCGAATTATCGCGCCCGCCGCCGATGTTATAGACCTCGCCGCTGCGCGGATTTTCAAAGAAATTTTCCATGAATTTCGCCACGTCGTAAGAGTGTATATTGTCGCGGACTTGTTTGCCTTTGTAGCCGAAAATAGTGTAATGACCGCCGGTAATATTAACTTTTATCAAATAACTCAAAAAGCCGTGTAACTCTACCCCGGAGTGGTTCGGACCGGTCAGACAGCCGCCGCGCAGCGCACAGGTCGGCATGTCGAAATAGCGTCCGTATTCCTGCACCATCACGTCGGCCGCGACTTTGGAGGCACCAAAAAGGGAGTGTTTGGATTGGTCGATGGTGAAAGATTCTTTGATGCCGTTTTGGTAAGCCGCATCGCCGTAATCGTAGCGTTTTTCCTGCTCGACGAGGTGTAAATTATTGGGCGCGTCACCGTACACTTTGTTGGTGCTCATGTGCGCAAAGGGCGACTCGGGGCAGTAATTGCGCGCCGCCTCCAGCAGGTTGAGCGTACCGACCGCATTGACGTCGAAGTCATCAAAAGGGCGACTTGCCGCTAAATCGTGGCTCGGCTGCGCGGCGGTATGACTGATGTAATCAGGCTTGATTTCTTTGACCAATTCCAAGATTTTCGAGCGGTCGCGCAGGTCGGCTTCGTGGTGCGTGAAGTCGGGAAAATCGGACTGCAACTGCTGCTGTGACCAGCGCGTATCGCCTTTCTCACCGAAAAAATCAGCGCGCATATTGTTGTCGATGCCGTATATTTTCCACCCCTTGCGGGCAAAATGACGCACGACTTCCGAGCCGATGAGACCGGAACTGCCGGTGACGAGTAGTTTTTGCATGTTGGTCAAGATATTAGATTTTAGACTTTAGATGTTAGACTTCGTGCGCTGACTTGAACTCGATTTTGTACTTTGATAGCCGGCAAAAACACTTGCAAAGCAGCCGCTAAAAGCGCGAAAAGCACCCAGTACAGCGGGCTGAGAAAATTCTCCGAACTGAGTCCGAAAACGGCGATGGAAAACAGTACCATGAGATTGAATTGGTAAAATCTGCGCAGCGGTTTATCGGTTGCAAAACGCATATTCCGCAGCAATGTGAGTGCGAGTTTTGCGAGGTAATACAGGTACAACAGCAGCCCGGGAATCCCGTAAATGACGAGCAAACCTATATAGTCGCTGTGTATCGAAAGGTGTGCGCCGCGCTGCACGATTTTGACGATTTGGTCGTGGTATTCGTTTTGCATCAGCTTCGAAAACTGCGCTTTGAACTGCCCGATGCCGATGCCGGTAAACCACACTTTTTCGCCGGCGAGCAGAGCATTTCGCCACACGGGAATGCGCACGTCTTCCACGTTTTGCTTTTTTTCTAAGCGATTGGTGAGGACGAAAAGCGCGCCGACGTTGAATTTTTCGGAGTTTTGATTAACGAAGAAAAAGAGCAAACCCAAGCCCGCCGCGACGGTTATCAGTTTGCTGCGCAGGGAGGCGAAAAAGAAAGTCAGCAAGCCGATGACCGCTAAAATTGCCAATCCGGAACGACTGCCGGTGACCGGAAATACGAAAAGCAGGAACAAAATGAGTGCGCCGCTGAGCAGTTTTGTCCGCGTTTTTTGTGCAGCCGAAAGGCGATAAATCAGGAAAGCCACCGCGACCGTGATGCTCAAGGCGACGTAATTCGGGTTATTCATAAAACCGCCCTGTCGTCCGTAATTTCCGAGAAAAAAGAAGGCATTGAAGAGGTAAAAGGCATTCAGACAAATACCCGCCGTCAGACTCCAAAAGACTTTTAGCCACTGATTTTTAGTCAGTTGTGTATTTTGAAAAATAAAAAACGTAATCAGGTACAGCCCGATTTGAAACAGGTCGTTGTTGAAGAGTTTCATGGAAAATCTGCCCGTTGTCATCTGTACCAACGAGACGATAATACCGTACACAAAAATGAGATACAGCGGCAGGTCGCGCGAAAAATTCAGTTTTCGCGCTTTGCCGTTCAGCAGTTTGATACCGTACAAAGCGATGATGAGCAGCGAGACGACGCGGTAGGGTTTGAAGACGGTTTCAATGTCGAAGAATACTTCGAGAATGTGTTCAAACGGTACAAGCAATGCGAACAAGCAAAATAGTTTGAACAGGATTGCGTCGATGTTGAAAAAGGTGGACGGTGGACGGTGGACGGTGGACGGGCGCATTTTGCTTAAAGTGTCGGGGTGGATTTTGGTTGTGTTTCTTTTTGTAAAATTTCTAAAACGGTGGCGACGGCGCGTTCGGTGTTTTTTCCGTCGTTGCTGCGGCATTCCGCATTGAGGGCGTTTTGTCTTTCTGCCATTCTGTGCGAAGGATTGTCGAGATAGTTTTTAATTTTTTGGGTTAAATCCGTATAAGAATCGGCAACTTCGGCACCGCCGGCGGCGACGAATTTTGCCATATGCGTATAAGTGACGAGACGCTTTGCCGATCGCCAAAAGGGCAGTTTTCGGTCGGCATCGAAGGAGGTCAAAATCACCGGTTTGTCGTACAGTAACGCCTCGATGCTAACGGTCGAACCGATATTCAAACACACCGCACAGCCCGCCAAAGTATTTGCCAAGCGGTTCATATCTTTCTGCCGTAAAGACCACCGCATTTTACTTTTGTTTAACTGCGGAAAGTCAACCCCGACGCGGTTTCCGACTAAATTCTGCAAGCGACCGAGCCAACTTTTGTCCGCCATAAAACCCGTCATATTTTGCGGATGCGGGCGCACCAAAAGCTGCATTTTTTCACCGAAAACATCGTCTCTGACCGCCGCCGCCAACCACTCGACGACCTCTACTTCATACTTAGAAAAAACGGGCGAACTCATCGGCACGAACAGGTAAGGGTGCTTCGGATTTAAACCCAAATCCGTCAGCAATTCCGCCGTGCGCGGGGCTTGTTTTATCTTAAAATGCTCGTCAAAATGCGGTACGCCGCAGACGCTGATGCGCTCGTCCGGTAAGTTGTAATACTGCTTTAATTCGCTGCGCATAATTTCTCCCCAAGCCAAATAGTAGTCCGTCACAACGGGAAAATGACCTTTTGCGGTAATATTATCCCAACTTAAAAGATGCGTCACCGTCGTGATGTTTTGTGTCTTGGCAGCATACAAAACCTGTGCCTCCAAAAAGGAAACGGGATAGGTAGAAACGACGACTTCGGGCTGAATTTCGCGCAGCAGAGCCGTTACTTTTTCCGATTGCAGATAAGTTTTTTCCCGTTTTTGAAAGCGCGCCCGAATGCCGGGAAAGATTTTATTTAACTTGTAAATGCCGTAGTACAAAAACGGACGCACGCGCCGCCACGGGTGTTTGGAGGTGTTGTAACGCACGCTTTGCACGTGTTTTTCCCACAAAGCGGGATTTTTTTCAATGTCTTCGAGGTAGTATTTGCGTTTAAAAAGGTAGTCGTCGCTCCACAAATTGGTGGTGAAAGTCGCTTCGTAAACGGAAATACGCGGGTCGGTTTTGAGGGCTGCGATATTGGCATCAACGGCATCGGGGACGATGAGGGCAACGGTCTTAGCGGCTGCGGTAAGGCGGCGGATGAGACCGGTTTGGAGGAGCATACGGGCGGCGAAACCGTGGGCGATGACGTAGCAGAAGTGGTGGTTATGTGTTTTTTTTACGCTGATTTTTATGATTTTTTATGATTTGCGCTGAAAGAGTAAAGCGAGAAATTTAAGAATTACCGCAGAATTGAGCGCGAAGAAAGTTCCCCGCCCCGGGGTTAGGGGTTTAGAGACGCAGAGCCGTAATGAAGACCCCCGGACCCCCGGAGCGGGGGAGTATACATCGTTGTAACTTAAATTCGTTTTGAACAAAGATGCGTCTCTAAAAAGGTCACGCTTGAAGTACAAGTTTTCACATCAAAAGAGAACCAAAAAATTTGAGAATTACCGTAAACTCAAGCACGCAGAAAGTTCCCCCGAATCGGGGGTTAGGGGGCTGAAGACGCAGCCCCCCCAACAACCCGCTCCGCCTCCCTCCAATCCGCTTCCGTATCGATGTTCACATACGCCGCTCCTTCATTCACAAAAAATGCAATTTTGTCACCGTAAAGGGAGCGGCGTTGCAGCAGAATTTCGGTATTGACAAGGTAAATCGAGCCGTCGCGGTGGTAGGCGGGCGGCAGTTCTTGGCGGCGCGAAATGATGTCTTTTTCGCCGGTGGCAATGTGTAAGTATTTACCCTCGGCGTCCGATTTAAAAGTCCAGTGCGGGTTGTATTGGTGCGGCACTCGGCGGACGGAAATGAGGCTGTCCGCTTCGCTTTCCGTGAACGTGCGGACGGCGGCGGTAATTTGGGCGGCGGTGCGCAGCGGATTTGTGGGTTGCAGCAGACAGACGGTGGTGAAGTTTTCGCCTTGACTTTGATGAAACTCTACGGCATGTATCACCGCGTCGATACCGGGCGAGGTGTCGGTCGCTAAAGCAGCGGGGCGCAGAAACGGCACGGAGGCGCCGGCGCGGCGACTGATTTCGGCGATGTGTTTGCCGTCGGTCGTGACGCAGACTTCGTGCAGCAGCGGACAGGCTAAGGCCGACTCGATGCTGTAATTTATCAGCGGTTTGCCGCAGAGAGGTCGGCTGTTTTTGCCGGGGACTCCTTTTGACCCCGCGCGGGCAGGGATGAGTCCGAGGATGCGCGGTTGAGGTATTTTTTTAATATCGGTGCTGCATTTTTGCTGAAGGTCGTCGCCCCCGCTTGATTCATATGGTCGTCGTCGTAGTAGTGGTATTCGTCTTTGACTTCGGCGATGCGGTTGATGTTGAAGTCATAATACGGCACACCCTGCGCGGCGGCGAAGGTGTTGAATTTTTCGGTGATTTTATCGTAGTTTTCAATCGTTTGGATAGAAAACTCAGGCATCGGTGCGGTCGTCAGGACGATAGGAATGCCGGCGGCTTTGCAGGTTTCGATGACCTTTTCGGCGTATTCAAAATTACGTTCCGTCAGCTTTTCGGGGTCGATTTTAAACTTACCGAATTGATTGTCATTGTGCAATTTATCCATCGACATCGTGTCGGGCGTGTAGCTGTATCCGTAGCTTTCGTAGAGTTCGGTCTGCGGCGGCAAGTATTGACGACCGAGTAGTTTATTGATTTTTACGCGCAGATTTTTGCGATACACGTAGGTCGGAAAGTACTTAAATTTCACGCGGTCGTGCAGCGGAAATCCTTCGTTTAGCAAAGCATCTTTCACGGGGCCGTCTTGCAAACCGAAGTAATTGTAACGCGCATAGGGCAACTGTCGGTCGCTCGAAAAAACCATGACGTAGAGGTCGAAAACGACCAACTGCGGTTTGTTTTTTTTCAAAACTTCCTGTAACATAAAGTAACTCGTCACGGGCGTTTGTGCCGCGCTGCTGAGATTCCAAACGGCATTTTCGACGTTCATTTCCGCCTTTAAAGTCTCCGGGCGATAGCTGTGCAAGCCGTGCGAAGAGCCGAGTACCAGCACATCGACGGGTTCGTCTTTTTCGTAATATTCCGCCCAGGCGGTCTCCGCAAACAGGAAGCCGATGGAATTTAAATCGACGGTTTCGTAAGTTTTGAGCCACATGCCGAGCAGCACGTTACAGCCGAAAACCGCCGCGCAGTAGAGCGCGATTTTCGCCGTAAACCAAGCTATTTTTCTATTTTGTGTGTTCATGTTGTGTAGTTGAGAAGAGAGGGGCGAGGAGAGAGGAGAGAGGCGGTGTTAACTAACGCGCCTCTCCCCTCTCTCCTCTTCGCTCTCTCCTTTTTTAAAACTGAAAATAAATAAAACCCGTCTCTTCTCCGCTCGTAAACAGGATAATCGCCAAAGCCGTCATCACGTAAGCAACGGCACGCACCGGCTGCGGTACGCGGGTGTCACTGTGAAATTGCAGACCGTGCTGTTTGCGACGTTGCGCCCATTCGATGAGCAATAAAACGCCGATGCCGAAGAGCAGGAAAATGTGTTTGCGGTAGATTTCCGCGTCAAATTCTAACTCGGTAAACATGCGCCCGATGTAGCCGAAGGCGTCCGTAATAGTCTCGGCGCGAAAGAAAATCCATGCGATGGTGACGATGCTGAAAGTCCACAGCATTTGCGCGAGTTCTTTAACGTTGGGCAGGGCACGATTTTCGGCGACGATGTTGAGATTTTTGCGATTTTTTCCGCGCAGCAAAGAAGGCAAAAAATACATCGCGTGCAGGAAGCCCCAAAAGAGGAAAGTCCAATTCGCGCCGTGCCAGAAGCCGCTGACAATGAAGATGGCAAAGGTGTTGCGCACCAGTTTGAACTTCGTATCGACGCGGCTGCCGCCGAGCGGAATGTACAGATAATCGCGAAACCAAGTCGATAAAGAAATGTGCCAACGCCGCCAAAATTCGGCAATATCGCGCGCAAAATAGGGGTAAGCAAAGTTGCGCATCAGGTCGAAACCGAAGAGCCGCGCCGTACCGATGGCAATGTCGGAATAACCCGAAAAGTCACCGTAAATCTGAAAGGCAAACAAGACCGCACCGAGTATCAGCGTGCCGGTGCCCATGGTTTCGTAGTTGCTGAAAATGCGCTCGACGAGGGCGGCACAGTTGTCGGCAATCACGACTTTTTTGAATAATCCCCACAGGATTTGTCGCATCCCGTCGGCGGCTTTGTCGTACTCGAATACACGCGGTTTTTTGAACTGCGGCACCAGACGCGTTGCCCGTTCGATGGGTCCGGCGACCAACTGCGGAAAGAAGCTCACGTAGGCAAAAAACACCGCCCAATCCCGCACCGCTTTCATGTCTTTGCGGTAAATATCAATGGTATAACTCAGCGTCTGAAAGGTATAAAAACTGATACCGACGGGCAAAATAATGTTGAGCGTACTGCGACTCGCATCCCCGCCGAAGGCCGTGATAAACTCCGAAACAAAGAAGTCGTAATACTTAAAAACGCCGAGCAAACCGAGATTAACGCACAGCGAAATCCACAACAAACCCTTGCGCGTTCTTTCTTTTTGACTGTCCTCCATCCGCTGCCCGAGGATAAAATCGACAATCGAACTGAAAATAATAAGCGACAAAAAACGCCAATCCCACCAGCCGTAAAAGACGTAGCTGACCAGCACGATAAAGAGGTTTTGCAACCGCAGATTCTTGTTCATCACAAACCAATAGAGGATGAAAACAATCGGCAAAAACAGCGCGAATTCTATGGAATTAAAAAGCACAAGAAAGTTTTTGCGAGTCTGAAAGTCACCGTTTCGGACAACCCGAAATGCTCATTTTTAACTCTGTGTGGTAGTTTTCTCAAAACCTGCGATGAAGGGAAGCGCGGTTTTCTTTTTTCCGAAGGAGGTAGATTGTGTAGAGGGGAAAATTCTTAAATGAAAAACAAAAATAGAAAAACCGGCGGGTGTGTGCCGGATTTGGGGAATTTTTTTGTTAAAATACCGGTTTTCAGCGGGCGGAGGACAGGGCTGACCGGTTCTAAAGTTCAGCGCACCGGGGCATAAGTCGCTCCCGGTAGGGTTCCCCCGATTCGGGGGCGGAGGGGGCTGAAGACGCCCGGCTCTACACTTCTTCAACCCCCTAACCCCCGATTCGGGGGAACTTTCTTCGCGCTCAAGTCTGTGGTAAACAGAACCAATCAACCCCGGGCGGGCGGAGGGAGCGAAGGTGTCTGACAATTTACTCAAGCGAAAATTCACAACTTCAAATTTCAACGATAAATCACCGAACAGCGATTGTCGGACACCTGTTTTCAGGCAAAAAACTCACTCCTCACTCGTATAATACCCCTGCCCGTAACCGTAATTATACCCGCCGTAGCCGTAATAACTGCGCCCCTGCTTCACCGCATTAAATACCAAACCCGCACCTTTCAACTCATCATTCGCGTAGAGCATTTGCAGGTCGCGCACCATGTTTTTCTTGGTGTATTTTTGGCGGACGACAATCAGCATATTGCTCACGTATTTGCGCAGCAGCAGGGCGTCCGAAACCAAGCCAATCGGCGGCGTGTCGATGATAATGTAGTCGTACTGTGTGCTGAGTTTTTCAATTAATTCGTCCATGCGATTCGACAAAATCAACTCGGCGGGGTTCGGCGGTATCGGACCGGAGGTAATGTAAGACAGGTTTTTACTGCCTGAAAATTCTTGCACAACATCTTCTAATTCAGCCTGTTGTACCAAATAATCAGACAGCCCTCTGCCGTTTTCCACGCCGAGGTATTGGTGCATTTTCGGCTTGCGCAAATCCATACCGAGCAGAATAACTTTTTTGTCGGAAAGGGCAACGGTCATCGCCAGGTTCAAACCGACAAAGGATTTTCCCTCGCCCGAAACCGAGGAAGTAATCAATACGATTTGCCGTTTTTTATCGACGTTGAGGTAGTTTAAATTCGTGCGCAGCAGCCGAAACATTTCCGCAATCGCCGAGCGCGAACCCTGCTTAACTACAATGTCTTCTTTCTTCTTGGAAAGCGCGATACGCCCCAAAATCGGGATGTTCGTCAGCTCCGTAATCATGTCTTCCGACTGTATTTTATTTTCAAAAAAGCCCAACACCGTCACCAACAGCAGCGGAATAATCAGCCCCAACGCCGCGCAGGCCAGATAGACCATGCGTTTTTTGGGAAAGACGGGAAATTTCGGCACCCGTGCCCTGTCCACGACTCGCGTATTCGGTGCGGTGACGGCCTCGCTGAGGGCAGTTTCTTCGCGTTTTTGCAGCAGATAGAGGAAGAGATTTTCTTTGACGGTCTGCAAGCGAATTTGCTCCAGCAGTGCCTTTTCCATACTCGGCACGTTGCTCATGTTACGCTGCAAATTGTCGATTTTTGTCTGAATTTTCCGCATCGGAATATTCAAATCGCTGCGCAAATTGCGTATCGTTTCCAAAATCAGAGCGCGAATATCGGTCAGCCTTTCTTCCAAAATAATCAACGTCGGATTTTGCGGACTCGCCGCCTTTGCTAAGCGGTCGCGCTCCAAAAGACTCTCGTTGTATTGCGTCACCAAGCCCGACAAAACGGGATTATCGGCAATCAAATTCGCGGGTATTAAATCCTTGTTACCGGCGTTGCTGCGCACCAAATTTTCGAGTGAAGTGAGCAATTCCTTTCGCACTTCATACTCCGACAAATTTTGCAGAGAAGCGCGAATTTCATTCATCACAAAATCCCGACTCGACGCCGCATCGCTCGTGATAATTTCGTTGCGGGCTTTAAAATTTTGGATACCGCCCTCGACCGCATCCAGCTCCTCGGTCAGCTTGCCGACGCGCTCGTCGATGAAGTCCAACGTATTGAGCAGCACCCGATTTTTGTCCTCGATTTCCTCCTCGTTATAGACCTGTATCACGGTGTTAATCACGTCTGCCGCCCGCTGCGGTATCGGGTCGGTCATCGACAAATCCAAGACGCTCGACGCAATCTGACTGCCGATGCGCCGCACCGTAAAGCGATTTTTGTAAGAGTAAGCCACCAAATCCAAAGGACGAATATTCACCCGGTAGGTGCCGGGCAGCAGGTCGGTATCCGGTCGCCGCGAGAGCTGAAAAACGCCCGCTTCCGTCGCAAAAATTTCGCCGAAACGCTGCGTTTTCGCCTGTTGTCCTTCCGCAAATTTGATGGCAAAAGTCGCCGTATCGCGCAATTCCAAAAAGAACGACAGCCCGAACGGACGCTCACCCGCAAAGGCAAAAGTGTCTAAGACCACGGGCGCGTCGCGGTACAGTTCCGTGTCGCGTTCTTCGCCGCTGCGGTAGTAGTTAATGTTTGCGCCGAGCCTATCCACGACCCGCTCCATCAGCGTCAGCGACTTCAAAATCTGAATTTCGTTGTCCATCGACTTACCGCCGCCGGTCAGTCCCTCTTGCAGCAAAATACTTCCTTCGGAAATCCCGCCGCTCGTCCCCGCGTCTTTAATCAGCAAAATTCCGCTCGTCGCGTACTGCGGCGTCACCGTCGTCACGTAATGATGCCCGGCGTACATAGCCGCCCCGAGGCACAGCAAAAACAGCCACCAATAGGACAGCAGGCGAAAAAACCACCGTCGCAGGTCGAGCTTCAGCAGTTCATTTTGGTCGGTGGCGGCGTTTGGATTGTTTTGAATGGTGATTTTTTTTGGTGGACGGTAAAAGGTGAACGTTGGACGGGTTTTCTCTCCCCGCGTCTTCAGCCCCCTAACCCCCGATTCGGGGGAACTTTCTCCGGGCTTGGGTTTGCGGGTTAATTTTTGAGTTTTTTGGTTCTCTCATTTTGAATGAAAACCGAACTTATGGTCTGCATTTTTTTGAAATCAAAGTAAAATCTCTTGCCTCCTCTCTCCTCTTCCCTCTCTTACCTACCCCCTCAACCGCAAAACACTGATTATCAACGCCGAAAGCCCCGACACCACACTCACATAAGGCAAAATGCGCTGCGCCGGGTCGCGTACCGTCGTCGTTTTCAGCGGCGAAGGTTTGACATAGACCACATCGTTTTGTTGCAGGTAAAAATAAGGGGAAGTAAAGGCGTCGGCGGAGTTAAAGTCGATGTAGCCGAAGGTGCGTTCGCCCTCGAATTCGCGGATAACCAAGATACTGTCGCGGCGCGAATAAGAGGTGAAATCGCCGGCCTGCGTAATCGCCTCAATCATCGTAATCCGCCCGTTCGGTACGGCGATGATGCTCGGACTCGCCACCTCGCCGTTGACGCTGACGCGGAAGTTGAGCAGGCGTACATTCACAATCGGTTTTTCGGTAAAATACGGACGCAAAGCCGCTCGTATCGTATCTTTTGCCGCCGCCAAAGTCAAGCCCGCAACGGGCATCGTGCCTAAGGTCGGCAGTTCGATATTTCCGTCGGAGTCCACCAAATAACCGTTTGACTCACCGTTAAAAGGAGCCGCCGCAGCAATCGCCGAGCTGCTCACATTCACCGCCACAATATCGGCGGGCTGCAAGACCACCGGCACGTAGTTTTCTATCAACTGCGCATCCGAGGGCAACTCGGGTAAACCGCTGTAATTCAACAAACTGCGATACTTCACGCAGCCGGAAGACAGCACGACCACAAGCAATAAAAAGAGGATATTTTTCAAATTCATAATCACATTTTCACGGCAAAAGCGGTCATTTCGGGCAAGGCTTCGCCGGCGTCGTGTCCCGGGAGGATGACGTATGTAAAGGATAAAAAAGAAACACAGAGACGCAAGAAAAAATCTGCCAAAATCCGCTTCATCCGCTAAATCCGCGAATCCGGTTCAAGTCACATGCGCACCCACTTCTCCGGCACCAAATCCCGCGTATCAAACTCCCCCGTTGCAAACCAATTTTTCGGCGCAATCACTTGTTTATCAACACTTTCGCTCAACCAAACCGCCCACCAGGCAAAACTACTGTTCGGAATAATAAAGTGCTTACACTGTGTCATCAACTGCAAGTAATTTCCGAATTTCTGCCCCTTGTGCGCGTGCGTTACCAAAATCGTCGGATAGGGCAAATCGAGATTTTCCGCACACCATTCCACGTCGTCCGAGAAGATAAAAAAATGCGGTAACTCTACGGTTTTCGCGATTTCCGCCGCCGCCCGCAAAAAATAATCCTTATTCGTGCTGTTCAATTCCGGCGTTTTTAAAAAATCGGTACGGCGCACATTCAGGCAAATCGAGTTATTTTCTCGAATACTGCGCAGCAATTCCTGCGACTCCGGCAGCACCGGCGTCCGAAAAGCAAAAGCTTTTCTGATTTCCGGCGCAATGTCCGAAAAATAACGCTCACTTTGCCACCAACCCTCGTAAATTATTCCGTCCTCCCGCATTTTCAAAATCTTTTCATCCACGTGAAAATGCGGCTCACGCACGTACTTTTTGCCCCGCGCCGTCCATCCGCGCATTGCCTTTCCGACCTTACTACTATTGCTTTTATACAAAAATCGCAACAGCCCCGGCGCGACCGTAAATTTCGGCTGCATAGCAAAAATCGTCAAATCATAATCCCGATAAACGTGGTCTTTTCCCCGCGCCCGGTCCAAAAGCAGCGATAAATCAATCGCCAATTCCGTACCCGCCGCCCGCGCTTGTCGCAGTCCGAAAGCGTACTGAAACATCTGATTGCCCATTCCGGCTTTGAGTCTGGTTGTTATCATTGAGTGGGATGCTGCTTTGAGTTTCGTTCTGTGAATATTTCGGTTACGGCTGCGTTCTCGGCATTTGTGGTTGAGGAGAGAGGGGCGAGGAGAGAGGAGAGAGTCACGCGCGCCTCTCTCCTCTCCCCTTTTCTCCTCTCACCTCTTCCTCCAATTCTCCCACAAAAATTCATATTGATACGTCAATTCGTGCGTCTTGCGTAAACCTTCCTGTATCGCCTGCATCCGCGCCTTGGCATTCGGCATAAAGTGGTGAAATTGCACCTGAATATTATCGATATTTTGCGTCAGATTTTCCTCGATTAAATGCTCCAGCAGACTGTATTCGCCGCCTTCGATGTTGATTTTCATTAGGTCGATGCGGTCGAAATTATTCGCTTGTAAAAAGCCTTTTGCACGTTTTAAATTAACCTCTTCGCCCCCGCTTTTTTCCTCATTTGTAAACAAAGAAGTCGCATCGCCGGCGGGTGAAATGCTCATCTTTTTGTCTTCCGCATCCAAACCGAAGCGGTGTACGCGCACATCCGGATTTTTGGCAAATCGCTGCTCTATCCCCGTCGCGAAGGGCAAATAAGGTTCAAAAATTTCGATTATGCAGCGGTAGCGGGCATAAATATCGCTCGCCCATTGCCCTTTAAATCCGCCTAAATCAAAGACTGTCGAGTCGGCATCGAGGTCATATTCCATACGCAAAGTTTGGTCGCCGCGTTTTTCCTTCCATTCCCGCAGAATTGCCGCCCATTGCGGGTCGCGCGGCTGTACTTTTTTACCCGCTGCGCGGAACAGGCGCGAGAGACTAAAGAAGGTGCGTGCGATAATTTTGCTCATCTTTTTTGTTTAAATGTCCGACTTTTGACCCAAGCAAAATGCTGTGAAATTAAAGCTCAATCGGTAAATTTAAGAGTTAACAGTATCGGACATTTTTAAAGGGATTTAAAGGTCTTTTCCCTTCCAAGTGTCCGACACTTTTCTTGCTTTGATGCGGTAGCATTCCTTAAAATCGCTGCCTATGCCGGAGTTAAGTGTCGGACACTTTTGCTGCTTTTGCCAATGTATTTTTCACCTTCCGCAAATACGGAAAATACTGCCAAAAAGCCTTGACCAGTGCCCGTCGATAGCTTCTGTTTTTCAAAATCTCAAGCCGCGTTTTATCTCCCCGCTGCGTCCAAAAATCCGGTAATTTCTCCGTCTCTTCCGCCAATGCTCCGTACATTTTATTCAGTCCTGCCAAAGTCTCCGCCTCCAACCCCTCCAAGCTCGACTTGCGCAATTTTTTACTCGGAAAATTTATTAAAAATTCAGTCGGTAAATTCAAAAACTCTCTTATAATTTCCAAATTTTCAAACAGCGTCTCATAGCGCAAAAACAAAATTTCGTGTCGCGCAAAATGCGTTTTCCAATTTTCAAAATGTCGGCGGAAAGGTAAGCCGTTTTTTCCTTGCGCCGTGTAATCCGACAGCGTCATTTCGTAAGGTATCAAAAATTCCGGCGCGGCGTACTGCTGCATTTTTATCGACTGTGTGTGCTGATATTTTCTCCGAAAAAGCGACACCGTCGCCGTCAGCGGATTACCGAAAATATAGATAACTTTCAAATTTTCATTACGGCTGAAAGGCGGCAGCGGCAAATGCTTGAAACCATCCCGATTATCGGGGTCGTTGACGGTTTTGTATTTTGCAAATTCCCGCAGTAAAAAAGTCGTACCTACCCCGCCCGCCGATACAACCAAAACCTCGATTTCCGCATCTAAAAAAATCGTGTTTTTCATACGGCGGCGTTTGCGTTTTCAGTCATAAAATCGCGTACCGTGCACTCTAAAATTTTCTCCTCTCGGTAGTGTGCCGTGCGCCGTTGCATATCCTGTATTTTCTCAAAAAAAACCGGGTCGGTCAGCACTGTTTTAATGTTCTTTTTTATTGCCGCCGCGTCGTCTTTATCTTTGTCTGCCATGATGCCGATTTTGTGGAAATGCACCCGCGCCGCACAGCCGTTTTGGTCGCTCCGCTTGCCCGAACAGACCAACATCGGCACCCCGAAATGCAGACACTCGTTGATGGTATGAATGCCGCCGTGATTGATGCTCAAATCCGCCTGCGCCAACACTTTCAACTGCGGAATGTAGCCGAAAGCAAAGACGTTTTCGGGCAAATTCGTCAAGTCTTTTTCCGCCGCTAAACCACCGAGACCGATAATCAATAACCAATCTTTTTCCTCTCCGACCGCCGTACACAGTTTCTGCAAAAAAGCCGTATCGCCCCGCCGAAAAGTGCTGACCGAGCAGTACAAAAGCCGCTTGCCTTCCGTGCGTTTTCTCTCAAAAATTTTCTCTAATTTTTTCTCCGTTTTCGCGTCCGTTTTGCCCTCTTTTCGCTGCGCAAAAACCTGTCTGCCGATGTACACTGAACCCGGTCGCGGCACGTGCGGAAATTCCGCTTCAAAATCCGTCATACACAGCACCGGCAACTCGGCGTAGGTAAACGGTCCCGGCCAAAAATTATCCGGAATATACCGCAGCGGAAATCCGATTTTTTGCGCGTAAGCGAGCAACACCGAACGCCGGTCCGTCCCCCCGCTCAACAGTCTTTTTTTCGCAAAAATCCGCTTTCTTTCGCGTCGCAAATTCCGCCATCTTTTCCTTAAAACCGTAAAGCTACCGCTGCGCCCGACTCCCGGAATTGTCGCATCGGTCAGCGGCGGCAGTCCGTCGCGCTCCCACAAAGAAAACCACTGACTCAGCAGCAAAACGGGCATTTTTTTCGCCACGGCGGTCATGATGTGCTCGTGCAACTCGACGTCAATCAGCAACAAATCGGGCTTAACGGACATTATTTTTTGCCAAAAAATTTCCGTTCCGAGGTTGTCAATCGCCGCCGCCTGTCTCGTTTTTTTGTGTCTTTGTTTGTAAATAAATCGCTGCACTTTTCGCCCGAAACCTTTGAAATTCGGTATTTCCGGCGCAGGTTCATAATTGACCGGCGGCAGTTGTAAAAACTCAAAACCCTGCAATTTTACCTGCTCCCCGACCGCACACGGTGCGCCCAATGTCACCCGCATTCCGTCCCGCTGCAAGTTCGCCGCCGCCGCAAAGGATGCGTTGAGAATGCCTGTGAGACCGGTGGTGAGGATTAGGACGTGCAAAATTTTTGTTTGAGTTGTTTGTTAGTTTGAATGGTTTGAGTCACTGCCCGCGCCGTAGCATCGACTTTAGTCGATTGACTAATTTTTTTTGCGGAAAAGATACCCGACACTCCCCTTCTGCTTAATTACCGATTACTTCTCAATTTCTCCGTTTTCTGCCTAAGTAAAGTGTCGCCTACCCGGCTCTTCGCTCTTCACTCTCTACTCTCCACTCTCCTCCGCCAAAATCTCCAACATTACCCCTTCCACCGCCGCCGCATAAGTCGCCAAAGTCGGATTTTTGAACACCAAATCAATCGGCAAATTCAGTTCAAACGCATCCGCGATACGGGAAACCAAACGAATGGCCGTCAGCGAATGACCGCCTAAATCAAGGAAATTGTCGTGCTTTCCGACGCGCTCGGCGGGCAGCAATTCGCACCACATTTCGGCGATGATTTCTTCGAGTTGCGTGTCGGGTGCTGCGTAAGTCGTAGTCGTTTTTTCCGTTACGAAATTGCTTTGCGGCAGATCTTTGCGTCGGACTTTTCCGCTCGAACCCAGCGGAAATTCGGGCAAATGTACGAAATGCTTCGGTATCATATACTCGGGCAAGCGAGCGGCGAGGTGATGAATAAACGGGATGTCGTTCGGCACTTTCTCGCCGGTGTAAAAGGCGACGAGTTCTTGTTCTTTTTTGTCATTTTCGCGGACGACGGCAACGGCTTGTGTGACGGCAACGTGTTCCTCCAAACGAGTTTCGATTTCGCCGAGTTCGATGCGAAAACCGCGCAATTTCACTTGAAAATCTACACGCCCGAGGTACTCGATTACACCGTCGGGGCGATACCGGGCTAAGTCTCCGCTGCGGTACATTTTTGCGCCCGGGTCAGGGCTGAAAGGGTCGGCGACAAAGCGTTCGGCGGTCAACTCCGGGCGATTGAGGTAGCCGCACGCAACCTGTACGCCGGCGATGTACAGCTCGCCCGGACTGCCCTGCGGCACGGGTCGCAGCTCGTCATCGAGAAGGTAAATTTGTGTATTCGCCACGGGCACGCCGATGGGTACGAGTGCATCTTCCGGGATCGGGCGGCACTGCCACCGGGTGACTTCGACGGCGGCTTCGGTCGGACCGTAAAGGTTGTGCAGCGGCAAGTCGAATTTATTAAAAAAGCGATTTTGCAGACTCGCTGAAATCGCCTCGCCGCTGATGAAGACACGACGCAGCGAAGCACACTTTTCCAAGCCTTTTTCCTCCAAAAACACACGCAACATCGACGGCACGAAATGAATGCTCGTCACCCCGTATTTTTCGATGGTGTCGAGCAAATACGGCGGACTCTTGTGTCCGCCCGGCTGCGCCATGACGATACTGCCGCCGATCTGCAAAGCCCAAAAAAATTCAGGAACGGAGACGTCGAAAGTGTACGGTGTTTTTTGCAGATAAACGTCCGTTGCATCGAGCTGTACGAGGTCTTTTATCCAATCTAAGCGGTTAACAATACTGCGGTGCTCGACGGCAACGCCTTTGGGTTTTCCCGTGCTGCCGGAGGTGTAAATGACGTAAGCTAAATCCTGCGGCTGTGGTTTTTGCTCCAAATTTTCCCCCGAAAATGCGGTAAATCTATCCGCGTCGCTGTCCAAATTTATGACCTGCACACCTTCCGGTTTGAGACTTTCCGTCAGGTGTTTTTGACTTAAAAACAAACGGACATTTGCGTCTTGCAGCATAAAATTAACGCGCTCGACCGGGTGCTGCGGGTCAATCGGCAAGTAAGCCGCACCCGCTTTCAAAATGCCGTAAATCGCTAAAGGCATTGCTAAAGAACGCTCCGCACAAATTGCGATAACCTGCTCACGATCAACGCCTTGCGTTTGTAAAAAACGCGCGAGACGATTGGCTTTTTCGTTAAATTCCCGGTACGTCCAAACCTCCTCCGCAAAGCGCAAAGCGGGCGCGTCGGGCGTTTTTTTGACCTGCATTTCAAATAAGGTCAACAGGTTTTGTCCGGCGGGCGTATAGTCTTTTTTAGTGTTGTTTAAATCGTAAATGAGATGCCGCTTTTCCGCATCCGATAACAGTTCACACGCCGCAATCGGCTGCTCTCGATTTTCAATAAAAGCATCCAGCAAGCGCAGAAAATGAGCGGGCGCGTTTTGTCTTTTTTGCTCGTCAAAAACGGCGGTATTTAAGTCGAATTGCAAACAAAATTCTCCCGTATCGTCAAAATCCTGAATGTGCAAACGCAGATGGTGCGCCGGGTCGATGTAGTCCGGCAGCAGCCAATCGACCCGCTGCGGCAAGCCGGTAAAATCCCCGAATTTTCCCGAAATGTAATTGAGAAAAACGTTGAAACTGCCGCTTAAAGCCGGCGATGACAAACCGGGCTGGGCGTACCGCAAATACTGCCCGGCTTCGCTGCGTACTTTGCGGAATAAATCAGTAAAAGTATCGCCCTTTGCTGCGGTCGCCGTCAACGGAAAAATCTCGATAAAAACACCCGGCGTTTGCTTAAAAGCCGGCGTCGGGCGATTGTGCGAGGGCGCACCGATGAGGAGTTCATTTTGCCCGCTGACCCGCTGCACAAAAGCAAAAAGCACCGTCGTGAAAATGTTAAAAAGCGACATGTCCGGCGTAAAGGCACGCAAATCTTTTTCCTTAGTCAAAGCGCGTAAAGCCTCGGAACGCGCCGTGCCTAAAGGCAGCGTAATCCGCTCGGCGCGACCGGTACTGCCCTGCCCTTTTTCGCCGTATAAACGCGGCGGCGGCGGTAAATTTTCCGCTTTTTGCTGCCAATACGCGGCGGCGGGACTGTCCGTTAATTCTTCTTTTCGTCGATTTTCAAAATCCAAATAATCCGCAAAAGGCAGGGTTTCATACTCTTGCGGCAGTTGTCCGTTACGGGCGAGATTGTACAACTTACTCATTTCGGCGTGCAAAACCGTGAGCGACCAACCGTCAGTGACAAGATGGTGCTGATTGAAATACCAAACAAATTTTGCGGGTGCGAGCTTGATTAAAGCAGAATCGAAAAGCGTTTCGGAGAGGTCAAAAACGCGCGTACTGCGGTCGGCTGACCACATTTTGTAAGCCGCCTCCGGGTCGGGGCGGTCGGAAAGGTCGATGAATTGCAGGTCGAAATCAGGCAGAGAAAGTACCTTTTGGCGGGGCGTAGCATCGTCGCTTATTACCACGGTACGCAGCACGTCACAGCCGGCAACCATAGTCCGAAAAGCGGCTTTAAACGCGGCAGGGTCGATAACGGCAGCTATTTCATAACCAATCGCCATGTTATAAACCGGGGAGTCCGGGTGCAGCATTTGCCCCGTCCACAGCAGCGTTTGACTGCGGGAAAGTTTTCTCTCTTGCGTGTTTCTCATATCAGGAAATGACGTTTGCCGTGCGACGCGCGGCGATGTACTCTGCCATGTCATTCACGGTCATAAAATACTCGATGGTCATGTCCTCGGCGGGCACGGTGATGTCGTAAGTTTCTTCTAAAAAAGCGATGAGTTTCATAGTGCCGAGCGAGTCGATGAGACCGGTGGTCAGCAAATCTTCGTCGGCGGTCAGGTTAAGATTTTCCTGTCCGGCGAGCAGTTCGGTTTCGATGTAGGTGATTATTTGTTGTTGCATAATGTCGGTATTTTTGTCGAGTGGTAATAGTATCAGCGTCTGTTATCTTTGAAACTGACCCCGTACTGTTGTCGGGGTGATTTGACTTTTTTAAGCCGTTTGCATCCGATTCTGTAAAGCCTTCAAATCAATTTTTCCCGTTGCCGTGCGCGGCATTTCTTTGACAAATCGAATATTCGCGGGTACGGCATAAGGCGGTAATTCCTTTTTCAAATATAAAATCAGGTCTGCTTCGGTCAGGTTTTCCGGGTCGCTTGTCGTGACCGTAGCTGCGATTTCCGTATTTTCGTCTGCGGTTGTTCGTGTGTAAACCGCCGCCGCCGTAACCTGCGGATGTCGCAGCAGTGTCTCGGTGATTTCATCTAATTCTACCCGAAAACCGCGCACTTTGACCTGTCGGTCTTTTCTGCCGAGAAAGAGTAAATTGCCGTCCGCGTCTCGGCGCATCAAGTCGCCCGTGCGGTAAAAAATCTCCGTGCCGCCGGCTGCGGTCGGTCTTTTGTAAAATGCTTTTTCGTTTAAATCGGGGCGATTGCGGTAGCCTTGCATGAGGGTCGGCGAGCGTACCAAAAGTTCGCCGCTTTCCGCCGGTTTGCCGTCTTGCAGAAGCAGGATTTCCGTATTGCCGCGTACTTTGCCGACGGGCAGACTTGTCATGTTTTCGGGCAGTTCCGAAAAATTGTAAATCGTACACACATTGGTTTCCGTCGGGCCGTAAGCGTTACTGAATTTTGCCTGCGGCAGTTCATTGACCAATCTCCGCAAATGCTTCATCGGATAGACCTCGCCGGCGAAAATAACCCAACGTAACTTTTTTAAATCGAGTGCGGACAGCTTTCCGCTTTGCTGCATTTGCATCAATGCCAAAGGCACGGAATACCACACCGTAATTTGTTCTTTTTCAAGCAGTTGTGCCAAACTTGCGGGCATTTTGACGTGTGCTTCCGAAGCAATAATTGTCGTCGCCCGCGCCATCGGCCCGGCAAAATAACCGAGCGTAGAAATGTCGAAATATATCGGCGCGTGATTGCCGAGTACGTCGTTTTCACATAAATTATAATCGGCAACCGACAACTCCGCATAAGCCAAACCGCTGCGGTGCGTGTGCAAAATGCCTTTCGGTACGCCCGTGCTGCCCGAGGTGCAGAGCAGATAGGCGGGGTCGCTTTCCAAAATATTTACCGCCGGCGGGTTGTCGTCTTGCGCGTAAATTTCTGTCCAAGACATAGTCTGACAAGGCAAATCCGTCGTCGTGCCGAGCACTGTTTTTACACCGCTTTCGGCGGTAATGACGGCCGGTAGGTTGCGTTTTTGCCCGTCGTTCGTCAGCAAAACTTCGATACCGCAATCCTTCAGCAAAAAATACGTGCGACTCACGGGCTGCCCCGGATTGAGCGGCACGTAAATTGCGCCCGCCGCCATGATACCGTAAATCGCCGCCGCCGTTTCGAGCGAACGCGCCATAAAAATACCGACGCGGTCTCCTTTTTTTACCCCGACACCTTTTAATACACCGGCGATTTGGTGCATTTGCCTTTCCAATTCGCGGTACGTCACCTGCTTGCCTAAGCAACGGAACGCCGGTTTGTCCGGGTGCGTCGCGGCGGCGCGGGTGATGAGTTGCGGTAGGGTATATGACATTTTTTTGTTTGTTTGACGGACAGAATCTCTATTTTTGTAAAATTTAACGCACAGAAAAATAAGTATTCGTTTCAAACTCCGCCGGAGGCGGGACAATACATGACACGAGGTACAACCTCGCGCCAACTATCTGATAATTCGTACAGTTTTTCTTCTCACAATCCCAACATCCGCGCAATAATATTCCGCTGAATATCGGCGGTGCCGGCGTACAGAATACCGCCGACGGCATCGCGCAAATCTCTTTCCACGCCGTACTCTGTCAGGTAGCCGCGACCGCCCTGTGAGCGAATCGCGTCGAGGCTCGATTGTACAAAACTCTCGCCGAGGTGCAGTTTGAGCATCGCGGCTTCGAGTATGGCGGGTTGGCTATTTTCTTTGAGCCAAGCGGTTTTGTAAAGGAGTAAGCGGGCGGTTTCAAGGCGCAGTTTCATGTCGGCAATGCGGTTGCTGACGGACTGAAATTTACCGACCGGCTGCCCGAATTGCTTCCTTTTCTTTACGTAGTCGATAGTCTCGTCGAGTTGTCGGGTCATGGCACCGATTTGGCTTGCCAAGATGCAGCAGCGGTCGTACTCCAGACTGTGGTTCATAATGCTGAAACCCGCGCCGTCTTTACCTAAGCGGTTTTCCGTCGGGACAAAACAATCGGTCAATTCCAACTCTCCTATCG
Source organism: Saprospiraceae bacterium (assembly GCA_020629965.1). GTDB lineage: Bacteria > Bacteroidota > Bacteroidia > Chitinophagales > Saprospiraceae > JAHDCG01. The sequence goes on along the minus strand of JAHDCG010000099.1, from coordinate 34 downwards.
GCACCGTGCGCAGTCCCATTTTTTCTTGTGTCGG
>JAHDCG010000245.1 GCA_020629965.1 Saprospiraceae bacterium | reverse complement strand
TCGCGGGTATTTGCAATCCTCCGCGCTGTCCCTCGCAAATTTGTAATTTGCATAAGTATTTACTGCGAAAACGATACCTAAGCAAATTACAAATTTGCGGGGAGTACCGTTCGGCATTACAAATGCCGACGAGCGACACTCGGCAGGGAAATTTCCAACTATCTTCTTAAACATTCAATTATCTAAAAATGAGAACTTTGGAAAGGTTTAGATATATATCCATGAGCAAGCGCCGTGCTAAATTGTCAAGCAGATTTCTAAAGTCAGCAGTACGAGTTTGTCTTTAGATAGCGGGTCGATTAAAATCGACGCTACGGTGCGGGTCGAAAAAAAATGTTCAAATTATTTCGGTTCTTTTTCTCAAAACCAAAAGCAGATTAAGCATACCGGTTACAGCATCTGCCTGTAATAATTACATACTTTCGAATTTTTACAAACGCACAAACCACCCCTGACCTCTTCCTCCTTCAATCTCCACAAAATAAACACCGGGTGCCAAACGGTCTGTTGCAATTTGCTCACCGTTGCTCGTGTGTCCTTGTTGTTGTAAAGTACCGTCGGAAGCAAAAATTTGATAGGTAAGCGATTCGTCCGTCGGTAATTCAAGACTGATATAAGCAGCGGCGGGATTGGGAAAGATTTTTAGATTACGCGAGGTCGATTGTGTAGTTTGCGAGACGATAAACTCAAAATCATAATCCGTCAGGCAAAACCTGTCGTCGGATAAATCCGCATCTACCTGTCCGTCGGGAGCATAAGTCCAAAATTCAAGAGCGGGAGATTGTATGTCTTCCTCGTCATCCCGCTGAATGATGTATAAATCTCCTACAAAAATTTCGTGCGAGGCTCCGGGAGCGAGCGGTTCGGGCAGTATTACGGTTTGCTGATAGTTATCGCTGAAAGTACAAGTTTGGTTATAAGTTTCTTGGTCGGCGGTCAATGCTTTACTGCACAACTCAAATGAATCTACGGGAGTAGTTCCTGCATTAGTTACCGTTATCCAAACATCCTCGAAGGCGTAGCTAAAATATCGCCAATAAACTTCGGGTGCCGGACTTGTGTATCTTGTAAAGACTTCCACGGGTTCAATAAAGGACAGATGGCTTACACTTAAATCTTTTTCAACACCAAAAGTAGTGTCTTGCGGATAAATCGCCCCCAATACGGAATGAGCGTGCGGTCGGTTGCAAGCCTCGGGTATGCGCTCGGTGTGCCCGCCGTAAAAAACAGTATCGGTAGTCCTGACAGCGGAATGCACATCAATCTGCTGACGGACGGTAAATTCGATACTGTCCGTTTTTACGCCTAAAGCGTTATATGTTGTCAGCTTATATTCTTCTGCTCCCGTTTTGTGGAGAGCGGTAAAAGTGCCGCCGGTATTTTTAGTTTGTACCTGCACCTCGACGGCCGCAAGGTCGAGTTCAGCCAACAGAGAAGTATCCTGAAAGACACGAACATAGTTGTCGTTACCGCAAATCCATGTTCGCTCTTCGTAGCTGATGGTGCGAAAATCATTACATTCGGTGATACGCGGAGTCGTAAAAAGGACTTCTTCCGTTAAAAAGTTGATATAACGGGTGCTGTCGCTTACGGCAAGAAGGGTGCTGTCAGAGAGCATAGTCGCATTTCCGATTTGCGCAAAACTCAAATAATTTTCCCCTTGCCCCATAATGTGTAAAGCGAAATTATTCAACACATACGGTCTTCCGGAGGGTGTAACTCCGTGACCGAAATTCCATATACCTTTATCGAACGTACTGAACTCAAAAATTTCGGCATCGAATTGAATTTCCAGATGTCTGCGCGCTTCGTAACCCGGAGGCACTTCAAAAGGGTCGCAAAAAACCGGCCCGCAGTCTAAAAAAATTCCGCCGTCCGGCAAGGCGTAAGCATTTTTAATATTATATCGCGTCATACCTTCTTCGGAACCTTGATAAAGCAAATTTCCGTCGCCGTTATAAACTGCGTAGTACAAAAGATAGCCGTCGCTCAACGCTTTAGCACTACAACTGCCTATGTAGGCAATTAAGCTGTCGGCGGTAAGTAATGTTTTTTGCACCGTGCAACCTTGATAATCGTCCGTGCGGGTGATGTTATAATTTTGGGCGAAAAGATGAGAACTCAAGAGGCAGAGGAGAGCGCAGAGACGGATGCTTGGTTTCATGATGACAGCTTTAGTGCATTGTAAATTGAGTTTGTTACCTTTATAATAAGACTGTTTTTTGATTTGGCTCTCAAGATAGTCATACGGGGGCTTTTGTGCAAATTATTGTCCGTTTTCCCGGGTTCTTTGGTCTTTCGACTGACAGAAACGGCGGCAATACATTCTCAAATTTCCGTTCGCGTGTAGTTTTCCGCATTCAAGCGATTAAACAAAATTCACCTCCTAAACTCATTCAACCTACCCACTAACTCCTGCACCCGCGTGGTCGGTTTTTCAGCAGCAGGATTGCCCACTCACTTGAACCGCTCGCGAGGATTTGCAATCCTCCGTGCTGTTCCTCGCAAATTTGTAATTTGCATAAATATTTACTGCGAAGACAATACCTAAGCAAATTACAAATTTGCGGAGAGTACCGTTCGGCATTACAAATGCCGATTTATATCTCAAGACGAGCAACACTATACCGCAAGTACTTCAATCATTCTCTCAAAACTTCGAGTCATTTAGAATGAGAATATCTCGTAGCATCGACTTTAGTCGACCGGCTAATTGAAAAAAGCAGGTCGATTAAAATCGACGCTACGGTACGGGTAAAAAAAACACCCAAACAAGCCCCCGCCCCGACAACTAAAACCCCTCCCCTTTTCAATTTTTCGCCGTCTCGCGCGTTCTCTCCCTACACCGAACGAATTTCTATCTTTGCCGTAAAATACCTTTGTGCGAAAACCGCCGCCGAGCCGCACTTTCGCACCGACTGACTAAAAAAAGCCGAATGTAGTAACACATTCGGCTTTTTCTTAGACGTTATTTAATCAAACCATATCTAAAATCTACTTTCGTTCTCCAAACTTGAAAACCAGTCCGAGATTCAAACCGGTCACTCCGATTCTATATTTTCTTACCTCGCTCAAACCTCCCGGAAAATCTGTTGATGAAAATTCAAGGTCATACATAGGCTTGATTGTTATAGGAGTTGTCAGCTTTAAATCCCATCTTTTTCCCGGATGAAAGACAAGACCTAAATCCAAGTTGGTAAAGTGCCTTTCTCGTGACCACCGAAAACCACGTTCTTCTTTAAATAATAAAACATGGTGTGTTATTCCGACAGTCAAGTCTGTTTTACCAAGAAAGGAACGATAGTTAGCCGCAACACGCAGATTGGCGTAAGGTAAGTAATTTTCTTCGGAGAATATCAGAAAGTGATAATGGGAGTAACCCAGACCGTAATCCAAATACCATCTTTCGGTAAGGTCGGTAGAATGATAAACATTAGCAGTAGTCAGCCAACCGTAACCACCGAATTTATCATCACCGCGTAAGGAAGTAACAGCATCGGTAAAAAACCAACCCTGACCGACTTCCGCTTTAAATTCACTTTGAGCGGAAAGAGTGTAGGTGGTTAAGAAAAAGAGAGCGAAAATTAAATTTTTCATTTTTACAGTTTAGAAAATCCACTCTTAAACTTGTGATAAGTTCAAAGTGGATTTGGGTAATTGTTATTCGAAAGACTTACAAACGATAGTTTTTCAGCATTAAAATCGAATCCTGTGTTCCGCGAAAGGAAA
>JAHDCG010000244.1 GCA_020629965.1 Saprospiraceae bacterium | reverse complement strand
GCAGGGTTGATTGGTTCTGTTTACCACAAAAATCAGGAGCGCAGAAAGTCCCCCCGATTCGGGGGTTAGGGGGCTGAAGACGAGTAGAGCCACACGTCCTCCGCCCCCTACGCTCCGAGTGTCGGGCAGAGCCGAAAACGAACATCAAAAGCACCCGCCTATCTCCCTTCTCTGCACAAAAATTCCGGCTTTCATAAAACTAAAAGCACTCGTTTTTGTACAATCACGGATAACCGGCCTTTCCGCCGCTACAAAAACAAATCACCCGATTTATGCACACCTCCGATACTGCCGAAAATCCCGCTTTTATCAAAATTCTTTACCTGCTTTACGCAATGACTACCGTCAAAAAAGCCGTCGTGACCGCTGCCGTTTGTTTGACCTTTTTTACCGTCTTGCAAGCCCAAAATGTGCTGACGTTGGAGGAAGCAAAAGCCGCGACGCTCAACTACAACTACGGAATCAAAATAGCAGCAAATAATGTCCTTATCGCCGAAAACAACACCGACCCGCGCGCCAACGGCTATCTGCCCGTCGTCGGGGTTAACGGACAGGCAACGAGTGCATTGGGCGGCTCGACGCAAACCTTCAATTCGGGCATGGAAAATATAGTGAGCAATGCCTTTACCTGGGGCGTGAGTGCGAGCGCGAATGCGAACTACACGGTAATCGACCGCCGCCGCGATTTGACTTTAGAGCAGCTGAAACAAAACGTGGACTTGACGAGTCTGCAACTGCAACAGGAAATCGAAAACAACCTTTTGCAGATTTACACGGCCTATTACGAAGTGGCACGGGCGGCGGAAAATATCGAGGTTTTGGAAAATACCATCGACATCTCGCGCGAGCGACTGCAGCGGGCGGACTACGGTCTGGAATACGGTCAGGGCAGCGGTCTCGACGTACTCAATGCCCGCGTCGATATACAGCGCGACAGCGTCAATCTCATCAACGCCCGGCAGCAACTCATCAATGCCAAACGCAATCTCAACGTCCTCATCGGGCGCAATACTACGGAGGCTTTCACGGTCGATACGACGGTGATGTATAATGCCGATTTGGAATATGCGGCACTGGCAGCGGCGGCACGCGAAAACAACGTTGCCCTGCGCGTCAATCGCAAGAGTCTGGAAGTCAACGCCGTCACTTTAGACATCATCGACGCGGAGCGCAAACCCGTGGTCACGGCGGGCTTAAATTACAGCTACGCTTACAACGACAACGCGGCGGAGGCCTTTATCACCTCGTCGAGTTCGCGCGGTCTCGGAGCGAATGTCGGTGTCGCGTGGAATATTTTCGACGGCGGCAGTCGCACTATTCGCGAGCAAAATACGCGCCTCGATTTGACGAATCAAAAGCTGCAAATCACCCGCCTGGAGCAGCAAGTCGAGCGCGACCTGCTCAACCTGTGGGAAGGCTACCAAAACGCCCTTTTCATCCTTGAAGTCGAAGAACAAGCCGTGGCGACCAACCGCGAAAACTTTGCCCGCACCCGCGAGCAGTTAAACATCGGTCGTCTGACTTCCATCGAGTTTCGGCAGGCGCAATTGAATTTGTTGAATGCCCGGGTTAACCTTAACCGAGCAAAGTACGATGCGAAGGTGCGGGAGTTGGAGGTTTTGCAGGCGGCGGGGTTGTTGCCGTAGCGGGGTTGGGAGGTTGAGGGGTTGGGTGGTTTTCTGAATAAGGAAATTTGTTTCATTTAGGTTCGGAATTACCTTAACTAACAGTAGTTTCAATTGTGACGGTCTGCATATTAGTAAACCGACTATTCTTCGTTTGGTAATATTTCAACATGAAAATAGAAATGATTAATGATTTAATTGATAAAACACTATTAGACCATTCTTCGATTGTAGAAGGAGAAGTAAGCTCAATTTCAAAGCATGGTATAGTAATTAGAAATAATGATATTACCGATTTTACAGGAATCTCCTTCAGGGAAAATCCGAGAAAGTACACTCAGAAAGATTCGTTTATATTCGGTGTTGCGCATCGGCGCACTATAATGCCCATAAATAGAATATGGGCAACGTATTATAGAGGTGAACTTTACGATAATCGCAAAGAACATCTCTCTCATCTTACATTGGCAACCAAATACAATAATCGTTTAGGTAATCCACCGGAAGTAAAAAAGGGATTAGAGAACAAGCAACTTAAGGAAATAATAGGAGATTATTTGTCTGACACTCTAAAGACTTATAGAGAAAAGATTGAATCATGTTCGGATATAGACAGTCTCAACAGAATTTACAATTATGAAGAAGATTTATCATTTTTAGATAATTACTACGGACCTACTCGCAGTTACAAGGTGATTTACGACCGCTTGATTATCGCTTACCACGCTAAAGATAAAAATTTAGAAAATGTATTTAATTACAACATGGGTCTCTTAGAGGAACTGCTGAATAAGGATTTTGAAGTTTACTCAAGAGCCGGACGCGTATTGCAAGATTTGTATGAGAGAATGAAGAAAGGGGACATTCCGAATTATAAGCTGCTCAAACCGTAGCGTCGATTTTAATCGACCTGCTAAAAAACTGCTTACACCCGCTTTGCCGATTCGGCGCGAGAGTACCCTTCATGCCTTAATCTCGCCCGCCTCCGACGGAAGTATATAACCTGAACATGACTTCAAAATATAAATTCAAAATTGCGCGGGAACTGTATTCATGTGCCTCGATTTTTTGGGAAAAAGCCCCGTGAGATTTATGCTTGCGGGGCTTTTTTTGTTTTGTTCCGGAATAATCGACCGTTCGGTATATTTTTGAGGGAATTGTTGTTTTCTTCGGAAATTAAAATACCTTTGCGCAACAAGGTTTCCGGGTATATTTTATGCTCTCATTGAAAATTTCACACTTACTCGGAGCTTACGAGTGCTGCCCGCTCAACAATTCAACGATTCAAAAACTCAACAAATAAACATGTCCGTACACAGCAACGTAAAAAGAGTCACCGTACACACGCTGCAAGCGATGAAAAACGAAGGAGAAAAAATCTCCATGCTGACCGCTTATGACTATTCCATGGCGCGCATTATCGACGCGGCGGGCATCGACGTTATCTTGGTCGGCGACTCGGCGTCCAACGTTATGGCGGGGCACGAGACGACTTTACCGATTACTCTGGACCAAATGATTTACCACGCATCGAGTGTCATTCGGGGAGTAAGTCGGGCGTTGGTGGTGGTCGATTTGCCTTTCGGCAGCTATCAGGGCAACAGTCGCAGCGCACTCGAAAGTGCCATTCGCATCATGAAGGAAAGCGGCGCACATGCCGTCAAACTGGAAGGCGGCGCGGAAATTGAAGAGAGTATCAAACGCATCTTGTCGGCGGGTATTCCGGTGATGGGGCATTTGGGTTTGACGCCGCAGTCCATCTACAAATTCGGGACGTACACCGTGCGCGCGAAGGAAGAGGCGGAAGCACAAAAGTTACAGGAAGATGCGCTTTTGCTGCAAAAATTGGGTTGTTTCGGTCTGGTTTTGGAGAAAATACCCGCAACTTTGACCAAAAAAGTCAGCGAATCGCTCGACATTCCCACCATCGGTATCGGTGGCGGCGCGGACGCGGACGGGCAGGTACTCGTCTCGCACGACCTTTTCGGACTGACCAAAGATTTTCACCCGCGCTTTTTGCGCCGCTATTTAGACCTCTATGATACAATGAAGGGAGCGGTGGAGCAGTATATTTCGGATGTGAAGGCGAAGGATTTTCCGAATGAGAAGGAACA
>JAHDCG010000098.1:9274-22785 GCA_020629965.1 Saprospiraceae bacterium | reverse complement strand
TAAATCGTAAATCGTAAATCGTAAATCGTAAATCGTAAATCGTAAATCGTAAATCAATCCTTCGCTTTCCGTTTCGGGCACCGCTTACATTTCGGCTTGCCTTTTTTATATTTTTTACAGCATTTCTTTTTGACTTTCAAATTTTGTAAAACAACGAGAGAGAAGGGGAGAAAGACTATATTCGCGCCGGGTGAGTAGCCCGTTTTGTCGGTTAAGAGCATGGTAAGAGATTTATAGAAAAAGAGTCGAGTGTGCAGCAAAAAGGGCAGGTAGTTTACCGCATCGCAGCATCGACTTCAGTCGATAAGCTATTCCAAAATAAAAGGAAAAAGAGGAGAAGTTTGTTCGGCAGCAGAAGATTACGCCCCGTAAGAATGCTCGAAAGTCTTGCTGTTTTCGTTGCGGATGTGTTCTAAGAAGGCGATTGTCTCGTGCAGGCTGCCCAAAATGCGGACATTGTCTTTGGTTTTAACTTCCTGTGCGACGACTTGGTAGCCGGAAAAAAGCAGTTGCGATTCACCGAAATATTCCTGCATTTTTTCGATATAAGAATGCACCGAGTCTTGCGTGAAAGTCTCGTCGATGATGGTGTAAATAAAATCGGGTTTGTTGATTCTGTACACATCTTTGATGTCGGAGAGGGAAATATCCGGCCCGCCGTAGATAACCTGAAAACCGCGCACGCGCAACAAATAAGCGAGAAAGAGCAGACTTAACTCTTGTTTTTCGCCTTCCGGCAGATAAAGGAAAAACTTGGACGCCGAAAACTGACGACGCAGCGGCAGACGGTCGATAGCCACAAAGATCTTGCGACGAATAAGATTGGTAATAAAATTTTCTTGAATCGGATACATCGAACCCGTCAGCCACAACACACTCAATTTTTCCAAAAAGGGATAAACGACCTCTAACATGGTGCGCTCAAAGCCGATTTGCTCGGAATTGGCGTTAATAATCCGGTCGAATTTAAACTCGTCCATTTCCAACATCGACAGGGTCAGCGCGTCGAGTTGGGTGTGATATTCGTAGTTGACTTCCGAGAGTTCCGCTACTTTTTCCGAGATTTCTTCCTCCGTCATCTTGCTGATTTTGGAGACCCGAAAGCCGTTTTTATTCAGCAAAGCCACATTCAATAAAAATTTCAAATCATCGTCTTCGTAGTACCGAATATTGGTCGGCGTCCGCTTCGGCTGCAATAAATCATAGCGTTGCTCCCAAACACGCAACGTGTGCGCTTTGATGCCGGAGAGTTTTTCCATGTCTTTTATCGAATATACTGCCACGGTTCGGTATGCTTGAGTGAAGACCTTTGCGGTCTGATGATGTAAAGGTAATGAATTGATTGTCGGAAAGTTAGTTTTGGGAATGTCGTTTTTTCAAATATAAACGTTCTAACAGGAAAGGCGAATGAAGGTTTAGAAAAAAGTTGCCGACACCTCGCCGCGCCTTTATATGACTTTCTTCGGCGCGCGCCTTTTTCTGCCGGACAAAAACTCATTCATGCCCGCTACATCCGCAACTCCGAGTACCTCCTCGCCGCGCATCACAGGACAAATCGGAAAGCCGTCCTGCATGACTTCGTAAAGTTGCTGCAAGGTGGTTTCGGGCGTGACGGCGACGATGCGCGGGGTCATATAATCCCGGACATCCGCCGTGCGTCGCTTTTCTTTAACGGCGCGAATGATGCTTTCTTCGGTCAGCAAACCAATCAGCTTATCCTCTTGGTTAAAAACCAAAAAATTTCTCTCGACCTTTTTTTGCACTTCGCTAATCGCGGAATACATCGGCTCCTGCGGAAAGAAACGCGTAAAGTTCGTGCGCATTATATCCGCAACCCGATTTTCGGTCAGTCGCGCCTCGGTCTTGACAAAACGGTATTCCTGTTGCGCCATCATAAAAATAAACGCCCCGATAAGCCCCGTCATCGGACTCGCCTGCTCGGAAGTAAAAGCAAAATACAGTGCCAATAAAGCAAATCCCTGACCGACGCGAGCGGCAATGAGCGTGGCATTCACGCGGCTCAGCTTGACCGCGAGCAAAGCCCGTAAAATGCGCCCGCCGTCCATCGGGAAAGCCGGAATAAGATTGAAAATGCCCAATACCAAATTCAAAACAAAGATAGCGGGTAAAAAAGTCAGCGCGGAAGTTGCCAAGCCGCCTTCTTCGAGCAGCGCGTCGAAGCCTTCCGGGAAAAAATAAACGTAAGGAATCAACAGCAGCACAATCGCAAAATTGACCAACGGCCCGGCAATCGCCACCACAAACTCCTGCAACGGTTTTTTCGGCAATCGCTCCAGACGCGCCACGCCGCCGATGGGGTAAAGGGCGATATCGCGCGTGCCGACGCCGTAGCGACGAGCGGCGAGAGCGTGTCCGTACTCGTGCATGGTAACACAGACAAACAGACCGAGCACGGTAAGCAAAGACCAACCGGTCTGCTTCAAATTAAAGCCCTCCGACTGCGAAATGTAGAGGATATAAACCAATATCAATCCGAACGACCAATGGACGAAAACGGGGATGTTAAAAGCGGTTAAAATTTTTACGGCACCTTTCATAAAAAGAGAAACACCCGGACGGCGGCTTGTGTTGCGACCGTTTTTTATTTTTAATTTGTTAAATTTTGTCAAAATATCTTCACGAAATTTCAAACCGGTAAAAACGACCTTTGCTTTATTGAAATTTTGTTTTGTGTAAAAACAGCCGGATATTCAGATAAATATTCTGCGAGGCGAAATAAAGCAGTCGATATTGAGTCAAAAAAAAGGCATTGCGGAATCCAAAAAAATAAATATTCGGCAAATCAGCGAAAAGAACCCGAAATGCCGCAAAAAACATTGATTTGAGCCGTAAATAAATGAAAATCTTCTTTTTTTAGACCGGGTGTTTACTTACCTTTGCGGCGATTTTCGGGAGCATCCTTAAAATTCCGAATAAAATTCGGCACTTGATTATTCTCCTTTAAAGATAAAAAATCTATGCGTCACTTATTGTTGAGTCTTATTTTTTCTTGTTTTGCCTTGGTTGCGTTTGCACAAAACGACCACGACTACGGCAATCATGACGGTCACAATCACGCCGGGCACGATTACGGCGACCATGTGCGCGACGACGGTCACGTACACCACGCGACAATCTGCGGAGAAAGTACCGACCACGCATTTAATGCGGGTGACAATGCCATTCACCACATTGCCGACGCCAATGTGTACAGCATCGGGCCTTACAGCATTCCGTTGCCGGTTATTTTATATGTACCCGACGAGGGCGGTCTGAAAATGTTTATGTCGAGCGTATTCGACCACGGTTTTGCGCACCACGGCACGGGTCATAAAGCGCACGAGCGTTTTGTCATCGACGGCGGGCAGATTAAGCACATTACCGACCCTTCCTTTCCCGACGGCACCGTCGAAATCAGCGGCATGATACACCGAGGCGACGATGTATTTGTGTGTTACAACGACAAATTATACCCCACCGAAAGTAAATCTACCGCAGACGGCGGGGTATTCGGCGGCGGTTTGACGGGCTACTACGATTTTTCTTTGACGAAAAATGTAGTCTCCATGATATTGGTTTGCTTGCTGTTGTTCTTCCTTTTCCGCTCGGCGGCAAAGGCCTACCAAAACCGCGAAGGTCGCGCCCCTAAGGGCTTACAGAATTTGCTGGAAGTGATGGTCACGTTTATTCGCGACGAGGTGGCGGTGCCTTTCTTAGGTCACAATGCGACGCGCTTTCTGCCTTTCCTGTTGTGCATTTTCTTCTTCATTTTGGGTCTCAACCTGTGGGGGCAAATTCCGTTTCTCGGCGGCTCCAACGTCACGGGTAACTTAGCGGTAACGGCGGTTTTGGCGATTATCGCCTTTTTGGTGACTAACTTCAGCGGCAACAAGCACTACTGGTCTCACCTTTTCCTGGCACCCGGTACGCCGTGGTTCGTAAAGATTATTCTTATTCCCGTAGAGATTATGGGTTTGTTTATCAAGCCGTTGACGCTGATGTTGCGTTTGTTTGCCAACATCACGGCGGGGCACATCGTAATTTTAATTTTCGTCAGTTTCATTTTCATTCTCGGAAATAATCCGGACGGCAGTGTGAATTTGCCCGGTTATGCCGGCGGTGCGGTCGGTGCGACTCTGCTGACGCTTTTTATGATGACCATCGAGTTAATCGTTGCCTTTGTACAGGCATTCGTGTTTACCATTTTGACGGCATCTTATTTGGGTGCGGCAACGGAAGAGGCACACCACTAATCAGGTATAAAGAAAAATTTCACGCGAAGAAAGTGTTCATCAATAATTTTGAACTCGGACTTCGTTTTCATTCATATATTAAATACTATTCATTATGATGGTAGGATCTATTGTTTCGATCGGAATGGGTTTAGCAGTTATCGGTGCCGCTTTGGGTATCGGTTGGATTGGTGCTAAAGCTATGGAAAGCATCGCGCGTCAGCCGGAAGCGGTTGGTGACATTCGTGCAAACATGATTTTGATGGCAGCCTTTATCGAGGGTGCTGCACTGATTGCATTGATTTTGTCTTTCTTGGTAGCAAACCCAACGGTTGTAGCCGGATAAAAAATGAAAACGCGGTGCAACGGTTGGTTGCACCGCTTTTCTGAATTTTGAATGAAAAAATCGGCAGCGAATTAAATCTGACCTTACTCAAAAGGTGATTTCGAGTCATCCCGTGAGTAATCTCGCATTTAATTTGTAAGCGAAAATTATAAGAAAAACAAGTTGCAGGAAAAACGGCAGGTCTGCCCGACCGTCAACCGTTAACCGACAACCGTCAACCAAATTAATATGTTATTTCTCGCAGATTTTAGTGTTATGAAACCCGACGTCGGGTTATTGGTCTGGACTTCCATCATCTTCGTCATCTTCTTTTTGTTGATGAAAAAGTTTGCTTTCGGTCCCATCGGCGACGCTTTGGAAAAGCGCGAAGGCGACATCCGTGAAGCCCTCGACGAAGCCAGAAAAGCGCGTAACGAAATGGAGCAAATGAACTCCGAAAACGAGCGACTGATGGCAGAAGCCCGCACCGAGCGCGCCGCTATGCTCAAAGAAGCCAAAGAGACCCGCGACCGCCTCGTCAACGAAGCAAAAGAAGACGCGAAAAAAGAGGCGAACAAAATCGTCAAAACCGCGAAACAGGAAATCGAAGCGCAAAAGCAAGCCGCAATGGTCGAGTTGAAAAACCAAGTAGGCACCATGGCTATCGACATCGCCGAAAAAGTACTCCGTCAAAGCCTGCAAAGCGACGCCGCACAGCAAAAACTCGTCAACGGCTTGGTGGATGATATTAAGTTGAATTAAGGAGGAGAGAGTTTAAAGGGGAGAGGAGAGAGGAGAGAGCTGTACTGCTTTTGCGGAAAAGTGCGGATTTAAAGAATTATAGTGTTTTTGCTTCCGATAAAGAACAAAGTCGGTAAGCAGAATACAGGTAGTAAGGAAAAAGACGGAACCCGTCCACCAACTACCAACCAACAACCAACAACCAATCTATGGCTGCAGAAAGATTATCATATCGTTACGCAAAATCTTTAATCGACCTCGCCCGCGAACAGGGTGCTTTGGAGAAAGTTAAAGAAAACGTAGAGGTTTTGCTGAAGGCGACCGAACACCGCGAGTTATTGCTGTTGTTCAAAAGCCCGATTGTCAGTAAAATGAAAAAAGCGAGCATCATCGAAGAACTTTTCGGAGACGACTTCGAGGACATGACGATGAGCTTTATGGATATTCTGCTGACGAAAGGACGGGAAGCATACATCCCCGAAATCGCACAGGAATTCATCAATCAGTACCGCGCCGGAAAACACATTTCGACCGTACAACTGACGACCGCCGAGCCGATTACCGATGAGGCACTGAATGCCGTGCGCAGCAAATTGGAGCAAAGCGGCGTATTGGAACAAAACGTCGAAATCGAAACCAAAGTCGATAAAAGTCTTATCGGCGGGTTTAAGTTGGAATTTAACGACCGCCTGTACGACGCGAGTGTGGCGCACCGACTAAACGAAATGCGTAAGGCGTTTGCTTAGGCGAGATATTAGACGTTAGATATTAGATTTTAGACTCCCGTACAAGATAAAACGGCATCTAACGTCTAACATCTAAAATCTAACATCTTCAAAAAAAAAAATTAAATAATCTAAAAATATACACAAATGGTTGCTGTCAAACCTGATGAAATATCAGCGATACTCAAACAACAATTATCCGGACTCAGTACTGCTGCCGAATTGGAAGAGGTAGGTACGGTATTGGAAGTCGGTGACGGTATTGCGCGCGTTTACGGATTGACCAAAGCCCAAGCGGGTGAGTTGGTTGAATTTGAAACAGGTGTGCAAGCCATCGTTTTGAACCTCGAAGAGGACAACGTAGGTGTCGTACTCATGGGTAGCCCCGACGGTCTGCGCGAAGGCTCGAAAGTACGTCGTACCAACCGCATCGCCTCCATCAATGTAGGGGAAGGCATGGTCGGTCGCGTCGTCGATGCACTCGGTAAGCCGATTGACGGTAAGGGCCCCATCACGGGCACGACTTACGAGATGCCTTTGGAGCGTAAAGCACCGGGTGTTATTTACCGCGAGCCGGTAGCCGAGCCGTTGCAGACGGGTATCAAAGCGATTGACGCGATGATTCCGATCGGTCGCGGTCAGCGCGAGTTGATTATCGGTGACCGTCAGACGGGTAAGTCTGCGATTGCAGTCGATACCATCATCAACCAACGTGAATTTTACGAAAAAGGCGAGCCGGTATTCTGCGTTTACGTAGCATCGGGTCAAAAAGCCTCTACGGTAGCACAGGTAGTGCGTACCTTGGAAGAAAACGGCGCGATGGATTACACCGTCGTGGTTTCTTCTTCGGCGGCAGACCCGGCACCGTTGCAGTTTTACGCACCGTTTGCGGGTGCCTCAATCGGGGAGTTTTTCCGCGATACGGGTCGTCCGGCTTTGATTGTTTACGATGATTTGTCGAAGCAAGCCGTGGCATACCGTGAGGTCTCTTTGTTATTGCGTCGCCCTCCGGGACGTGAGGCATACCCCGGTGATGTTTTCTACCTGCACTCTCGCTTGTTGGAGCGTGCGGCGAAAATCATTAACGATGACAAACTCGCGAATGATATGAACGATTTGCCCGACTCTTTGAAGAATGCGGGTATCGTAAAAGGCGGCGGTTCTTTGACGGCACTGCCGATTATCGAAACGCAGGCAGCCGACGTTTCCGCTTACATCCCGACCAACGTAATTTCGATTACCGACGGTCAGATTTTCTTGGAAACCAACCTCTTCAACGCCGGTGTACGTCCCGCGATTAACGTAGGTATCTCGGTATCGCGTGTGGGTGGTTCGGCGCAGATTAAGTCGATGAAAAAAGTATCCGGTACTTTGAAACTCGACCAGGCGCAGTACCGTGAGTTGGAAGCATTTGCAAAATTCGGTTCGGATTTGGATGCGGCGACTCAGGCGGTATTGGCAAAAGGGGAGCGTAACGTAGAGATTTTGAAGCAACCGCAATACTCGCCGATGGCGGTAGAAAAGCAGGTCGCTATCATTTACCTCGGTACGAACAATCTGATGCGTAACGTACCCGTCAACAAAATCAAGGAGTTCGAAGAGTTCTTCCTGACTACTTTGGAGCAGCGTCACCCGGAAGTTTTGCAGACTTTCAAAAGCGGTAAATTGACCGAAGAGGCGACGAATACTTTGCGTGAATTGGCGAAAGAACTTTCTGCGCAGTATTAAGAGAATGTTGAAGTGTTGAATCGTTGAATTGTTGAAACGTGTGCGTTCGGCAACTCAACGGTTCTGCATTTTACGACAACAATTTTAAAGTTAAAACGAGAAGTGAGTGCGACTTACTTTTTCGATTTTCTCAGACTTTAGACTTTTATAAATGGCAAACTTAAAAGAAGTACGGGACCGGATTAAATCGGTACAAAATACGAAGCAGATTACGAAGGCGATGAAAATGGTCTCCGCTGCAAAGTTGCGTCGTGCCCAGCAGGCAATTCAGCAAATGCGTCCTTACGCGGATAAGCTGAATGATATGTTGGTCAATATTCTGTCGAATTTGGACGGAGACGCAAACACTTCTTTCGGTACGGAGCGTCCGGTTGTTCGTGCGTGTCAGGTCGTGGTGACTTCCAACCGCGGTTTGGCGGGTGCTTTCAACTCAAACGTTATCAAAGCCGCCGTTGCGAATATCGACACAAAATTTGCGGAGGTGCACGAGCGCGGCGACTTGGTCATTTTGTGTATCGGTAAAAAAGGCTACGAGTACTTCAAAAAGCGTTATCCGAAGGCGACGATTGTCAGCGATTACGTGAATTTGTTTGATGATTTGAGTTTTGACAACGTGGCTAAAGTCAGTCAAATATTGATGAATGACTTTGAAAACGGAGACTTCGATGCGATTGATATTGCTTACATGCGTTTTAAAAATGCGGCGGTACAGTTTCCCGAAAATGAGCAGTGGCTGCCCGTAGCGAAGCAGGAAGCCCCTGCGGCAACAAAAGAAGAAAAGCAAACAGGCTACCGCGCCGAGTACATCTTCGAGCCGAGCAAAGAAGGATTATTGGAGCACCTCGTACCGAGTATTCTGAAAACGACTTTCCAAAAATACCTGCTCGATACCCACGCCTCCGAACACGGTGCGCGGATGACGGCAATGGATAAAGCGACCGAAAACGCGGACGAACTGCTGCGCGGTCTGAAAATCAGTTACAACAAAGCCCGTCAGGAAGCGATTACCAACGAGATTTTGGAGATTGTCGGTGGTGCGGCTGCGTTGGAAGAAGGGTAGGAAAAGGTTTAAGTTATTTTCCGCCGGAGCGATGCGTGAGTCAGAGTTGTTGTATGAGTATCAGTCTGAAATTTATACAACAACTCTATTCAAATTTTTTTTTCCGCTTTTCCGTAGCTGTCGATGCGAGTCTGTCATGCTGCTGCTTTCAAATTTTCCTCTGCGTCAATCAAGCTACCTTGCTCGCCTTTGAGTCGATTGATTTCGGCTTTTTTTATAACACCTCGCACATAATCCAATCTTCCGCAGCGTCTTCACTGCTCTTGATTTCAAATTCAATTCCGAGCATATTTTCCGTTAATAAATTTTGTAATTTTTGCCGAAAGGCACGCACTTTCTCTGCCGAAAAATCCGGGTATGCCGTTTCCGTTTCCATCCACAGCACGAATTTAAAATTTCCTTGTTTGACCAAATCTTCCGCTCTTACCCAAAACAAGCGGGTGTGCAGCGTAAAGCGAGAATTGCGCAGCATTTGCAACAGCGGCAGAATGAGATTGTGCATTCGGCTTTTGCGGTAAAATTTATTCACCACGCGTATCATTTGCAGAGTATCGGCGGCCTTTCCCAATATTTTTTCCGCAAGGATTTCCGGATGATTTAAAATGTGATAAATTTCCGTCGGTGGTTTTTCCTTGTAGCGAATGCGGTAATTTTTGACTTCCGTTAAAATCAATTGCGATTTGTCGAGAATGACCAAAAAATCCACGCCTTTCAATCCGCTGCCGCTCAAACGCCGAAAATAGCGGTGTTCGTCGTACTTTTGTACGACTGCCCGATGAGAAAATCGGAAAAGTAAACCGCTTTCGGTAAATGAATTCATGGTTGGTGGGTGGTAGTTGGTGGGTGATTGGAAAAATTTCTTTGGTGATAAAGCGTTTTCATAGGGTAAGACAGTCAATCGAAGTGTAAAGTTTGAGAACAACTTAAACCCGCTTTTGCTCAAAAAAAGAGTAATTGCTTAGGTGTCTGACGCTGATTTTGGTAAAAGTCGAAAATATTGCGAATAAATCTAAGGTTCAAGCGAGGAAAAGCGTTCCCGACTGAAGTACGGGACAGGCTGACACCGATGTTATGTTTAACGCCGGTGTCAGACACTTTTTTTCTGCCGGATTTCGGTATAATATGATTTTTTCAACACTTGCTTGAGTCAAGTGTCAGACACCTGAGTAGTTACAAAAAAGAAACAAATGATTATCAAAGTGATTTTCCCCGCGTTTTTATTAGTGTTCTTGCTGAGTTGCGACAAATCTGACGGCAACAATCCCTTTACGGAAATACCCGACCCGAACGGCGAAACGGAACCGGAAATGCCGCTCGACCCGACCTCTATCGCCGGGCTGCACCAAAATATTTTCCTGCCGACCTGTGCTAATTCGGGCTGCCACGACGGTACTTTTGAGCCGGATTTTCGCACCGTTCAAAGCAGTTATAATACCCTCGTTAATCATCCCGTTATAAAAAACGACGCCGCTAATTCTTTTGCTTTGCGCGTCGTACCCGGCGACCCGGAGGCTTCGCAACTCGTCGCGCGCGTGACTTACGACATCGACGGCAACAGCGGTATCATGCCTTTAGCCGTCGAGCCGGACAGCGACTACCCGGCGATGCGGGAGGAGTATATTCAAAATATTAAGGATTGGATAGCGGCGGGCGCGGAGAATTTATGATGTTTATTTGTTTAGGCGTTTATTTGTTTATTTGACGGCAGTATTTTACTATCAGTCAGTTGTCAGGAAAACGGGAGAGAGGGTAGGGTTTTTACAATACCGGACCTGCATCGGAAGTCTAAGAGAAACGAAAACAACAAGAAGCGAAAAAACAGAAACCAAGCATCAATCACTTATCAGGCAAAAAACGAAAGCCAACCATCAACCACCAACCACCAACTATCAACCACGCCTGCGTTTGCGCATCTTCTCCGCTTCCGTTCTTTTATTTAATTCATCCGAAATTTCGCGCCCTGCCCAGTCCAACAAACCGCGGCTGCCGTACTGCATTTTTATAAAAACAGCGAAACCGATAAAGAGCATGAATGTCACGGGGAAAATCGCAAAAGCCGTAATCGCAGGACGCATAAAACCGCCCCAAAACAGCAGCCCCGCGAGTACCAACCAAGCCGGTGAACTCAGACCGATAAGCATATTTATTCGGTGCAACTTATCAAACATCCGCGTTTTTTCTTTCCATACGCCGCGCATTTCCAAAAGGTCGGAAGTCGAAAAATACTCCGCGCCGCAATCCTGCAGCATGGCGAAATCGTCGTCGGCGCAGTTTTCTAAATCTTGTAAATATTGATGTATTTGCGGGTCGGTCATGGCAGAATAATTTGGTTAGAGAAACGAAAGCGGTTGTAATTAAAAGACTCGGCTAAGGTAACAAACGTTGTAACATTTAAACGAAAAATCGGCAAAAGCGTTAGCCGAATTACAAATTTTGACATTTATTTTAGACAGAAATCAGTCCGGTTGCTCCTTTTGCCTGTCCAGCCAACGCATCGCCGGAATAGCGGAAAAACCGTGTACCACCGCCGACAGTACGACCGTAAAAATAATCGTCGCCCACAGCCAATTTATCCCGCCGAAGTCCGTCTTTCCCATTGCGTAAGCTAAATAATAAACCGAACCGATACCGCGAATGCCGTAAAAAGAGATAATACTGCGCTCATAAAACGGTCTGCCGCAGCCGGCGAGGGCAACGAAACCCGCCAAAGGACGAATGACAAAAATTAAAGCAAAAGCAAACGCCACGCCGTAAATATCCAAAGCGGGCAAAAGTACCGTTCCCAGGCCGCCGAACAGAAACAAAATTAAAGCCATGCCGGCGCGTTCCATATTCTCGCTGAACTCATAAAGCGTGATGTGATAATCGTGTTTGTCCACCGATTTTTTGATGCTGTAAGCCGCGACAAAAACCGCCAAAAAGCCGTAGCCGCCCACCAATTCCGTGCCGCCGTAAGCGATAAAAATAATGCACAGCGCGATAAAACCCAAACCTTCCCGCGCCAAGGGTTTTTCGGAAGGATGCTTAAAAATAACCTTGGAAAGCAAAAAGCCCAATCCGGCACCTACCGCAACTCCCACAACGGTCTTGTACAAAACATCCTGTAAAAACCACGTGCCGAGCCAACCGGTTTCACTAAAGCCGTACATCGCCGCGCCCACCGCAAAGTAAGTAAACGGAAATGCCAAACCGTCATTCAGTCCCGCCTCGGAGGTCAGCGGGAAACGCACGTGCAGGTCGTGTGCCTCCGACTCGTGCGGCGGGGCGACCTGAATATCCGCCGCCAAAACCGGGTCGGTCGGCGCCGATACCGCGCCCAAAAGTATAGCCGATGCCAACGGAATGCCGCACACCCAATAGCCGAACAGACCCGCGCCGATAATCGTCAGCGGCATACAAACGGCGAGCAGCAACGCAGTCGGTTTCCATTTTTTCCAATTTAGTTCTTGGTCGATTTTCAATCCCGCGCCGAGCAGAGAGATGATAACCGCCATTTCCGTGAGTTTTTCCCACAGCCACCGACTGTCTTCTTTGAGCGGATTGATAGTGTCGATATCGACGAAAGAGAAGAGGATAAAACCGCCCAAAAGGTGCAAAAACGGTAAAGTGACGTGCCTTTTGAGCGTCATCTGCGGTATCCATGCTGCCAAGAGCATAATGACACCGAGCACCGCTAAGCCGACTTCGTAAGGTTCAAAATTGAATAATGTACCCATTTATTTGTGAGGTTAGTTTTTGTGTTTATTCGTAATATTTTACGGCTTTTTCCGCACTCCGGCAAGGATTCTGTCCTCGACTTCATCGGTTTGCTTTTCGGCGGTATGCAGCACGGAAATATCGCCCGTACTTTCCAAAACCACATATTTTACCTGCGAAAAACTGATGACATTTGCCTCGCGCAATTTTGCCATAAGTTGGTCGTAAGAGACACGTGCCGCCGTCAAATTATCCTCCAAAACTTCTTCGCCGTCCATGAGCAGCAGAGGTGCATTGGAAATGGCACTTTTAAAAACATCCGATTTACGCTGCAAAAAAGCGATAATTGCCGTCAACAAAAGCAAACCTGCAATGGCAACGCTGCCCTGCGCAATCGAAGTCGAAGAAGTCAAAGTAGCCGAGATGATACTACCCACCGCCACCGTAAAGGCAAAATCGAAAGTCGTAAACTTAGCAAATGAGCGCAGCCCGACAACGCGCGTAATGGCGATAACGGCAAAAAAAATGAGCAAACAGCCGGCGAGGGTTTCCCACAGCGGGTCGGAGTCGGAGTAGAGCCAATCCATAGTATGTTGGTTTTTACAAACGAAAAAAATTATCCGTTCAGACTATAAACGGCGGTAGGGGCGAATGTTCGGCGAAAGAATGCGGAAAGGGAATAAACAAGCGGCGGAAGCACGGCGTTCTCGAATAAACACATAAACAAATCACTGCATAAACGACAAAAATGATTATTCTGAAATATCCCGCAGAGACCGCCCTCACCGAAACCTGGCGCGAAAAACTCGCAGAACTCGCCGTCGGTCATAAAATCGAACAGGACACCACGCTGATCGAACCCGTTATCAGCGAAAAAGGAAAGGACTATAAAGGCGAGGCTGCGGTCAGTGATTTTGTGATTGAATTGGAGCAATTTATGAATGATTGGCGGGCACCGAAGTGCGGAGTTTGAGTTGGGTGGTGGGTGGTAGTTGGTGGGTGGT
>JAHDCG010000098.1:5797-9174 GCA_020629965.1 Saprospiraceae bacterium | reverse complement strand
TGGTGGGTGGTAGTTGGTGGGTGGTGGCGGGGATTGTGGTTTTTTCTTAAATCTATCGTCGAGCTGAAGTTCGGGTTGCTTGCTTATTTATCCGTAACGTGGCAGCATTCCGGACAAATAAACAAATAACCGCATAAACAAATAAACACCCAATTAGCTTTCCTCATTAAAATAAATCTTGTAGTACGACATTCTTTTCTCGTCGTCGTAGCCGCGCTCGACAAAGTTTTCGCTCGAAGCGGGGTCGTTGGCGTCCAATTTTACGGTAATGCCCGTGTCGAGTTTGATATTGGTTTTAATCTTACGTTTGGCATTTTTAAATGCCGATTGTGAGATTTCAAAACCGTTCGTTTCTTCCAAGCCGAAGTCCTCGCGGTAGGTGTTCAGTTCTTCTTTAAAACCCGGATTGGTCGCCGTGACTTTCTCCGTGAAATCATCGAAATCGAAGGTTTCCGTGTTCGTAAAATAGTCCACCGTATTTGCCATGAAGGCGACCTGCTCGCGTTTATCGGCTTTGGGGGCGACGACTTCCTGCGCAAATTCCGTCACCATATCCATGTAGAGTTTTGTGTGAAAATTTTCGTCCTCCACGTAATCCACCGCCAAAAAATTATGCGTCCAATACAGCGCATCGTAATTGTTATTGTCCATCGTCAGCACGCGGAAGCCGTCCGCCGCTTGGGTATTGACAATCAGGCAGCATTTGTCCGCCTTTTCGATGCTGATGCCGTCCGTCAGATTCAGACTCAACGACTCGCCGTTATCGGATACTTTCAGGAAGGTATTTTTGCGCTCCGATTTGAAAATGCCGACCGCATCGACCACCTCGTCGTCAATCAATAAATCCGTAAAATACGCCACGTAAACCTCGCCCGATTTGATGTTCGGGTGATTGGATTGTGCGTACAAATGGTGTAAAATGTTTTTGGATTCACTCAATAAAGTCTCCGGGTCGCCGAAAATCGTTTCTGCGTAGCTGTAAATTTCGTTCAGTTTGATGTCCGATGAATGTACGAAATGATACAGTTCTTCGCTGCGTTTCAGCGGTTTCAGAAAGAAAGTATGCAGCGCGTCGATGAGGGCCTCGTCGGGTTGCAGCAGATTTTCGGAAATAAAATTACGTTCCGCGCGGTGCTTATTACCGACACGGTGTACGGCGATTTTTTGGAGATTGACGTTGGTATAGTTGAGCATAGTTATGTTTTTGAGATCTTAGATTTTAGACGTTAGATTTTAGACTTTTCCGGCATTTGTCAGCCGGCTGTTGAGTGAACCGTAGCATCGACTTTAGTCGATAGGCTGATTTTTTAGCAGGTCGATTAAAATCGACACTACGGAGCGGGTAGCTCTGCGGGGGGAAAACTCTGCGTTTCTGCGCCTCTGCGTTCCGGTCTTTCAACCGTAAAAGTAAACCGTATTTTCCGAAAATCTTTGCGGAAGCGGGAAAACTCTTTTAAATTACTATTTTTGCAACTCATTTTTCGGATGTCCTCAATTTTTTTCATAAACTGTAATTACTAAGGTGTCTGACGCTGTTACCGGTAATATGCGAAAACAGTGCAGATAACACCCAAGGCTTAAGCAAATAAAAGCGTCTGACACCGATTGTAAGATTGGCAGCGGTGTCAGACACTTTTACTCGTGAGTTTTACAGTAAGTTATAACTTTTTCATCATTTGCTTGAATTGAGTGTCAGACACCTAAGCAATTATCATAAAACTGTCTTCTTTGCAAAAGATCTTTAACACGAAATTTTCAAAGAACCATAAATAAAATGCGTACCAAACCCAACTATTTTTACGCCGTCATTAGTGTCGCTTTAGTCCTGTTTTTATTGGGCTTTTTCGCGTTAATGGTCTTGCAGGGGCAGCAGATGATAAAGCTGTCGAAAGAAAAGGTGGAGATAATCGTGGAATTGAAAGAAGATACGCCGCAGGAAGTGCGCGAGGATTTGGCGAAAAGATTGGCGCGGACACAATACGTCAAGCCGCAATCCGTCAAATTTATCAGCAAAGAGGAGGGGGCGCAATTGATGCGCGAAGAGTTTGGCGAAGAGTTTATCCTGCTCGACATGCCGAATCCGCTGTACGATGTGCTGACTTTTAACGTAAAATCCGGCTACATGCAGCCCGACAGTTTGTCGCGCATTCGCAGTGTAGTCAGAGAATTAAACGCCGTCAGCGACGTTTTTTATCAGGAAAGCATCGCCGGCGAAATCGTAAAAAATATTCGTAAAATCAGTTGGTTGGCTTTGGGATTGGGGATTTTTCTGCTGTTCGTCGCCTTCGTTTTGATACACAACACGATACGCCTCGCGCTGTACGCCAACCGTTTTATCATCAAAAATATGGAGTTGGTGGGCGCGAGTTGGGAGTTTATCAGTCGTCCGTATTTGCTGCGCAGCGTGTGGCACGGCTTGCTTAGCGGCTTGTCGGCGGTCGGCGGACTCACTTTGGTCGTGGTCGGTATGCACAGTCTGCTGCCCGAGTTGGGCAACCTCAACGATTGGCTGACTTTTGCTCTGTTAGCGGCGGCGTTGGTCTTGGTCGGCATTTTCATTTCGACGGTGAGCACTTGGTTTGTGGTGAATAAGTATTTGAAGATGCGGGTGGGGGATTTGTATTGAGAAAAAATTAAATCTCTTTGCTTAGATAAAAATCAGAATGATAATACTATTCGATAAAGGAGATAGGGAATATTTCTCTTGGATGAATGCAAATCCAAGCGGCTATATTTTAAACACCGGGAAAGGCAACAAAACATCTGCCTTTATTTTACATAAGTCGAACTGTACGCATCTGACTGAATCTGAAAGTTTTGATGACAAGGCTTACACAATGAAGAATTGGGTGAAAGTTGCAGCAAAAGACGTTTCAGACATTGTGAAATTTTGTTATGCGAATAAAGAAAAATTTACAGGAGAGTTTAAGTTATGTAAATCGTGTAAACCTGATTATGAGAGAAATGAAATAATTTATCCGGATGATTTACAGGAATATCATGCAGGTTTTTGGGAAGGTGCAAAAAAAGAAGTAATTGTAAATTCATTTGAAAGAAATCCCGAAGCCCGAAAAGGATGCATTGAATACTACGGGGTCAAGTGCAAATGTTGTGGGTTTAGTTTTGAAGATAAGTATGGGGAAATTGGTAAAGGTTTTATACATGTGCATCATTTGAAACCGATATCTGAAATCGGAAAAGAATACCAAGTTAATCCGGTCGAAGATTTAATTCCGTTATGTCCAAATTGTCACGCAATGATTCACAAAAAGAATCCACCATTTTCGGTAGATGAATTAAAGAAAATCATGAAATGAAAAATCCATGCAAACCCAACTCCTAAAAGGCGACATCACCAAAGTAAAAGCGGACGCAAT
>JAHDCG010000098.1:2511-5697 GCA_020629965.1 Saprospiraceae bacterium | reverse complement strand
AATGAGCAAAAAGAAAAAAGTAGTAGTCACCACCCCCAAGCGCAAACCCGCGCCGACCGTCTCCAAAAGAACCGGTACGGCAGCCGCCGGTGCGCCAAAAGAAGAACTGATTTTCGACAAATCCAACTATATGTGGATGGGCATCGGCATCGCGCTGATACTCGCCGGCATGTTGTTGATGACCGGCGGCAGTATGCCGAGTCCGGACGTGTGGGATGACAGCATTATCTACTCGACGCGCATTACCGTCATCGCCCCGATTTTTATCTTGGCGGGTTTGGCGGTGGAGATTTACGCGATTTTTAAAGATTAAAATAAAAGGGAAAATCCGACGCGGACTTTCCCTTTTTACGTCGCTGTTTTTGCTTTTGCCGCCTTGTTTTTTGGGCAGCGAGCAAAATTTCTCTACCTTGGCGTTTACAATTTTTTATTTTTCGGGACTACGGAATACAGATTTAGACCAAAACCGACAGAGACGAACAGCG
Source organism: Saprospiraceae bacterium (assembly GCA_020629965.1). Classification (GTDB taxonomy): domain Bacteria; phylum Bacteroidota; class Bacteroidia; order Chitinophagales; family Saprospiraceae; genus JAHDCG01. The sequence goes on along the minus strand of JAHDCG010000098.1, from coordinate 5,212 downwards.
TCTAAAGTCTAAAGTCTCAAACAAGCAAAACGACCGACCGCAAATTCCGGTCACAACTTTTTTACATTATGAAGAGAAGATTACTACTCTTTTTACTCACCGTCTTAACGCCGCTTTTCGTGTGGGCGCAGGAAAACGACCCGATTGAAGTAGCCGAAATGGGTATCGACGAGCGGATTAATTTAGCTTTTAAGCCGATTTCCGACTTTTTCTCCTCCGTTATCTTTTTCGAGGTTTTGCCCGATACGCCTTTTGTCATTGTACTTTTGGTGTGCAGCGCAATGTTTTTTACCGTTTATTTCGGTTTTGTTAATATTCGTCATTTTGGTACGGCCATCAATGTCGTGCGCGGAAAATACGACGACTTAGACCGGGCGAGTGTACGCGAAGCGGAAGAACAACCGCTGCCGCGTAAGAAAAAAGGAGTCGTCGAAATGGTCGATGAAAAGCCCATGGTCAATACCGTAGAAGGCGATATCGTCGATACCATCAACGATGAGTCGAAAGACGGGGAAGTGACCCACTTTCAGGCTCTCGCCACGGCAGTCTCCGGTACGGTCGGTAACGGTAACATCGCGGGTGTCGCTTTGGCGATTGCGCTCGGCGGTCCCGGTGCCACTTTTTGGATGATTATCTGCGGTCTGTTGGGTATGTCCACCAAGTTTGTGGAGTGTACACTCGGCGTGCAGTACCGCGATGTCGATGCCAACGGCACGGTGTACGGCGGCCCGATGTACTACCTGTCCAAAGGCTTGAAAAATCGCGGTTTTGCGACTTTAGGAAAAATCACGGCGGCACTTTTCGCTTTTTTCTGTATCGGCGGTTCCTTCGGCGGCGGTAATGCGGCGCAGTCCAATCAGGCGACGATTGTCATCAAAGATTTATTCCAAATGGAAAGCACCTCCGCCGGTTTTATCATCGGTTTGGTGTTGGCACTGTTGGTCGGTATTATCATTATCGGCGGTATCAAGCGGATTGCTTCCGTGACCGAAAAGGTCGTTCCGTTTATGGCGGGCCTTTACGTTTTGGCTTGCTTGTACATTATTTTCAGCAATATCACACTTGTCGATGACGCTTTCGGTGCTATCATCACCGAGGCCTTCAATCCGCGTGCGGCGGGTGTCGGCGGCATCATCGGGGTACTGTTGGTCGGTTTCAAACGCGCGGCATTTTCTAACGAAGCGGGCGCGGGTTCGGCATCTATTGCACACTCTGCGGTCAAGACGCGCTTCTCGGCTTCCGAGGGTTTGGTGGCTTTGTTAGAGCCGCTGATCGACACGGTGATTATCTGTACAATGACGGCTTTGGTCATCATCATTTTCAACTCCGGCGGCGCATTTGCTTACGGCGGCGAGGGCGGGGTTGTCATGATTGACGGTTTGCCTTACGAGGGCGCGGGCATTACCTCGCAGGCCTTTGCGACTTATATTCCTTACAGCGATGTCTTTCTGACGGTAGCGGTGGTGTTGTTTGCGGTTTCGACGATGATTTCATGGTCGTACTACGGTTTGCAGTCTTGGAAATTCCTTTTCGGGCGCGGCAAAGCGGCGGATATGTTATACAAAATTTTGTTCCTCGTCTTCGTCGTCATCGGTGCTTCGGCAAATATGAAAAGTATTTGGGATTTCTCGGATGCGATGATTTTCGCGATGGTCTTCCCGAATATGGTCGGTCTCTTTTTCCTTTTTCCCGTAGTGAAAAAGCAATTGAACAGATATTTGGCGGCGATTCGTGCTTCGCAATAAGCAAAAAAGCATTTTCCGAAAAGAAAAGGGAAACAAGAATTTCGGTTCTTGTTTCCCTTTTTCATTGTCGGAAATAAGTCGATTTTGGGTATGAAATAAAGAATGCCTGATTTTACAGTCTTTTTTCCGACAAAAAAAGACGTTTGGATAAACAAACCTAAAACTTTTTCGTTTTTGTGCTTTTTATTTTTGAAAATTTCTATAATTTTGGACTTTAATTTGCAAGAGCATTGATACCCTACAAAAACTAAAAGTTATTTTTTTGGTTAGAGACTCGGAGCTCGTTTCTTCGGAAACGAGACTTCGAGGTTTTTTAACCGAATGCAAAAGCGGATACTTTCCCACAGAGAAGGTATCCGTTTTTTTGTTTTTGGATTATTTTAGACAGGATTTGAGGATTTTTATGATTTTTTTTAGACAGGATTAAAAGATTTTCGGGATTTAAAGAGGCGGACTTTGCGAGGCAAGCCCTGAGTGACAAGTAGGATTAGAGGATTTTAGATTTTATATCGAAAAATGCTTTCGGATTTTGTCAAAATCCAAAACTATTGAATCTCACCTTATTTGTATTTTTGTCTAAAAAAACAGAAAAGTCAGAGTTCCCCGGTCAATCCGGAATAACCACTCCCCAAATCTAACATCTAAAATCTAACGTCTAAAATCTCTCCCGCCATGATAATTATCCAAGAAAAAATAGTCCGCGAAGACATTTTTAAAGAGCAATTTCTTTGTAATCTCGACGCCTGCAAAGGTGCCTGCTGTTGGGAAGGCGACTACGGTGCGCCGCTGACGCAGGAGGAACTGCACATTTTAGAACGAATTTACGCAGATGTCAAACCCTTTCTGCGTCCCGAGGGCATCGAAGTCATCGAGAAAAAAGGCGTGTATGAATACTTTAAAGGCATGAACGGCTACGGTACGAGTCTGCTCGAAAACGGAGCGTGCAGTTTTCTGAC
>JAHDCG010000098.1:0-2411 GCA_020629965.1 Saprospiraceae bacterium | reverse complement strand
GTTGCTTTCGGAATGCGCCGCAGAAAATCGCCGGAGGTGCGGGTGATGTAAAACGAATTGGTCAATTGCACCGGAGCGTATTCTAAGATGTACAGCGGTTTTCCCTTATATTTTTCTCCAAACTCAACGGAGGATAATTTCAGTTGTGTCCCTCGGTCTTCCGCGTAACGGTCAGGAATGACGAACCAATTAAACGCCAAACGCGCGATGAGTAAAACCGCTACCGTGAGCAATAATCTATCCTTTTTAAACTGCAAAAACAGCAAAAACAGGACGAGGGCAACCAATGCCGTTCCGATGCTTTTCCGGTAAAGTAGAGGCGTTCCCGCCGTTCTTTCCAAAAATAGCGGCAGTATCAACAGACTTATCAACACAATGTGCAATACTCCCAACACGATGTGGATAACTTTGATTTTTTGTGAATTTTCCCCTTCCCGAAAATACAAATACAACAACGGTGTAAAAAGCAGCGGCAGCAGCATGAACAAATAACGCGGATAAACCTCGACACTAATCCAATAAACAAAGATATTTACGCAGAAAAACAACAGACAAAAGGTGATGAAATCATTTGCCCGGAGCGTTCGCACTATGCCTTTTTGAAAGAACAAAATAACCATCAAAGTCCACGGCAAAAAATGAAAAACGACCTCGCCGGGGAAAGTGAAAAAGTGTAAAAGCGTCTCTGCCAAACCGTGCTCGGCGGCGGTGCGGCGTGAACTTTCAAAGAGTAGAGTTTCAAAAATCGTACTCACCGAATTGTATTGTGCGTAGGCAAAATAGTACGCCCCCGTCAATAGAAAAAACAGCCCGATGCCCGCAAAATGCGCCGGCGAAAAGAGACGCTTGAAATCTTTTTTCCATATAAAAAAAGCCAACAGCGAACCCGCTTGAAAAACGAGCGAGGGCAACCCTTTCATCAGAAAACCGGCGGCGGTCAGCAGGTAGGTCAGCAGAAAAAGCGCGTAAAAATTCCGTTTTTCGTACTGTGTATAAATGAGCATAAACGCCGTGAAAGTCAGCCACGAAAAGCCGAGGTCAATCAGCCCGAACATGCTGTCGTAAATCAAAATGCGCCCGCAGGTAATAAGAAAAAATGCGTTGAGAAAGGAAAACTTAACATCGAAAAAACAGCGGCTGAACCGATAGACCGTCGCCGCAAAACCCAAGAGACAAAAGACCGTAGCGGAGCGGCTCGCCGACTCCGAAAACTCCCCGAAAAGATTGAACCACAGCAGCAAAAACCAGTTGTAAAGCGGCGGTTTGTTATAGTACGGTTCGCCGTTGAGGGTAGGCACGAGGTAGTTGCCCGAGAGGTCCATTTCTAAGGCGACCAAAGCCCGAATCGACTCGTCGTCGATGAAGGTCATCGTCCCCAAATTCACGAGCAGCGCAGCCGGCAGCAGCAGCACAATGAAGCGGTACAGCCAAAGTCTTTCGCGCGGCATGAAGGTATTTCGCATAGTGAAGTTTCGTGGAAAGGTAGGTCGTCCGCGCAAAAGTACCTAATTTTGGCATGAACAAACACGACGCGGCGGCATTTCGGTGTCCGTTGCATTTTTCTGAATCTTATGAATACCCGTCCCCTCTACCCGCTCTTTATCCTGCTCATTTTGCTCGTTGCCGCCTGCAATAAGCAACCCATCGACGTGCCGCAAGCCGCCGAAATCACGAAAGCCGAGCGCGAAGAACTCGGTGCGCATCTGCTGCAAATCATTCGACAAAATCCCGGTTCCTACCCGCTGCTGCCCGACACCGGTGCGTACAGCACGGTATATGATTTCGTGCAGACGCTGTACAATCAGGTGACGGTACAGATGCGCTTAGACCTCGACGCGCCCCCCGAAAACCGCTGGAACAGAGACCGACCGTGGCAGGTTTTCATCCTCGACCGCGACGCGGCGGCGGATGCTTTTGTGCTGCCCGGCGGCGATTTTTTCATCACTACCGGCTTTCTGAAAAGTATGGAACAAGAATACGAACTGTACTACCTGTTGGCATTCGAGGCCGACCTGATGCACGAAAATTTCCTCTTCGACAAAATGATTTCCGCTTACAATACCCTCAACTACCAAGCCCTTGCGCGCGGCGCGGCGCAAAGCAACGGCATCACCGCCGTCGAGGTTTTAAAGGACACGGAAGACCTCGCTTTCGACGAAAACGAAGTCCGGCAACTCGACGCACTCACCGTCCCCGTCATCTGCGAAACCTCGGTCTATCGCGCGGACGGCGTGAACGGCATCCTGCAAAATGATACAGAAATCGTCAATTTTTGGCTGCAAAAACGCATGAATTATGCGGGAAGAGCAATGACGGTGACGGGCTTGGCGGAGGAGAACGGGGCTTGTGGATTGCTGCGGACGAACGGGGCTTATGAGGAGCGGGTTTTGGGGATTTTGGAGTGAAGGAAA
>JAHDCG010000097.1:2350-22872 GCA_020629965.1 Saprospiraceae bacterium | reverse complement strand
CGGTTGACGGTTGACGGTTGACGGTTGACGGTTGACGGTTGAAAATAACGGGAAGTGCAAAGTCCTCAAACTTTCATGAGAAAAAAATAAAATTTAATTATACCTCAATCCAAAGCAAATCATGAAAACCCCTCGTACATCGTACATCGTACATCGTAATTCGTCTGCCCCTCGTAAATCGTACATCGTAAATCGTAATTCGTTTGCCCCTCGTAAATCGTAAATCATTTCCCCACCATCGTACTCAGCATCGCGCGAAAAAACGGGAAAATTTGCATGGTACTCATAATTTTTATTTCCTCCAAAAACGAGGTTTCTTCGGACATAAATTTTAAGACCTGCGAAGGTTTATTATTTTCAAACAGCGTTCCGAATACTTTGGGCGGCGGTACGCGGTGGTTTTGCAGGACATTGAGGAAAATGCGGTCGAGCCAGGCGGAGCGTTTTTGTCGCACTGTTTTGGTCAAATGCGGATTGCCGGTTTTCACAAAACTTTCGGTCATGCGCTGCAAATGTTTTTGTAAATAACAAAACGTATAACCCGAAGAGGCTTTGGTATTGCCGCCCGCCGTGCCGATGTTGACGATGTTTTTTTCGCCGGGCGAAAATTTATAATCCGTCATCGGTATTACCCCAAACTCTTCGTGTAATACTTCGTATTTCTCGATTTGCGGCAGATATTCCGAAATATAGTCCGTGATTATTTTGTCGTATTCTTCGGATTGCAGCAGGTCGGGAGAGAAAAGCGTGGCTTCGATGAGGGCTTCGTTTTCGCTCGTCGGCAAGACGTAAACAAATTTAGTTTCGCCCGCGTGCGGCAGCCTGAAGTCCATCAAAGTCGCCTTATCGGGAGAAAAAACGGGATTTTTTGTGCGAATAGTCCAACCTTTAAAATGTTGGTCGAGGTAGAGGTTTTTGTCTTTGCAAATTTTTTCAAACCGAATGCTGTTGAAGCAATAATCGGCGGTATATTCGTTTTCGTCCGTAGTTACCAACACTCCGTCGGCGGTATTCACTACCTTTTGCACGTTTTCCACAGACTTTTCCACATTTTCGGCACTTATCAACATCTGCTGACCGTATTCGTAGAAGTCTATGCCGCGTATCATTTTATATTTGTACGGAGCGATGTTTAGCGTTTCCGCAAAGTCGGGCGTATAGAAATCGAGGTGCTGCCAGCGGTGGTGCACCAAAAATTCAAAGGGACTCGCCTCGCGTTCCCAGAAACACCAAGTACGGTCGTTGTCTTTTTTTTCGGATTTATCTAAGAGGAGAATGCGCTTGTCGCGCAGGTCGGAGTTGAGAAAGTAATGCACCAGACTAATGCCTGCCAACCCGCCGCCGGTGATGATGTAGTCGAAATGTTTTTGCATACGGCGGCTGTTGAAGATAAATTGCGGAGTCCGATTTGCTCCCGTGAAACGGTTGTAAATATTTTCGGCAAAATTAGCATTTTTTCTCTGAGAAAAACAGGGGCTTGCCGCGTCCGGTCTGTCCGTCGAGATTACAACAAATTCAACCGATGCCGCACCGCCGTGCTCATCAGCAGCGTAAATTTACGCCCGTCCGGCACCCGGATGCGCTCTTGCTTCACCCGCGCCGCCGTGGCTTTTTTAATTTTTGCGAAGAGTTTTGTGTAGTAAACATAAGCCAACATTACCCCGAGTCGCGCCCCCGTCGGCAGTTTAATGATGCCTTGATAAGCATCGTCGAAGTCTTTTTTAATGTCCGCTTCGATAGCGATTTTGTCCTCATTGGTAAAGCGCACAAAATCCACCCCGGGGAAATAAACGCGCCCCCGCTCATCAAAATCGCTTTTCATATCGCGCAGAAAATTGATTTTCTGAAAGGCAGAACCCAAACTGCAGGCCGGCTCTTTCAGGCGTTCGTATTGCTCCGTATCGCCTTCGGTAAATACGCGCAGACACATCAAACCGACGACTTCCGCCGAGCCGTAAATATATTTTTTGTACAAAGAATCATGGTAGCGGTCATGGTACAAATCCATTTCCATACTGTCCAAAAAGGCGTCGATGAGTTCGCGCTCGATGCCGTACTCGTGCACCACCTCCTGAAAAGAATGCAGCACCGGATTGAGAGAAATTTTCTCTTCAATCGCCGTATAAGTGTCTTTGCGAAACCGCGTCAGCAGTTCTCCTTTCTCATAGCCGTGAAAAGTATCGACAATTTCGTCGGCAAAGCGCACAAAACCGTACACCGCATAAATCGGCATTTGATATTTTTTATCAAATACACGGATACCCATCGAAAAGGAGGTGCTGTATCGATTGGTTATCAGTTTGCTGCATTCGCGGCACACTTGGTTATATAAGGATAGCATAGTAGTCGGGTTTTATTCGATTAAACTGCAACGGTTTCAGCCGTCTTTCTTTCAACGGGAAATTTTTTCGCGATTTCTTTCGCTGTCACCTGCCCGCTGATGAGCGAGGGCGGCACACCCGGTCCGGGAGTGGTCAACTGACCGGCAAAGTAAAGATTATCGACTTTCGATTTCAATTTCGGCTTCAAAAATGCCGTTTGCAGCAGTGTGTTGGCGAGACCGTAAGCGTTGCCTTTGTAAGCATGATAATCCGCCTTAAAATCTCGATGCGCAAAACCGCGCTTGTAAACGACCGCGTCGCGGATACTCTGCCCCGTGTAGGCTTCGAGTCGTTCCGTAACCATGTTGTAATACTTTTCGCGCAGCTCTTCGGTGTCTTCCAAATCGGGCGCGAGCGGTATCAGAATGAAAATATTTTCGCAGCCGGCGGGTGCGACCGTGTTATCCGTTACCGAGGGCGCGCAGACATAAAACAGCGGGTCGGTCGGCCACTGCGGCTCGGTGTAGATTTCAAAAGCGTGCTTTTCAAAATCCGTGTCGAAAAACAAATTGTGGTGCAGCAGCTTGTTCAATCTTTTGTTGACGCCCAGGTAAAAGAGCAAAGACGAAGGAGCCATGGTTCTCTTGTCCCAGTAGGCTTCGTCATAGCGGCGGTCTTTTTCTTCCAAAAGATGCTGCTCGACGTGGTGATAGTCAGCGGAACCGACGACGACATCCGGATGAAAGTCCCCTCGATTCGTCACTAACTTCGTAACCGTACCGTTTTTGGTTTCGATTTTTTTCACTTCGTGGTCGAGTAGTATTTCGACGCCGAGTTCTTCCGCCAGCCGCACCATGCCTTTGATAATTTCGTGCATGCCGCCGGGCGGATACCAAGTGCCGCCGACCATGTCCGCGTAGTTCATCAAAGAGTAAAGAGCGGGCGTTTTCTGCGGGGTTGCACCGAGAAACAAAACCGGGAATTCCAGCAACTCGATGAGCCGTTTATTTTTAAACAATTTTCTGATTTGCGAAGAAACCGAGGACAGCATTTGCAACTTAAACAGGCTCGACAGCACGCGGGTATCCGCAAATTCAAAAATCGAATGCCCGGGTTTGTGCACAAATTCTTCGATGCCGACGCGGTATTTGTATTCGGCTTCCGCCAAAAATTTTTCCAGCTTCGCGGCACTGCCCGTTTCGTAACTTTCAAACATAGCGAGCAGTTCGTCCCACTTCGCCGGCACTTTCATCGTTTCTTTTTCGGGAAAAATAACCTGATACGAAGGGTCTAAGCGCACCAAATCGTAGTAATCTTCCCGCCGTTTGCCGAACAACTTAAAAAAATCTTCAAACACCTCGGGCATCCAGTACCAACTCGGTCCCATGTCGAAGACAAACCCTTCCGCCTCAAATTTTCTTGCTCTGCCGCCCGCTACCGCGTTTTTTTCCAGTATCGTCACCGTGTAGCCGGCTTTCGCCAAACAACACGCCGATGCCAACCCTGCGAACCCCGAACCGATTACCGTTACTTTTTTTGCCACTTTAATAATTTATAATTTTTTTCGACCTTTTGTTTAATATTTTGGGTCGAATGTTTAACAGCATTCGGTTTATTAGGTTGAGTCTCTTTTTTTACAAATGAGTATGATTTCGTAAATATTAACCGCGTCGCTTTAGTGTAAAACCAAAACGAGCGGCTGCGGTTCGTGACCACAGTCGCTCATTTTTTTGTTGAATCGTTGAATCGCTGCGCTTGTTGAATTGTTGCGGGCGGTTGACGCAAAACCGTGCTTCGATAATTATTTACGGAATATCCGCAAGGTAAGTCCCGCAGGGTTTCAACAAATCAGCAAAATTCTACTCCTCCCAATCTCCGTAACCGCCTTTCAATTCATAAATCTTCGTAAAGCCGTCATCGACCGCCTGCCGACAAGCCTTACCGCTGCGCCCGCCCGCCTGACAGTACATGAATACGGGCTGATTTTTATCCAATTTCTCTATCTCGCGCGCATAGCTCGGGTCTTTGATGTTTATCATTTTTGCCCCGGCGATGCTGCCTTTTTCAAATTCGCGCGGCGTGCGCACGTCGATGAGTTGCGGATTATCGTATTCGGCGAGTTTGGCTTTAAATTCGGCGGGTGACAGTTGCACATAGACTGCGTTCGGGTCTTGGGCGACGGTGCTTTCCGTGCCGTTGTTTTGGCAGCCGATTAAGAAACCGAGAGAAAAAAAGCAGAGTAAAAATTTCATTTGTTTATTTTTTGTAATCACTTGAGTATCGAATTCTTTTACATCGGAAAAAGGTACGAGGTACTTGTTTTTTTTGATTGAAACAGGAAGAATACCGAAATATCTTGTTGCTCAGGAGAGAAGTACCCCGTACCTAAGCAGACACTATGCTTTTCGATAAGCCGCCGCCATTTTCGCCGCCGTTTCCCGCATTTCTTCCGGACTAAATTCAAGCTTCGGGGCACCGAGGTGCATTTGCTTTTCACTCGTAAACGGCACAACGTGAATGTGCGCGTGCGGCACTTCCGTCCCGACTACAAGCAACCCTACCCTTTGGCAATCGACGACCGACTCGGCGGCGCGACCGACTTTCTTGGCAAAGACAAACAAACTCGCCAGCAAGTCATCGGGCAGGTCGAGAATATAATCCGTCTCTTGCTTCGGAATACAGAGCACGTGACCTTTTGCAACGGGATTGATGTCCAAAAAAGCCAAATGCTCATCGGTTTCCGCGACTTTGTGGCAGGGTATTTCGCCGTTAATTATTTTTGTAAAAATGGTAGGCATCGGCGCGTTTTTTAGATAATTTCAATTTTTACAACCTCAAATTCCATCTGACCGGCGGGCGTTTGCACCAGGGCGGTTTCGCCTACTTTTTTGCCGAGTAATCCTTTGCCCATCGGCGAGTCCACGGAGATTTTTTTCTCTTTGAGGTTGGCTTCCGCTTCGCTGACGAGTTTGTAAGTTACTTCGCGTTTGACCTTTTTATTTTTGATGGTCACCGTAGAAAGTACACGCACTTCGCTGTTATCGAGCTGCGAGGCGTCGAGTACGCGGGCGTTAGACATGCTTTTTTCGAGGTCGTTGATTTTTGCTTCGAGGTAGCCCTGCGCGTTTTTTGCGGCGTCGTATTCGGCGTTTTCCGAAAGGTCGCCTTTGTCGCGGGCTTCGGCGATGGCAGCGGCGGCATCGGCGCGTCCTTTGGTTTTGAGGTGTTCGAGTTCCGCTTTTAGTTTGTTGTAACCCTCGGGGGTCATGTAGGTATAGTTGGACATGTTTTTTTGATGTTTTTTGTTTGCGATTGCTCGCAAGAAATTTGGTTTATATCCGTCTCCCGCATTTTGAAAATAAGCAATCACGTCTATCGTTCCGTCGTTTGACAGAAAACAAAAGAACCCGAATGTGCTTAGGAAAAAGTAAGAACGGTCGGAAAGGTCGGCGGTTTGATTTGCCGAAAAATATAACGTACAAAAGGCAGAAACGTTCGAGATGAGAACTTTTTCCGCCTTTTCATATACGCAAAGATATGAATATTTAAGCAAAAAAAATGCCGCATATTTCGGTGAAGAAATATGCGACATTTTTATTTTTTGTTGAGTTGTTGAATCGTTGAGTTGTTGAGCGTGCAAACCTGCAACTTTAAATTGCAGCACGAGACTTTCAACGATTCAACGGTTCAACCTTTCAACAAATCTTAGAGGTCGAAACGCAAACCTACGTTGTGCGTACCGCCCAAAATGCTGGTAGTACGGTAGCCGTAGTCCAAGCTGATTTGAGAACCGAATAAACCTTCTTCTTTCGCTTCTTTATTCAAAGGCAACTGAATGGAAAAACCGCCTGCCAAACCGGTGTAAAGCGGTGCGGTTTCTTCGATTTCGGAGCCGACTTCGTAACGGTAAGCACCGCGCAGTACGAAAATTTCGTTGAGTGCGTACTCGATACCGCCGCCGAATTGGTCTTGTGAAAAGGCATTGGAAGTAAAGTTACCGATAACGGTCAAACGGTGTTTTGCACCCAAAATAAAATCGTAAGAACCGCCGATGTTCAACTGCGATTGCAACTCGAACTCATTGGTACGCTCTTCGATTGCCAACTGAAACGGCGCACTGCCGCTCGGAATGTCCACACTACGCACGGCACCCTCACCGCTGAAACGGAGCGTACCGCCCACATTGCGCAAAGAGATACCGAGTTTGAAGTTGTCCTGCTCACCCGTAACGTACTGCACGCCGGCGTCGATAGCGAAAGTAGAAGCAGACAAATCCGCGATACTTTCGTTGATACCGCGCGCCAAAACGCCTACGGAAATTTTGTTTTCAAAAATATGCGAGTAACCGACACCGATGTTGATAAAACGCGGGGAGTAAGTTGAACCCGTACCCTCCGGCTGACCGACGGTAGTAACGGGAATGTCACCGAAATCCAAAGACATCAAACTTAAAGCAATCGCGCCGTTTTGACCGATTTTTTGTGCCAAACCGAAAGCGTTCATAGAAATACCCGAACCTTCGAGATATTCCGCATAAGAAACGTTGGCTTGAGTTTGGTTGATACGAGAAGCACCCGCTACGTTCAAACGCAAAGCCTCTACACCCGATACATTTGCGGTATTCATGGAGTGCAAACCCGCACTGCGTGCCCATGGGTTCATCAGCAACTCATAAGCACCCGCCTCGCCCTGACGGTCGGGATTACCTGCTTCGGCGTTTTCTGTTACCGTGCAGACCAACAGCAAAGCTAAAATGAAGTATAAATATTTAGTCATGTTTTAGTTTTTTCAAGAAAATTAAAACTGCTGCCTTTCACTCTTTCTCCGCTTTTCACGCGACAGCAAAATTTTAAATAAGGTCGGTTATGCCGCCTCCCTGACGGCGGAGGCATAACCGACCCGAAATTAAATTCCTACAGATTCGACGGATCGAAGGCACGGTTGGTACCGAACCATTTAATCACGCGCTCACCCAAATCACCCGCGTCGATGTGTACGAGATAAACACCGCCGGCAATCGGAATACCTTTGCTGTTTTTCAAATCCCAATCGATGTGCGGTATAACCTGCGTCTTCGCGATACCCGAACCGACCGGAGCCTGTCCGGTTTCGTCGCGGTTATAGCGGCGGATAAATTTACCGTCCAACGAGTAGATGGAAACGATACACTGCGCCGGCAGGTTAGTGATTTTTACCGTAGTCTCGGTGTTCTGACCTTCGTAATCGGAGAAACCGTAGTATGGGTTAGGCACCATATTGATGGCGTCCAATTGGTCTTCGACACCTACTTCATCCAAAGCACCGGCTTGTTTGCCGTCGATAGAGAAAGTGTAAGTCGGAGCGGTGCCCGGCTCTTCCGTCGTACCTTCCGCAAATTGGTAGCGGTTGTTGACGCGCAACTTGAGAATCAAGTCATTCGGGATCAAACCGTCTGCGTAAGATTTGAACGGTACATCCGCCTGTGCCATCGCTACACCCGTCCAGGTCAGCTCCTGCAAAATGGCTACTTTATCCAGAGGATTACCGGCAAGTCTGTCGGCAAACTCCGCGCACTTATCGTAAGGCTGCTTCGTCACATAAATGTGGTGCTGACCGCCCAAGACTAAGTTAACGGAAGAGAAGTTTTCAAGTCCCAATCCGAAATCAGAAAACAACTGCGAAGTCGGATTATACATCATGTCACCGCCGGTCGGGTTGGAGTCTATAAAGAAGTCACACAGACCCGGCTCACAACGGTAAGAAGAGTTTTCACCGAAGAAGATATTCAGGCGTTGACCCGTTTCTACATCGATGGCGTAACCCGGGAAGTAACCCATACCGATATCGGAAATCTCGTCGTCCAAATCCGGCATACCGTCACCGTCGCTGTCGTCTCTGCCCACGGAAGGCGACTGCCGCAGGTCGAAGTTGTCCGCATCGCCGATAGTCGGGATGTTTCCGCTCGTAAACGGAGAGGACGTCTCTACGATGACACAACGCGACCACAACTCTTTATTGTCGGTAAAGACAATATCGACGTTGTTCAAATCAGCCAATTTCAAACCGTTTCTGACGATGTTGTTACTGGTGTTTTGCCACGCCGGAGTAACATTACCGAGCGGGTAAGGAGCAGTTTGGTATTCCGCCAATTTGTAGGGGAAGAAACCGCCGCCGATATTAGCCAATACTCTGTCCTTATCATTCGACTCGATGGATGCTTCATTTAAGAAGTTCAATCCTAAGCTGAAGAATTGGCTTTCGCCGATGACTTCGCTACCGCCGTCGGATACACCTTGATACCAAGCACCCGCGCCGTCGCCGACGTATTCGTCTTCAAAACCGATAGCACCGTTGCGGGCAGCACCGGGCGTACCCGGCTCATCTACCTGACCGACGGAAACCGAGAAGCCGTAATCACCGATAATTTTTTCGTTGATGGCTTCGAGATTTTGGTCTAAGGTCGTTTCAAAGTTGCCGTCGTCGGTCGTCAGTCTCCAGTCCGCCAACTCTTGGTCTTCGTCGTCTTCTAAACTTGCGGGCAAGATTTCCAATTTGAAATTACCGTTTCTGACATCCAACGGGTTGTAGATTTTGACTTCTACGGGACCCATGCCCTGCTCGTAAACCAGCTCTTCGTTGAAGCGGCTGCCTTCGGCAAATGCTTCGCTCGTGATAATGCGTTGACGTGTATCGTCGTCGAGTTCCAGGAAGTTAGGTCCGGTACCGACACCGTCTAAGCGGGTAATCTGCGCTCCTTCGCCGTACTCGGCATTCAGGCGTACATCCGTAATCGGACGCGGGATACCGATATAGGTCGCGATGTTACGACGACCTTCCAGGTAGGGTGTCGATTGTCCTTCTCCTAATACAGGATCGAACTCCGAACGCTGATTGAAACCGTAGGCGACAGCCGAGAAATAGTATTTTCTCTGATTAACCAAACGAGAATCATTGCCCGAAGCGAATTGATCTTGTACCACGCTGAAAGTATGACGAATACCTTCGTTCGCGCCGTCCACTCTTTGCTCTGCGACGAAAATTTCATCACCGATAAAGTCAGGCACATCTTCCTGTACCGTCCAGTTGTACAGAGTAGTTACGCTGTCACGAATATCTACCTGTGCAATCAAACGCGCTTTGTCCGGGTCGTTGAATTGGCTGGAAGAAATACGACCGTCAATCAATTGGTAGATTTTGTAACCTTGGAACTTATACAAAGTATCCGTGTCTTCCTCCGAAGCTGTAATATCTCTTTCCTCATATTCCTCGCGGAAATTATTGGAAGAAGCAGCATTGGTCAAAACCATAATAATTTCTTTGTCCAGTTCGATTAAATCGACATCCGGTGCATCAGGACCGTCCAAAATATCGAAACAAGAGTCGAAAAGGTTTTGTGCCAAATCATCTGCTCTGAACAAACGAGTCATATCCGGGCAAGGGTAAGGCATGTCCGGAACCCAAACCGCACCGACAATCAACTCGTTTACCGCACCGGGCAACAGCGTAAAAGGACCCGATGCCTGCACCGTACGACGGTCGTATTCGGGATTATTAGCTGCCGCTGCCGTACACATCGACCAACCCGCTTGATTGTCAGGCTCGTCCGGGAATGCATAGCGTACCGGTTCGGTACCGCCGTAAGCGTTACCGCCGAAAGTAAACGGCGAACCGTCACGCCATAAACCGCGCAAATAGTTGTAATACTCGAGTACTACGGTCGGGTCGGTTTCCGCCGGAGGAGGCGTACCGGGGCCGGGGTTATTAAAGTAAGTAAATGAAGACATACCTAATTCTTCTTCGGCAACTACTTCATTATTTTCGATAATCGGTTTCTTAGGACCGCGGAAGTAGTCGATACCCAAAGCCGGAACGTTAGTACCGTAAGTCGGAACACCCTGATCACAGTTAACGCCCGTGGTACCGTCTTCTTCATCTACGTTATAGTAATAAGCCAAGCTGCGCGTGGTATCGCAACCGATATAATCATCGGTGTAGCAACCCAAATCGGCATCTACCCACATGGCAAAGTAGGTGTTTTGAATGGCAGCAGAGGCACGGTTAATCAACTTGTAACGTTGAAAAGTCATATCGTTCAGGGCGTCGTTTGTCTCGTAAGCAAATGACTGCACCTGAATTTCCATTTTAATCTGATCTCCGTCAGACTCCGTGTGAATGTTACCGGCGTCATTATAAATCCAAAAGAACATTTGATCCGGATACTGCGGTTGATCTTCACAACCTTCAATTTCAATGACCGGATAATCACCGCCCTGCGGGCTGTAGATTTCATTTTCATCGACATCGATGTAAGCACCGAGTCCCTGCGAGGTATTCGGTAGCTCGAAGTTGTTGATGTCCAGGAAGAACTCGTTACCGCGACCGGGCCAGCCTCTTACACCCAAAGGAATGTCGGAGGGGTCGTAGTCTTCGCCCAATTCTTGTGCGCGGTTAAAATTAGCAATGTGCTCTTCGATTTCGCGACCGGTTACTACCCAAAAGCGATCCCATTTGTTGCAAATGGAGTCAGCCGTAGTACCCCGTAAGTTCGGGTCGTTGCTCGGGTTCAGAGGACCTGTCCAGAAATCGCGACTGTCGCCGCTGCCGTTACCGTACTGTTGTGCAGCAACTCTGAAACCGCCTTCCTGTTCACCGCCGAGCCATACACCGCCGGCAAAGATGGAAGAGACTTCCTCATCCCCTTCTTCCGTCGGTTTAGGTACGATGTACTTTCCGTCGGTTCTGTCCCACCATACGTCACCGCCCGTAGTCAGACGCGCACGTACATTATTAATGTCTTGGTCAATCTGCGCCTCGGGTTTTACACAGTCCGAACGGAATGAGGCTTCCTGTGTACCGGATGTATTAGTCCCGCCGGTATTCGGGTTATTAGGGGAGTTGTTCAGCGGACTGACGTTGGCATTCGCCGTTAGGGCGAATATCAGCGCAAACAAACTCAAAAAATATCTATACTTTAAAATCATAGCTCCGAGTTTTAAAATTTAATGCAAAATTATCCATCCGCACTGTTTCATCCGGATGATTTTATAGTCGGAGAGAGAAAACAATTTTCTCTCTCCGACGAAGGGTTTTTCTGTATTAGAAATCCATGCGTACACCGAGGTACATACGACGCGGCAAACTCAAAAAGTTGGGGTTGAGCAAACGCCATTGGTAAGAGTTAACGTAAGCCGTAGCCGCATCGCCGAATTCGGCGGCAATCGCCGGATCGTCTTGCTGATTCAACACCTGCTGACCGTTAGCGGATTGCAGGTAACCGTCGGTATAAGGTGAACCGGTTGCCGAGTAAACACGAATAATGTTATCGGTATCCAACAAGTTGGAGACACGGAAATATACGTTCATGTTCAAACCGCCTTTACCGTCTTTTGGTTGCGTGATGGCAAAATCTTTGTCGATACGCAGGTTAATGGTATTACGGAAAGGCAAACGTGAACTGTTGATACCGCCGCGCGTTTGGAAACCATCCAAAACGGTCGGTACGCGGGTCGCGGTGTACGGACGACCGGACACGGCAACCAACTGTACGTTAGCACCTGCGTTGGCAAAAATCTGCTTACCGAATAATTCAGGACCGTTGTATCTTTTTCCCGAAGCATAGCGGTAATCCAAGTTGATGTTGATACGGTGACGCTCATCGAAAGAAAGCGGGTACAAGACACGCAGTACCTCACGTGAACCGAGACCGCGCGAAGAGTTCGCATCGGAACCCGTACCGTCCGCAAATTGCAACACGTAGTTGGCTTTCAACTGAATGTTACCCGTGCGACGCAAGTCGTATTGGAAAGAGAAACCTTTAACGGTACCGAAATCCAAGTTGTCATACGTGAAGTAAGAAGTAATAACGTCGATGTTTTGCAGGATACGAATTTGAATCATATCACGCAATTCTTTGTAGTAAGCCGCAATCTTCAAAGAAGAAGAGTTGCTCAACTTTTGCTGGAAACCCACCTCGTAGTCGATGGTTCTCTCCGGACGCAGGTTGGCATTCGGTTTAGGGCGGAAAGCACTACCGAAGTCACGCTGCTGGAAGTTAAAGTAATCCAAAGCCGTCGCAATGTTGTTGTTCGGCGGACGCTGTACCAAGATGTCGTAGTGCGCGAAGAAGTTTGCATCTTCACTAATCGGGAAAGAGAATGCCAAACGCGGCATCAAATTCACCTGCGGCTTGTAATCTTCAAATGAAGTATTGAGGTCGAAATTAGGACTCGCAATGTCTGCATCCGGATCGACCAGTTTACCCGGTGCCAATGTACCACCGAAAATCTCGGTGCTGCTGTTGGCTTGCGTGCCGCTCGGGAAGTACCAAGTGTCGCCGTCACGGTAAGCCTGTACCGACTCGCTGCTTTGATCTCCGCTGACGTAAACTTTAAAGTCGTCACCGATGGTATTCGGATAATCTACGCCGAATTTATCGCGGAAACTTTGCGCCGTTTCCAACTCGTATAAAGAGTAAGGGTCGCGCAGTACTTTCGTATTCGCATCGTAGCTGTCCACCCGGAGACCCGCACGGATGATGATATCGCGGAATTTGAATTTATCCTGCACGTAAGCCGCCGTATAAGTCGGGCGGAAAGGTGCTACCGGACGCGTCAAATTGACTCCGTCGGTTTCGGTAAAGAAGTCTTCAAACGTACCGTCGAATTCATTTCCGAGATAATCGTAACCGTAGTAATCGAGGTTTAAGTCGGAGAAAGAGTTCAACTCCGCCTGCGTAAACATGTCCAAAGACAACTGATCCGGTGACAATTCATCTACATTGACGTATTCAAAGCGAGAGTTTCCGGTCAACTGACGCACATTAGCAAAAAAGTCGTTGTTGTCTAAGCTTGTACCGCCACCCGCGCCGAAGATGTCGATCGGCATGGTCTGCCAACCCGGATCCGGAACAAAAGTATCGCTGGTTTCACCCGTTTGCGGGTTGATGTAAACCTCACTGCGTACTACATTGGTAGAGTCGATACCGTTCAAAGGAGCGTTGGCCAACTGGCGTGCCGCTACCCACAGGTCGCGCGGATTGATTTCGTACTGGCGATTGATACGCTGCTCGTACAAAAATCCGAACTCGATACTGTGCTTACCTTCTTCCGAGCCGCCGGGGAATAAATCGAAACCGGCACTGGCTTGTAAGGTGTAAGTATTCTGGTTTTGCTTACGGTAAAAATTGTACACCGTACCTACATTGGTATGGAAACCGTGTGCATCGTCCAAAAAGTCAAAAGTACGACCGTTCAATGCGGGAAATTGGTCGATGTTGGTCGCACCCGTTAATTCGTTATTGTAGTTTGCCAAGACCGGATTTAAAGTACCCGGTGCGTAGCTGCCCTCGACGTAAGCGAGGTTGTAACCGCCGTGCTGAAAAATTCCCATAGAGTCGGTTTCCGCGTAAACGGGAATTGCCGTCCGTCCGAAACTACCTACATGACCGTAGTCGAAAAAATTCTCGCCGTGCGTCGGGTCGCCGAGGTCGCTGTCAAATCTTTCCGCACCTACCTGAATGGTGTAGCTGGCGTTTTGAATAGCATTACCTTTGGCTGCTTTCGCATCGTCAGCCGAGTCGGCATCGACGGCGTCAGTTTGACCGAGACGGTGACGGAAACGGAAGTTACCGCGAATACGCGTGCTGTTGTCAAAAGGGTTGTTGTGTGCGTTCAGCAAACGCCAGTTGGTACCCGTTGCGTTATTTTCGCCGGGCGTAAAACGGTCGGACTCACCGGAGTAAGTACCCGTCAATGCCAAGTCAATCGCATCGCTGACGCGTGCGTCGATTTTAGCCGTTAAATCCAAGCGCTCGTTTTGCTCGAAAGGCTGTGCATCCAAAACATTCACATCATCGGGAGAGATATAATCTGCCGCACTGACGGGAATTACGTCTCCTTGAGAGTTAACGCGGTAGCTGACCGGATTAGCTTCCAATTCAGCCAGTGCCTCATCGCTGATACGGAAAATGTCCGTCGCCGGCGGGTCATCGTCTTCGAGGTAACGGTACTGACCGGAGAAGCGGTAGCCCAATACGGATTGCCCTTTATCGTTTTTGATAAGCGGACCGTTTAAGTAAGCCGAAGCCAGATTGTAACCGTAAGGGTCTAAAAACTGTGAAGTTTCTATATCGAAACCACCACCGAATTGAGCAGCGGGACCTTTAGTAGTAATCGAGATGATACCACCCGTTACGTCACCGTACTTGGCACCGATACCACCCGTGATAACCTGAAGTTGCTCGATTTCCGATTGCGGAATCAAATTACCCGATACACGAATACCGTCGATGTAATAAAAGGTCGCATCCGAACGAGAACCGCGAATCGCGACCGCGTCGCCCTCATCCGCAGAACCGGCACCCGCTACCTGCGCGATGATACCGTTGATGTCCTTGGAAGGCAATTTGTCGATGTTCTTACTCGTCAGCGTCGCACCCTGTGTGGTGTTATCCGCTTCGACGAGAGGAACTTCATAGCCGCGCACAACGACCTCTTCGAGTAAGACACCTGAAGAAAGCTCTGCGTTCAGCGTTGTTTCCTTGTCATTGTTGATGAGTACACCTTCATATTTTACATCGGTATAACCGACATACTTAAAGACGACCTCGTAAGTACCGGGGTCAACGGAAGCAATGTTGTAGTTTCCGTCAAAATCCGTTTGCTCACCCGTGATAAGAACGCCGTTCTCGTAGAGAATGACGTCACCGAACAGGATAGGTTCTCCCGTTTCTGCGTCCGTCACTTTTCCGGACAAAGCCCCCTGCGCCGTAGCAGACACAAGAGCGGTTAATAAAAAACAAAAAATTAGTAGATTACGTGCCATAAAATCCGTTTTTATAAATAGATATGTTTTAGTTGACAAAAAAAAGGAACACACCTAAAGTATTATGGTCCAATATTCTCACTCCGTCGGGAATGAAAACGTGCAATATTAACGATTAAAAAAATTCTTTCGGTTTTCGGCGGTCTGACTTGTCAGCAGCGTGACGCAGTTTTGTCGCTTCACTGCAAAAAGGTAAGGGTCGGGACATTAAAGAAATTTATTTTCCGAGGCAACCTTTGCGGATTACCGTCGGTCTTTCTTTCCGTATTGTCCTTTTCCTTTGTGAAGGTAAAATTAGAGCATTCACCTTCGCTTTTTGCACCGAATTATTTTAATAATCAGGTTTCCGATTGATAGATTTGTATTTTTGATTGTTAGAAAAAAACACAAATTTTGTCAATCTTATTTCACAAATAACTGAAAATCAGCCGTTTGCAAATGTTTCTTTTGAAATCGTATTGGGTTCTTTAAATGAATATTTCGGTATTCAGAATGAGCGTCAACTGCTCGGTTTCCCTTTACTTAGGTCAGCCGGCTGACATTGAATTTTTCAGGCGGTGTGTTGTGATGTGTGTTTTTCTCTTTTTCCCGGAGTCGGAAAAAGTGTACGCTTGATTTACAAGAGTGCAAAGAAAGTAAATGGAATCCGAAAAAAGGCAAGAATCAATATTTTTTTAATCCGTTCTTATCAATTCTACCCTTTTTCGCCGATTTAACTTGTCCGATTTTTCTTTTCATACCGCGCAATCGCCGCCATAATCTTTCGACTGCGACTTTTAAATCCCGCCGACCCGTGTTCCGTCCAATCTTCCAAAGCCGCTTTCAACTCGGGCATTAATTCGGGTACACGCAGACAAATATTCCAACACACCGTCATCGAAAAACAGCGTATGGCAACCGCCTCCGCCGGATTTACTAAATAATCAAAACAAATATCCGCCGCCTCACCCAGCAAATCATCGGGTATCTCGGTGTCTTGTAAAATGCGCACCGTGTTTCTCTTTATCGCGTCGTGAATGTCGCCGCGCCGCAGTTGCCCTATCAGTTGCGGCAAGTAAGGACGTATCAGCCACGGTCTCCTGTCGTGTATGTGCGACAAGACCATCGCCGACCGCTGCGAAATACGATATTCGTTTTCCAAAAATACCCGCACCAATTTCGCAAAACGCTCGGGGTCGTTTCCTATCCAATCCGCAATTTCTACGGAGTTTTTCTTGGAGTGCATTTTTGCTAAAGCTGTCTCGATGTTCATAAGTTGTGAGGTTGGGGGGTTGGGAGGTTGGGCAGCCGTTCACCGTCCGCCTTCCACCATCCGCCTTCGACCGTCCACCGTAATTACCCGGAAACCTGTATTTTTTTCCGAATCTTTCCGCAAATCCGAGTTACCGACCGGCGTCCGGCTATTTTTGTCCTAACTGTCTGAAAAGCTAAATTCTCCCCGCTTCTCCCCTCCCCCCGTTTCAGTCAGTCAATCCCCTTTTATTCTGTAATTCTGCATCAACTCTACTCGTAATGTCCCTCCCCCCGCATTGCTTTAAACCCTCGCTATGCACATTTTAAAAAATCCCTTTTCCGTTTTTTCGCTGTTTTGTTTTTTATTTTTTGCCGGAAATGCCTTCGGGCAAATGAGCGTGCAAACCAATCGCGCCTCCGCAAATTACGCCGCCGGTGAAACCGCTTATTTTGAAATCACAAGCAATCAAAGCGGCACGGCAACTTACAGATTGAAATATGACAACACCGTCAACACCATCAGCACGGGCAGCATATTCGTCAATGCGGGCGGCACGGTCTCCGTTCCTTTTCAAAGCCCGAGTCCCGAGGTCGTCCTCTGCGAAGTGACGCTCAACGGCAATACGCGCACGGCGGCGGCGGTTTTCGACCGCGATAACATTCCGCTTTACGCACAGGAGCCGGCGGATTTCGACCAGTTTTGGAATCAACAGAAAAATCTCGCCGCGTCCGTTCCTTTAGACCCGCAGTTGACTTTTCATTCCCAAAACAATGCGATAAATACGACGACCTACCGCATCAATCTCGCAAATATAGATAATCGGCGCATTTACGGCTACCTTTCCGTGCCGACCGGCGGTACAAATTTGCCCGCCGTCATCAATCTGCCGCCGTACAGCCCCGGCGCAAATGCCGTACAGCCGCAGGACTTTATCGCCAATCGCGCCCAAGCCATCGCCGTCGCCGTGTCCGTGCACAATGTCGAACCCGACCAAACCGACCCGACGGCCTACACGCCCGACAACATCGACGACCCGGCGGGCTACTATTACCGCTACGCGCTGCTCGGTACGCTCCGCATGATTGATTACCTGCACACGCGCCCCGATTTTGACGGCGAAAATATCATTTTAACAGGAGAAAGTCAGGGCGGTGGTCTGGCAATTTTAGCGGCGGGTCTGGACGAGCGCGTCGATGCTCTGACGGTCAGCAATCCCGCGCTGTGTCGCCACGCCGCTTACGATAACGGGCGGGCGAGCGGCTTTCCGAATTACCTGCGCACTTCCAACCTTATTTACAATAACCCGACGCATTACGCGCAGACCTTAAACGCCTCGCGTTACTATGATGCTGCCTTTTTTGCCAAACGTTTTCAAGGCAAAGTCCTGTCCGTTATCGGCTACACCGACGAAGTGACGCCCGCCGCCGGCACCTTTACCGCCGTCAATGAATTTCGCGGAAAAACCGTCACCGCCCACGCTGTCCGGCTCGGTCACTCCCACCCCAACCAGTACTGGGACGGTCGCTACGACCTGTGGCGCAACGCCGTACCCGCGACCGTTAATCCGCCTTTCTATACAACCACGGGCTACGAAGCAGACGCCGGCACCGACCGCGAAACGGAGACAAATGCCGACCTGCAACTCGCCGGGCAAATTTATCAAAACGGCACCGCCGACCAAAATTTGCCGGTCAAATGGAAAGCACTCAACGATGCCGCAAACGTGACTTTCGGCAACGAAAATGCGCGAAACAGTACGGTGCGTTTTGCCGAGCCGGGCGTTTATTATTTGCGCTTGGAAGCTACGGATAACTCACTCCTCGCCGGTGAAAATATCTTTTACACCGTTTCTGATTTTGTCAAAGTCACCGTCACGGCAGCGACACCGACGGGCGACACCCAAGGCCCCGGCGTACAGTTGGTATTTGCGGGTTTTAGTCCGGACGGAAGTTTGAGTCTCAATGTCAACTTCAATGAAGAAATAACGGGATTGACGGCGGCGGATTTTATCTGCACGAATTGCAACATCCAAAATTTGGCAGGCAGCGGCAGCAACTATACCGTCGATGCCGCCGCACAAAACACGGGTTTGGTACGGGTGCGCCTGCCCGAAAATCGCGTGACGGATGCAAGCGGAAATCAAAACACGGCTTCCAACCAAATCAGCATTTACCTGTCTTCGCTGCCCAATCAAAATCCTTGCAATAACTTCACTTCCGGCGGCACTATCAGCGGCGACGAGAGCGACTGTGCGAGCTACGATGCGGGTCAAATCAACCAAACCGCAGCGGCAAGCGGCGGCAGCGGCGGCACGCAATACCAGTGGCAGTCCGCCCCGTCACTCGGCGGCACTTGGTCGAATATCAACGGCGCAACTTCCTCAAATTACAATCCGCCGGTCATTACCGCGACGACATTTTTCCGCAGATTGGCACGCCGCAGCGGTTGTACGGATTATGTGGCGAGCAATGCGATAGTCAAAGAGATCACCGCCGCCGAACCCGATAATCCGGTCGGTGCCGCCCCCGCGCCGACGGGTTATTGCACCATGTCGGGCGAAAATGCGGCGGGTTATTTTATCGAAAAAATTGAAATTGAAAATCTCGCACGTACCTCGGCGGGCGAGGGTTTCGGCTTGTACGATGCGCAAATTCCCGTCTTGGCACCGGGCGGTTTGTACGACATTAATCTGACGCCCGGCAAAACCGGCACAACCAATAATTGGGTCGGTTGGATTGATTTTAACCGCGACGGAGATTTTGACGATTATCGGGAATTGATGGTCTGGAAATCGGATACGGAGACGGTAACGGCATTTTTTGAAGTGCCGCCCTACGCCGACCCCGGATTTACGCGGATGCGGATTGCCCTGCGCGGCGACCGCTTTGTTGCGCCGTGCAGTTCTTACGCGCAGGGCGAGGTCGAAGATTACATTGTCGAAATCAGCGACGGAAATGCACCCGGCGGCGGCGGTAGCGGCGGCGGTGCGCAGGTAAATAATTACTGTCCGGTGCGCGGCACGGCACCCTGGTGGCAGTGGATCAGTCGGGTAGAGTTTGCGGATTTGGATGTCAGCAGCGAGAAGGAAACTTACGGCGATTTTACGAATAATTTTGCGACGGTAGAGAAAGGGAATGTGTATGAATTGACGCTGACCCCCGATTTTTCTTGGTTGAGTTACGATATGTTTTGGCGCACTTGGATAGACTGGAACGGCGACGGTGACTTCGACGACGCGGGCGAAACGGTGGCGGAAGGCAACGGCACCGAGGCGGTCAATTTCGATGTCATCGTACCCGCCAACGCGCAAACGGCGGTGACGCGGATGCGCGTCGGCATGAACTTCGGCAGCTACCCGACGCCCTGCGAAAATACGGAGCGCGGTGAGTTTGAAGATTACTCGGTGAATGTCACGGGCTGCACGCCGGGCAATAATCGCTTCGGGGCGATTTTGGAATTATCCGCCTATCAACACGAACGCGCCATCGACCTGCACTGGACAACGAACACGGAATATAAAAACAAGGAATTTATTTTGGAACACAGCACGGACGGCGAAAATTTTACTGTCATCGACACGCAGGAAAGCACGGGTGCGGGCTACCTGCCGAATGTGTATCGCAGCAGTCATGCGGATTTGGAGCCGGGCGAGCAGTTTTATCGCGTCAAGCAAATTTACGGCGACGCAACTTTTACTTATAGTGATACGGAGCGCGTTTGGTTCGGCATCGACTTGGATGCCGTGGTGCCTTTTCCCAATCCGGCTTCCGATAAATTAAATATTCCTTTGCAGAAATACGCGGGAGAAGTTGCGGAAGTCAAAATTTATGATACCTTTGCGCGACTTTTGAGAACCTCCGTCGTCAACGGCGAAGCACAAGCCCCCGCGTCGATTGATTTAGCGGGCTTACCGGACGGAATTTATTATCTCTCAATTAAAATACCCGGTCACAGAGTTATCAGCCGGGCGTTCACAATTCTTCGAATTTAATCCCGTAAGCAATAAAGCAGCCGTCCGTGACGGCTGCTTTTCTTTTTTAAACAGAATTTTTTAGACAAGATTTTATTTTTAAATTGTGAGAGACAGACAGGATTGGAGGATTATCAGGATTTTTGTTTTAGCTTATCATCCGGCGCACCGTCCACCGCAAAACCGTCCGCCGTCC
>JAHDCG010000097.1:0-2250 GCA_020629965.1 Saprospiraceae bacterium | reverse complement strand
TTTTGTTTTAGCTTATCATCCGGCGCACCGTCCACCGCAAAACCGTCCGCCGTCCTACTTGACCATACTCCTCGGCGGCGACAAAAAGACTGCTACATTAAAATACGGCGTACTTGTCGGGTCGGCATCGAAGGTCGGGGAGTTATCGTTGAAGCCTTCGAACTCGGTGCTGAAGTTAAACTGATAACCGAGTTGCAACTCCGTCCACAGCCACGGGATGACTTTGCGTTGCCACTTGACTAAGGTACGAATTTCGGTATGATTGAGCGAGTAGTCGAACATTTCTTCGGCAGCGGCGTCGGTCGGCAGTTTGACGCGAAAAGTTTGTCCGGCAGCTTGTATTCCGCCCAAGAAAATGTTTTCGTCGTTGGCATTATAGCGCATAAAAGCGTAGGCGGGCAAGACACTTTCAAAGCCCCAGTATTCGTTCCAATTTTTATTTAAAACTACGGCGGGAATGATTATCGTGCGGCGGAAACTCGACGTAAAATTAAAACCGATACCCCATTCGTAACTCGGATTCGGCTTTTTACCGAACATCATCCGCGCTTTATAAATGGCGTTATCCGAGTCGAAATTCATCCAGGTGTCATAGTTTCCTTTGTTGGCATATTTAAAATAACCGACCAGATATTTTGTCTCGTCGAAGGACTTACTGATGAGAAAACCCATGTCGTTGCCGCGCAGCACTTCTTCATCCAAAGCAGAAAAAAAATCGGAATAATCGGCACCGACGCGACCGAGTGAATACTTTTCGGCGGTGTATTTATAAGCTAACAATATCTTCAAACCCGGTTTATTGACCAGCGGAATTTTCGCATCGACAATCAGTAGTCGCTGCTTATCGACGGTGGTAAAAGGGTTTTGCAGTTCCGTACCTTCTTCGGTGAAAGTCGTTTTCGGAATCCAACCGTAACTCAAAGCCACACCTTTCGAGCGCGATTTATTGTCGAGACCCGGCTTACAAAAATCACACACCGCACCCGTCACTCCGGAGATGTCGTCGGGAACAAAATCAGGTGTAATTTGCGCAAATAAAACGGTCTGTGTGAATAAAAAAAGGAGTATAATTTTTGCTTTCATACCGGCTAAAACGGAGCGGGCGGTCTATATGTTTTAATTGAATGTGAGTTTTTGTTGTTTAAGAGTTTAGGAGGTTTAGGCGTTTAAAAAGTTCGTTATAAATAAACGTCTGCGAAAAACAAACGCTTACCGCGCCTAAACAACTAAACGCCTAAACCCTTAAACACACACTACTGTACCAGCTGATTGATAAAAAAGAAAATGACAAGGTAAATCCACAGCGCATCCAAAAAGTGCCAGTAGATGGTGAGCAGACGTAATTTCAGTCTTTTTTCGGGGTCGGAAAAATACACCAATACGCTCACCGGCTCGACCATGCGTTTGCGTGCCGTCCACAAAAAGAAGCCGAGAAAAGGTAAGCCCGCGATGACGTGCGCAAAGTGCAGCCCCGAAATCACGTACAGATAACCCGCCGAATTGGAAGAGTTGATAAACACATTATTCGCAAAAAGTTGCTGCCAACCGACCCACTGCATGACCATAAACACGAGCGACAAAATGACCGTTCCCCACAGCATATTTTGGTAGCCTTTGGTGTCGTCTTCGCGGTAACATTTTTTCGCCTGCATCATCGTCCAACTGCTACCGAGCAAGATGACAGTGTTTAGCGCGAATATCCACGGCAATTTAAGCGGCGGCAATCCGTTTTGCACCCGCGAGTAAATCAAAGCCCCGCTAAGTGCTAAAAACAGACCCGTGACCCCGATAAGCACTAAAGTCAACAGGACATTGTAAGGGTGAAAAGCAAAATTTTGGTACTCATTGTGCTCTTCCGTTTCTTCTTGTACGTCTTGATAATTATTCATTTTTACCGGTATTTTTTGCCGAGCGTCGGCATCTTTCGCTGCAATATTTTACGTTATCCCAATCGCGCTCCCATTTTTTGCGCCAAGTAAACGGCAGGTCGCACACAGGGCAAATTTTAGAAGGAAGGTCGGATTTCTTTTTGTGTTTAGGCATTTTTTGGAAAGGATTTTCCGGACAGGATTATAGGATTTTTAGGATTTTAAATTTTTGTAACCATATCTAAATCCAAAACGAATTTTAATTCTGAAAACAGATACTCCCCCGCTCCGGGGGTCGGGGGGTCTTCGATACGAATTTTTTCAACCCCTCTCTCCTCTCTCCTCTCAAAAACCTAATACCCTCCGCCCCCAAAAGTTGAAC
>JAHDCG010000096.1:1716-22965 GCA_020629965.1 Saprospiraceae bacterium | reverse complement strand
CCTCTCTCCTCTCTCCTCTCAAAAACCTAATACCCTCCGCCCCCAAAAGTTGAACAAATTTCACGCTTTTTACCGAAATCGAACGTTAAATTTCGGGATTGAGTACTTCCGGGCGCAACGGCGCGGAAATTGAGAATAAATGACGTATTTTGCGCCGTTAATAAAAGAGAAAGCTACAAATTAAAGTCTGAACATGAAAGATAAATTGAGTAAACTTTGGGCGAAAACCAAAACCGGCAGCCGTCACTTTGCAAAAGAAAGCAGTTACTTTCTGACGAGTACCTATTTCCTGAAAAATGCAGGTTTACTGCTGCTTTCCGCTTTGGCAATTGTGTTGCTGACTTGGGGCTTTTTGGCATTTTACACCGACCACGGCGAGTCGGTAGAGGTTGGCGATTATATCGGATTAGACGTACAAACGGTCAAAAAACAAGCCGATGACCGCAATATTAATATTTCCGTGACGGACAGCATTTTCGTATTCGGTAAAAAGGGCGGCACGGTGCAGGATCAAAGCCCGCGCCCCGGTGCTCGCGTCAAAGAAAACCGCACAGTGACTTTGATTACTTACAAACATTTTGAAGATGCCAAACTGCCGCGCCTGACGGGAAATTATGACTTCGAACGCTACAAACGCAGCATGGCAAGCAAAGATTTTTCTTTGGAAATCGAAGAAGAAATCTTCGACCCGAAACAGGCAGCGGGCACGATTATGCATCTGATGCACGACGGCGAAAAAATCACGGAAGACGACATCGAAAAAGGCTACAGTCTGCCGCGCGGCGCAAAACTGACGGCCGTGGTCACTAAGCGCAACAGCGATTTTATTCCGATACCGGACGTGGTGTGTCAGACCTTTGCCGAGGCTGAATTTGCCATCGCCGCCGCGAAATTAGTTGTCGGCAACGTCATCGGCGAGGTCACTAACCGCAATAACGCCTATGTGTACAAACAGGTGCCGGAAAGCACGTTAAGCCTCCGCGTCGGTGAGTCGGTGACGCTGTATGTGACGGATGAATTTCCGGAAGGATGTCGTTAGTTGGTGGTTGGTAGTTGGTGGTTGGTGGACGGTTTTCGTTTTTTTCTCTGAGATATTCGATTACTTGACAGCAGAGATTTTTTCCGTGGATTGAGGTGAGTGGTTGTAATTGCAAATCGACATCAAAAAAGCACGATACTTTACGAAGTACCGTGCTTTTTTTTTGTGCTTAATTTCATATTACAAAAGATTTTTCCGAACAGAGCCGAACAAGAGTAACGAGCAGTCTAACGTCTAAAATCTAAAGTCTAACATTTCGCGCCCCCCCTACTTAAACGGATCCGCAAACTTCTCATTACTCACAAAGCCGAAATCCGTCAACGTTTTCAGGAAGGCAACCAGAGCCGCTTTTTCATCGTCGCTGAAATTCATTTGACGCGGCTCGGCATTATTGTCAAAGCCCTGACGCAGAGAGAAATCCAAATTCGGATGATTTTGAATGCCCTCGCTGTAATGGTCAACGACTTCTTCGAGCGTGTCAAAACGACCGTCGTGCATGTACGGCCCCGTCAGTTCGATATTACGCAATACGGGCACTTTAAAAATCCCTTTGTCTTGATTGAAGCCCGTGACTTCGTAGCGTCCTTTGTCGGCGTATTCCGTATCCAGACCGTTGTTGGCGACGGCACGACCGAGGCTGACCAAATCGTGACCGTGGCAGTCGGCGCAGTTGCTGTGGTAGAGTGACTTACCGAGGTTTTCCTGTTGGGTGAGTTTTGAGAGGTTGCTGTGTGTACTGCCGTTGGCGTCGGCTACCGCGCGGTCGAATTTAGAGTCGGCGGAGACCAAAGAGTTGACAAATTCTTCCAGTGCGTCGGTAATTTTTCCTTTGGTGATTTGGCTGCTGCCGTAGGCCTTTTCAAAAAGAATTTCGTAGTAAGCCTCGCCCTGCAATTTTTCGGTCAGGTCGTCGAAAGACATCCCCATTTCGATGTTGTCTTCGATGGTCAGTTCCGATTGCTCGGCGATGCTGTTGGCGCGTTCGTCCCAAAAGAACTTGGAAACGGGACTGCCGGGGCTGTCATAAGACGCCTCGAAACTCACGACGGCACCGAGTGCCAAAGAGTTGCGCTTGGTATGCTCGCCGTCGAAACCCTTGCTGAAATCGACCGGGTCGGCAAAAGCGCGTGCCTGGTCGTGACAGGAAGAACAGTTGACCGCATCGTTGCGCGACAGTTTGTTATCGTAGAAAAGTACGCGCCCCAAGAGTGCTTTGTGGTTATTGATTTGGGAGGTACTCGCACCGCGCGCGGCGATGTGATTCGGCAGTTTGACGGAGTAATCGATCAGTTCGTCGTCGAGGTCTAAATTTGCCTGCAAAACCTGCAGTTGCTCGGGCGTATAGACTAATGTCGTGACCTCACCGCTGTCTTTCAGACAGGATGAGAACAGAAAAACACCGGAAAGAAAAGTGAATAAAAGTTTTGTTGCCTTCATGATTTGTGCTTTTTACAGACTTTATGAGAATGTTCAGCAGAGTCCGTATAGGTTATTTGATGCGAAACAGGATTAAGGTGATACGATGCGCTAATTGTCATCAAAATGTAAATGTATGGCAAATAAACCGAAATTGCACAATCGTATTTTATTTTGTCAAACATTTAACTAAAAAGGCGGCGGCTCTCGCAAAAGAACCGCCGCCTTTCGTCTGCATGTACAGACGTTGCGTCGTAACCAAAAGGTTGGGTGGAGTGAGTAAAAAGCAAAGTTACGGGAACTCAACGCCTAAACTCTTAAACCTCGTTTTATTTTCCCTGACCTACCGCATTTTGGTAAAAGACCGGGAAAGTCGCACCCGTGTAGTGGTGGTATTTTGTTTCGGTCGTCAAAGGAAATTTGTAATTATTCATAAAGCTGACCAAGAAAGCGTTCATCTCATCGAGATCGAGATTTTTAGAATTGGGACGCAGGTAGTAAGCGATGTGCTCGATGCTGCCGTCGGGTGCCCAAAAGAAGTGAAACCAAGCCTTCACGCCGTCGAGGTTGTACTCGATTTGCTTGCTGTATGCCTCCATTTCTTCCATCATGCTCATCCATTTTTGGAAAGCCGTATTCATGTCCGCATCGCAGACCGCCAGCAAATCTTTATCGTAAGAAGCGGTCAATTCTTCAAACTGCGCCTCGTGCTGACCGATGAGGAAAACCTTAGGCAGCGTACCGTCTTCACGCAACGTGGTCGTGCCGTTTTGTGCGGACAGCGTCGTGCCCGTCAGGGCAAAAACGGAAAGCAAAAGGAGTGTATTCAGTAAATTTTTCATATCAGAAAGTTTGTGTTTTTGTTTTCGGAAAGCGCAAAATACGCGATTATTCGATGCAGATTGTGTTTTCGGGCGAAAGGTGAAAGAGCAATATACAAATATTATTGCAAATATCATTCCCTGTCTTATTGCGAAATTGTTAAAGCGTCACCTGATTATCGTAAAACTCTCGGTTTTGTTGCGCACCTCGCCGTTGCAGGTAAATTCGATGACGTAAAAATAAACCCCGGCGTTCATTTCCGTACCCTGAAAAGAGCCGTCCCAGCGTTCCTGCGGATTATTGGTCACAAAAATGCGCTCGCCCCAGCGGTCATAGATTTCAAAAATACGCAACTCGTCGATGACCAGCGGATTGTCGATGCCGTAGGTGTCGTTCAGCCCGTCGAAATTGGGCGTAAATGCCTTCGGCAAAAAAGCCGTCGTACAATCCAAAGTATCGGGGTCGATGACCGTTACTCGTAAAGTATCAAAAGCCGTGCAGCCCAAAGTATCGCGCATTGCCACGGTAAAAGTCGTCGTTTCCTGCGGCAGCAGTTCGGGTTCGGCGTCGGTTACTTCTGTACAGCCCGGGCAGACCTGCTCGGCGGGCGTCCAATCGTAGCTCTCGATGCAATCCGTAGTCGTCAGGCGCGTTTGTACCGCACTGCCCTTAAAAATCAAAGTATCGCCCGTAAAAGCGTTATTGGCGATACGGTCGGGGAAGTAGTTCAAATCTTCGATTTCGCTGCGCTGCAAGGCGCGGTTGTAAAAACGAATATCGTCCAGCACGCCCGAAAAATTCACGTCAAACAAATTGCAATGCGCCTTGCCTATGGTTAGGACGCTTTCGTTCGATAAATTCACACGTCGCTCCGCCGTTTCTTCGTCAATTAACTTTCCGTTAATATAAAGCGAAGTCGTCAATCCTCTTCTGATTACCGTTACCCATTGCCAACAAGAAGTAATATCGCCCGGACCGCGCACATTGGCTTCGATATCATCATTTTCCGAAAAAAGCACACTCACAAAACGGGAGTCGGGCGAATAGGTAATTTCAAAAGAATTATCCGTCGCACAGTCATCCGATTTTTTGGAAATAATCACCTGCTCGCCGCCGAAATCTCCTTCGATTTTCGATTTCACATAAAAACTAATCGTAAAATCTTCCGTGTCGAACAAATCCAATACCGACGAACCCGCCACCGTATAATAATCTTCAACGCCGTCGAAAAACATCCCGTCCAGCTCCGCACCGCAGGCACACAGCGACGTGTCCGCGTTCAAAATACCTTCGTTGGCAGCATTGCCCGTCACGTCACGCGGCGCACATTCGTCGTTGTTAAAACTGTAATAAGCTATCAAACCCGATTGCGTGGGCTGTGCCGTCAACAGACAAATATGCAAAAGAAAAAATGCGGAAAGCAGTAATCTCATTAGATGATTTAAGTTCTGAAAATAAAGTACGATTAAGGGAAAACGCAGAGTCGTCGATTTTATTGAGTTGGGTTTAGACGTTAGACATTAGACGTTAGATTTTAGACTTCCTGTGTGACTTTTGCGAGACTCTGCCGACAAAAACAGAAAGTTAATTATTTGCCTAAAATTAAGAATGCACTGAGTACCGCCCGGACAACCGACAACGATAAGAGAGACGCAAGCCCGTCCACCGTCCACCAAACAACCGTCCACCGTCAACTACTTCCCAAACAATCCCGCCAAGCCGTCCATACCCGGAGGCATCATACTTTTCAGCGATTCTTCCGTGGCTTTGGCTTCGATTTCCATTACCTTTTCGGTAAAGCGGTTAAAGGCTACAACCAGTAAATCTTCCAGTTCTTCGGTATCGCTCAGGTCGATTTTCGACTTGTCGATGCTGACATTCAGCACTTCGCGCGCCGCCGTTCCTTCGATTTTGACAATGCCGTCTCCCGCTTCCGCGTTGACATCCATTGCCGTTAATTTTTCCTGCATCGCAGCTTGTTGTTGCTGCATATTTCCCATTAAATCTCCGAACATAATATCTTTTATTTTTTGGTTAAATGAAAAACGAGCAGACCGTCAACCGTTTACCGTTTACCTTCTGCCGTCTTTTAAAATCTAAAATTATTCGCCGAGCCGAAAACGTAACCCAACGTAAAACCACCAAACAAATACCAATCGTTTTTGTTCGGATTTCCCGCCATGCTGACGTTATCCACATAGTCGGAAAAGGTAGCCCGGAAGCCGGCTTCAAAGCCCAAAGTCAAAAATTCTACCATTTCGTAGCGCAGTCCGACATTGACAGGCACGACGATAAAATTATCCGTATCATCTACCTCCGGAAACAGCGCGTTGTTCACATCCGTATTCGGGTATTTTAAATCCGCCGTAATCGTCGTCAAAGCCACTCCCGTCGAAAGGTAAGGCGTAAACTGCGGCATAAAAATCCCCGAATTATTATAGCGATTTTTACCGAAAATGAGCCACTGCGCGTTTATTCCGATTTCGAGCACATCGGCGGTAAAGTTAAAACCCCGTGTATCTCTGACGGCAGAGTTTCTGTCATCGCCCGAGATGTAACCGTAGTAAGCATTGCCGCGCAGGATAACTTTCGGATTCAGCAAATACGAAACGTAGCCGCCGTAAGCCGCTTTGGTTTCGCCGATTTCAATTTGGTCTTGCGCCAGGTCACCCTGATAATTAGCAAAACCCGCAAAAAAACCCGCTTCCACATTTTGTTGTGCGCGGAGAGAAAAAACGGATAAAAACAACAATGTCAAACAAGTAATCAGTCGCATAGAAAGAGAAAATTTGTGTGATTTTTCAAAAAGCCGCAAAGATACCGACATCCTCCGCGCTTCTCAAACATTATGAAAATTTATTATTGTTAAAAAGAAAAAGTGATGCCGGAATGAAGGGCATCACTTTTTTTTTGTTGAATCGTTGAGTACGTTTGTCTTCGGTGCCGAGATAATACGCCGCAGTTTTAGCAGTTGAATATTGCTGCCAAGCAGGCACATCCCCCGCTCAGTAACTCTTTCAAACTGAAATTTTCACGACTCGATTCAACAATTCAACACCTCAACGATTCAACAACACTTTAAAAATCAATCACCCGTGACTCTTCATCCCTGCCCGTGCGCGTTTGCACCTTGATTTTAAACGGATTTGCGCCCCGCGTCAAATCGACCGTCACCACGAATTTCTTCGTTCGTTTGTCAAAAGTGTAGCTGTTATTCGTCGCACCTTTGTACGTGAAAGTAATCTGACTGCGCGAGGTTACGCCTTCCAAAGTCGCAATAACAGTACTCTTCGCTACATCCGGCTCGAAGGGGTTCGTCGCCGGTGAAGAGACGGAATTTATCACGATTTCGGGTCCGGCGGTGGTCGGGATGTCCGTCGTTTTGCGCTTGTAAGTAATCGTGCGGCTGTCTTGGTCGCTGCCGCCGGCGTTTTGCACGCTAACAGTCACGGTGTTTTTGTTAATCGCTAAATTCAACTTTGCCGTCACCGTGCGACTGCGTTGGTTGTAAGTAAAATTGACCGAGCGACCGTTCAGCTTCACGGAGATTTCGCTCTTGCTGCTCACATTCATCACCGTTGCCGCAAAATTCGCCGTTGCCGTGCCGACCGTACCGCCGTCTCTCGCCGGCTCGGTGATGCTGACCGTCGGCTTGGCAGCGGGCGCGCTGATAGTGTAATTCACCGTTGCCTCATCACGTCCGTCGCGGTTCGCGGCTTCGATAGTCAGGCTGTGCGCACCAGGTCTTTGCGTCAATGTCGCCGATAATTTGGTGCCGCGCAAAGTCCAATTTGTAATCGTTCTGCCGTCGGCAATAACCGTAACTTCATTGCGCGTTGCATTTTTCACCGTAGCCGTCACTTTCACTTGTCCGTCCGACAATTTCGCGCCGTTGCGCGGGGCACTGATGCTGACCGTCGGCGGATTTTTCGGCGCGTTGTAACGGATATTCACCGTTTCCTCATCTCTGCCGTATTGATTTTGACCAATGACGCGCACGGTATTATTACCCTCGCGCAGTGATGCTTGTACATTCAAACGACCGCCGCTCGTATAGCCGAAATTAGTCGTGCGTCGTCCGTTAATCTCGACGGTAATGCCGCTTTTGTTCGGCACTTCCGTGATTTGTGCAATGACGGTTGCAGTCTGCGTGTTGCTCGTCGTCGAGTTGCCGGCGGGCTGCGTAATATTCACCGTCGGCTTATTCCCGGCGCGCAGCGTTACTCTGACCGTCGCTTCGTCCTGTCCGTCGGCGTTCGTCGCGCGGACTCTGATGGTGTTGCTGCCGGCGGTCAAATTTACCTTAGCCGTCAGCAAACCGCTGAGCGAGTTGTAGTCAAAATCGGTTATATTTCCACCGTTGACGGTTACATTTACGTCGCGTTTGTTGCGTACGTTTTTGACCGTAGCGCGCAGGTCGATGCGTTGATTATCGACCGTGCTGTTGTTGGTCGGCGTCGTAATGCGTACCTCCGGCGGCGTCTGCGGGTCTTCGATAACGACACGCTCGGTGTAGCGCACGGTCACTCGGTCTAGATCGCTGCCGAAGCGATTTTGCGCCCGCACGACGATGGTGTTGTTGCCTTCACGCAGGTTCAATCTCTTACTGAAACGACCGCGTTGCAGGTTGACATTACCGACGTTACGCCCGTTGAGCGTAACTGTAATTTCATTCGAGCGGGTCACATTTTGCACCGTCGCGGTGAGGTCGATGCCGGGGCGATTGACCGTCGCATTGTTTTGCGGCGACTGAATGCGGACGACGGGGGCATCACCGCGCACTTCTTCCAAAGTAATGCGGCGGGTCGCTTGGTCATTGCCGAAGCGATTACTTGCCCGCACGGTCAGGGTGTTGCTGCCGGGGCGCAATACCACATCTGCGGTCAGTTCGTTGCGGCGGTTGTCGTACTGAAAGTTTTCGCTTCTGCCGTTGAGCGCGAAGTCGAGGTCGCTGCGACCGTTGACACCCTCTACCGTCGCGCGGACGCGGAGGCGCGAATTTTCGGTGCGCTCATTGTCGCGGGCGGGCGTGGTAAAGCGGACGCGCGGCGCATTGCCGGTCGGCGTGTTATTGGTCGTCGGCGGGTTCGGTACGCTGATGACGTTGTCTTCCTGCCAAATAATGAGAAAAGCCTCGCGGTCGGTGCCGACTAAATTGGAGGCGACGATAACAATCTCATTGCGACCGGGTTGCAAATCAAAATTCGCGGCAAAGTTTCCGTTGTTGTAAGTAAAATTTTCCGAACGGTTATTCACAAAAAACTCGACATCCGCGCTGCTGTTCACGTACTTGATGTTTGCCCGCACATTGGCGAAGCGAGAATTTTGGGTAAACGGCACGTAAGTCGGAATGCGCAGGTCGATTTCGGGCTTGCGCTGCTTCTTTTCTTTGGCTTGCAAATTCCATTCAAGACCCAAAGTCGTGTAGTGATACAGGTCGTTATTCGTGTCACTAAATTGCACCCCGTCGATATAATTGTTGCGGGTAAAAGTCGTGCGGTGCCCCGCCATGACGGCAAAATTCGGCGTAAACTGATACCCCAATTCCAAACCGACCGAAGGCATCCAATCGAATTGCACTCCGTCGGCAAAACCGTCGGCATTCGTCTCCGCGTAGCCGTCTAAAATGCCGTTTTTCAGGCGATTAGCCGCAGCCGAGGTCGAAAGGTCGTCGGATAAGCCGGCGTACTCCGCGTAGTAAGGTAATTTGGTTTCGGAGTTAATTTGGTCGGTGCGCGTCAGGTAGCCATCGATGCCCACCCCGCCGTAGAGACCGACGAGAACACCCGTATTTTCGCGCAGACGATTAAGACGAAAAACGCCCTCTACCGCCAACTCACCCAAGTCGGTACGGTGATTTTGATAGACAAATCCGTTATCGACGCCGAGTGCCGCCGGGTAGGTTGTGTAGTCGGGCCCGTCCCTGCCGTTCAGCGCGTCGTTCTCGGCAATATCGAAAGACTTTTTCCCGTCAAAACCGCGCATATTGGCGTACAGCAGCCGACCGCGCACATCGAAAGACAGAGGCGCACCGGGGCGGTAATACAGATTTTTTCCCAAAGTCAAACCCACACCCCAACCGTCGAAATCGGTGCGCACATCGCTCGATTGATACGCCCAACCGCCGTTGATACCAAAGGTATAACAGCCCGCTTCGGGATGATAGTATTTGCCTTCGTTGCTGCTTTGTGCGGCAACGAAACCGGTGAGAAAGAGGAAGAGAAAAGTCAGAAGATTTTGCAAAGAGGATAGTCGCATAACTGTTAGTTTAAAGGTGAAGGTTATGCGAGGTACACGGAAAAAGGGGATAAATGTTACCT
The DNA here is from genome assembly GCA_020629965.1 of Saprospiraceae bacterium. Taxonomy (GTDB): domain Bacteria; phylum Bacteroidota; class Bacteroidia; order Chitinophagales; family Saprospiraceae; genus JAHDCG01. The sequence continues at coordinate 13,368 of JAHDCG010000096.1, read as the reverse complement.
TTTTTGAGGTTTATTTAACGGTTTGGATTCGTTGTCGGTTGTCGGTTGCCGGTTGCCCGTACCGTAGCATCGACTTCAGTCGATAGGCTAAGATAAAAATTTGTTTAAGCGATTAAAAGTTTAGGCGTTTAGAATACATGCAGTTTCTAAACCTTTAAACGCCTAAACTTTTAAACACACCGCTTACCGCCGCACCCGCCGACTGCCAAACGCTCCCAAATCCGCCGCAATCGCCACCACCATTCCGATAATCGGCAAAGTCGTCCAACTGCCGCCGAAATAATTGAGGACCACGCTGTACCACAGCAGCGTAAAGGGCAGAAAAATAAAGCCCAACAGAATGTACAGCACGTTGCCGTTCATGGAGTTGAACCAACCTGTAAAAAAGTACAAAACGACGATGAGGATGCGCGGAAAAATCAGACCGAGTGCGCCGAGGATGAGTCCCATGTTTTTTTTGCTTTTGGTGAAATCCGGTAGCCGCCGAAAAACATTTTTCCGAGCTTCCGAAACGAAAATTATTTGCGAATAAAAGCAAGATGAGACGATTTTTGTTCGGTAAAAATTCGCAAATATCTCCGCCGCTTTTTCTTATTTATTTCGCGCAATAACCAATCGCTGCCCCGCGTACACCTCCGTCTCGGTATGCAGTCGCACGAAGTAAATGCCGGCGGGCAGCCGACTCGTATCGAGAAAAACGCGGTCGGTCGGACCGGTCGTTTGCATTTGCAGTACCGTTTTTCCCGTTATATCGACGATTTCCGTAAGTAAGTAACGGCGCGGGTCGGTCGGCAATTCAATCGTCAGGGCAGCGTCCGTCGGATTGGGAAAAAGGCGGACGGCGGGGCGGAGGGCGAGGTCTTCGGTATCGGTGTACACCCGATTGATGCCGAGGGTATCGCAGGGGCTGTCGGCAAGGTCGTAAAGACGATAATTGGGGAAAGTCGGCAGGCTGCGAAAATTCCAATGCGGCAGTTTAACGGCATTGATGTTCACGTTGCAGGCGACGCCGGGCAGGTCGGGCGACTCGATGACGTGCAGCACATCGACGCCGCTGAGACTGTTGATGTAAATGCGCCCGTCGATGCCGAGTTGCATTTGGTAAAAATACGGGGTGTACGGACTTTGAAAACCCTCTTCGGGCAGCTCGACGACTTCGATGCGCGAGCCGGCAATGTTTTCGGCTGTCAAATCGAACTGATAGATGCGCCGCTTAGCGGAAATGTAGAGGTAGCGACTGTTGGCGGAGACCGCCGCGCCGCCGCCCGTGGCGTAGGCGATGTGGTTGTTGGTTTGGAAAATGTGCCGCATATTCGATAACTCGCCGGTGCAGCGGTCGTAGTCGAAAATGCGCGTACCCTGCGAAAAATCGTGGTCGATGAAATACCGCCCGTCGGGCGAAAAGACATTTTGGTTGAAGTCGATGCCGAGTTGATAAAAGCCCGCGTCCTGTGTCTGCTGCGCCCCGATTCCCTCCGGGCTGACCAGAACTTGATGGTACAAAGCAGCCGTATCGGAAGGCACCATAACCCACCAATCGCGCCCGTTGCCGTGGCGCACGGCAGAGATACGAGGTTCTAAAAAAGCAAAAGTATCTTGAATAGCGAGTTGATTTTTACTGACAACGGCACCGCTGCCGCCGCCCTCTGTCATGTCGATGAGGTTGTAATCGACGCGACTCATCACGAAGGCGACATCGCCGCTGTCTGCCGCCGGGCGGTGGTGAAAGAGGTAGTAGCGGGTATCGGTCGTGTCGCCGGGGTCGGGCAGTGCGAGCGTGGTTTGAGGTTTTGCCCAACCGAGCTGCGCATAGACATCGGAATAGAGCGACGGGGTCAGGTTGTCGCCGTTTTCGAGGGTATCGCCGGCGGTATTGACTACGGCGACGCCGTTGGTATAAAACTGCAAATTGCCGAGCGAGTCGGACATACTCGTGACGGTTTCCTGAAAATTCAGCCCCCGACTTTCGCCGTACACGAGCAGACTGTCTTCCTGAAAAGACAAAGTGCTGCCGCCGTACTCGGGCAGTCCCGTAGTCGAGTCGAAGCCGAGCAGCCAAGTGCCGGCGTAGTTTTGCGCTTGCAGAGAAACGGCGAGGAAGAGGAAGAGTACGGTTTTTAACATGGTTGCGAATTACGATGTACAATGTACAATGTACGAATTTTCCTGAGTGAGTAATTTGTGCCGGTTTGGGTTAATTTGCCGAAGAGTCTGCGGGGAGTCTAAAATCTAATATCTAACGTCTAAAATCTCACCCGGCTAATTCCCGCAATCAAACTCCGGCGGTCCGTCGATGCCGAGCGTGTCGCAGGGACTGCCGGGGAGGTCGTAGAGGCGGTAGTTGGGGTAGCGGGGGAGGACGAGTCTGTTAGTATTCGGCAGTTGTACGGCATGGGGCATGAATTCACATCTTTTACCTTTTTCATCGGGATTGTTGATAACGTGAAGAGTTTCGGTTTCCGAATTTGCAGTATTAATGTAGATTTTACCGTCGGGAGCAAGTTGACAGTAACCGAAAATCGGATTTCCCGCTAAGGGTAGTCTGTTGTACATTCCCACAGTTATGACGCTTGCTGCTACATCTTCGGCTTCTAAATCATATTGCAGTACAGTTCCCGACCCGGTTACATATAAAAAGCGCGAATTAGGAGATACCGCCGCGCCCGAACCATTGCCGATAAACTCGTCGAACTCAATCCACTGATAGTTACTTAGTTCTCCCGTACAGCGGTCGAAGTCCATAATTCTGACTCCGTTTCTTGCGTCATAATCTATATATTTACTTCCATCGGGAGCGAGAGCCTTTTGACTGCCGATGTCAACAGAAGAGAAATCGGTAGCCGGATATTTAAAACCTATTTGCTGTGTATCTTGTGATGTGAAACCTTCCGGAGTCAGTAATACCTTGTAGTAATAAGGACTAAAATTTTCGCCCGACAAAAGCCACCAATCTCTTCCGTTACCGTGTTTAGCAAGTAGGGGGTTTATCAAATAGTACCCGTTCATTATCGGTACATTTTTAGATATCACATCTCCTTTTCCCTCATTCAAACTCATATCGACAGTATGACCTAATAGCGAAAAAACTGAAATTCCGGTACTATCCGTTGTTTTGAGTAGTCGACTGAAAAAAGTATATGTATCGGTATTGCCCGGATTTGGAACACAAATCATTCCGTGTACATCGAAGTGACCGCCGCCCAAATCAGTATAATTTCCTAAATGTACATTTAAGCTGTCCCCGCTCGGCATCATTTGCAAAGTAGAGTCTCTCACTTTTAAGCCGTTAGTATAAAAAATCGGATTACCGCATTCATCGGACACAGCAAGTCCCGTACTTGTCATTTGATAATCTTCTTGGTCTTGAATGCTTAACACAGGAGGATAGTCAGAGAAATCGAAAAGACTTCCGTTTTTATTGAGTGAACTGTTTCGGTGATTGCCGAGCATAAACACATTATCGTGCTCCTGCGCCCCCGCGTTCACCACGAGACCCAAAAGCAAAACCACCACCGTAAGCACATTTTTCTTCATGATTTTTTCTCTTTTCAATTCCCGCAATCAAACTCCGGCGGCCCGTCGATGCCGAGCGTGTCACAGGGGCTGTCGGGGAGGTCGTAGAGGCGGTAGTTGGGGTAGCGGGGGAGGACGTAACGGTTAGTATTCGGCAGTTGCACGGAGTGCGGCATAAACTCGCAGCGTTTTCCTTTTTCATCGGGGTTGTTAATGACATGGAGGGTTTCGGTTCTTGCAGCTCCGGTACAAATATAAATTTTTCCGTCGGGAGCGAGTTGACAATGAGAATACGGTGCTCCGTTTTGTAAAATTATGCGATTATAAATTCCGATAGTATCTACACTTGCCGCAATATCATCAGTTTCTAAATCGTACTGTAAAACCAAACCCGAACCGGTCACATACAAAAATCGAGAATTAGGAGACACTGCCGCTCCCGAACCGTTACCGATAAAATCATCGAACTCAATCCATTGATAGTTGCTTAACTCGCCCGTGCAACGGTCGAAATCCATGACTCTGACGCCGTTTCTTGCGTCATAGTCTATATACTTTTGTCCGTCGGGAGTAAAAAGTTTTTGACTTTCTATATCTCTGAAATCTGTAGCTGTTGCAGGATATTTGAAACCTATTTGTTGAGTGTCTTGTACGGTAAATTCTTCTTCGGAAAATATTACCTTATAATAATGATTACTAAAATTTTCTCCGGAAAGTAACCACCAATCTCTGCCGTTTCCATGTCTGGTATAAGAAGGGTTTATCAAATAAAACCCATTTATAATCGGAACATCTTTCGACGTTATTTCTCCTTGACCTTCGTTCAAATTCATATCTATCTCGTGCTTGTAGATAGAAAACATTTCTATTGCCACACCTGAACTGTCGCTTAAATTAAAGACTCTGTTAAAAACAGCGTACTTGTTCATATTACCGGGTTTTGGCAAAGAGATAATCCCTTTTGTATCTAAATGTCCCCTCGTGTGAAGTGCGTATGAGTCTGAATTTAAAAATTCCCCGTTTGGCATTTTTTGCCAAGTGCTGTCTCTGATTTCTAAACCGTTAGTGAAAAAAATGGGATTACCACATTCATCTGACATACTGAGACCGGCAAGACTTATGTTAAAAAGATTCTGTTGGTGCTCACTTAAAGTCGGCGGATAAACGGAAAAGTCTAATAATGCCCCTTTAGAACCGGGTTCATCAGAAGTATGGTGACCAAACATGAAAATGTTATCATGCTGCTGTGCTTTTAAAATGCCGGTTAAAGACAAAATAATCAAGAAAATACGCATAAATATAAAATTAAAAAGACGGACATCGCCACGTAGCACAGCAATGTCCGTCAATGAGAAAATAAGTTTAATGCAAAACTACCACGGACGCCGAGTCCGTTAAATTTCCGTTTACTTTATAAATTACACGGTATAATCCGTTTGGTAAATCGTCTGTGCGAATAACCGGTCTTTCGTTATTTAAAACAGTTACCGATTTTACTTTCTTACCCGTAAAATCGAAAAGTTCTATTATGTTTTCCGCACCTTCTTCGTGTTGTGAAAAAGATATATTCAGATAGGTATCAGCCGGATTTGGAAATACATTAAATTTTGTATTTGTCAACACTTCCGTTTGCTTATCTGTTCTTTCACGGGATTCTTTTCTACAGTCTTCCGTAAGGTTTAAATCATCTTTTTGCGTTAATGCCGTGTACCAACCGCGTGCCCAATAAACAACCTCACCGCCTTCATTTACACACATTTCTGCTATTTCTTTGATACTTGCCAACTGTACGGAAGTAGGCAGCGCATGCCCCCTGTTTGTCATGTCCGTAAAATACATGAGGAGTGCTTTTTCATTAGCAGTAAATGTATCGTCTGCAGGTAAGGCAACTATACTGTTGACCGCATCCGAAATGTTCTCGACCTGACCGTTTCTTATTTCTGCATAAACCGTATGAAGTTCAGACAAGTTCTGCTGAACCGCATCCTGTTTATCACTTCTTTCCGAGTAAAGCATGTCGCTTACTTCGGGATAGGTCTCGTCAATGAGATTATCAAGACTATCCAATTCCGTCAGTAAATCCGTGCGGTCAAGAGACAAAACTTCAACGGCTGCCGCAGTTGTCGCATCAACAGCGTAAACATTTTTGACGAAACTTTCCGCACTATAAAAATCACCTATTTTGCTTACGGCATTCGATGTTTGAAAGTTATTTAACATCGCGTTTTCCGTATAATCCGAATTTTCCATCTTTTCGTATAAGTCACGTTGCAGATGCCAGTCTAAAAAGGCATTGCCCGTTCCTTGTGCTACCTCTTCATTCTTTCCGTTATCCTCTCCGTTAAAACCCTGCGGGTCAAAATTATCGGTGAGCATTTGTTCACAAGTAGGCATAAGAGGTATCTGTCCGTCTTCTAAAAACCAAGGACAACTCTGCGGAGAAACACCGCAGTTAGTTCCCCAATCAATTCCGTTGACTTCAACTCGATATTCACTCAGTTCAATACTGATTTCGGAGTCAGAATTATGAAAAGCATCAAAGTTAGCGCCTGTCAGATTCCAAATATTTCCTCTGTCAAATTGAGTGCCCGAAACTCCGTCGGGGGTATATTCTATACCTCGGAAGGCTTGACCGGTAAACGTGTTAAAACGGATATCCGCAAGATTACATGTTTCGTTTACAGTTAAGCCGACTTCTACGTTTTCTACCGTATTTCCCGCTAATTCTATGTTAGGGCTGGCAGACATCGTAATACCGTTACCAAAACCTGAATTCACACCGAGTACGTCGTTGCAAATAAAATGGTTATTATTTGAATTTGTAATTCTGATACCTTGATGAAAATCTGCATTGTTCCCCAAAAAGATGTCGTTATCAAAGATTACGGAATTTTTTTGAGTAACATTCATTGCACCTCTCCAATTTTGCATTTGAATACCTGCAACAGCGTCTCCCATTGTGATAGTATTCATTTCACATCTCAATGTGTTTGCTGCTAAGGGATTGCCTTCAAATATAATACCTGCTGCTCCGCCCGCAGGGCCGCCGGGTGCGGCGGGATTTTGTGTTACATCTATGTTATTGTTTGCGATGTAGAAAGAACTCGACGAAGAGGTATTCGGCGTATAGATTCCGATACCTTGATTTATACCGTTTAAAGGAAAAATATTGTTGTCAACGGACTCGATGTCGCAATCTGTAATCTCCACTTTTGCAAACTGTCCGCCGCCGCCGTTCTCATTGCTGTCGTTTGCGCTGACACCAACGGCTACGTTATTCATGTTCATACCGGTAATGAAGGCTTGTGTTCCCAATGCTGCTGTACTCAAAGATATACCTGCACGACAGTTGATGAAATTTCCGTTGGAATAGTCTATTGAATGCGCGCCTTCCGCATCCAAAAAGCGCACACCGGTACCGCTTTCTTCTCCGTAGTCAACTTCGTGCAGAATATTTTGAAAATTTAAACCGGTAAACCTTACCGTACTGTTATCGATTATGATACCGTTTGCAAGATTAAAGAAAGACACTGAAGCACCTCCTAATTCTTGAATAGTCAATTCTGACAGAAAAATTCCCGCTAATCCGTTATCGGGACTGAAAGCATAAGTTCCGCTTTCAAGGTCAGAAATAGTATTGTCATTTATCAAACCGCAGATGTCGTACAATTCACGCGTATTACTAAACGAAACCTGTTTCCATCTTCCCTGCTGAAATTGGTTGTCTGTATAAATAATACCGTTGTCTTCGAAATCAGCAGATTTGATGCCTACAAAGTTATTACTAAATTGTACTTTATTCAAATCTATTCGCGGTCGGCGTGGATTTTCAAGGGCAGGTTCTATAGCATACAAAGCATCCTCGAAGCGTGCTGCGTCTCCTATAAGTTCTGTACCGCTTGCCAATCGAATACTACGCCATAGACATTCGCAAGTTCCGTGCAATAGAGTCTGCTTTTTAACCGTTAATCGGTTTTTGAATTCCTCGGTAACGTTGATACCTGCCTTTTCACCCAAAGTGACATCACAACTGACAAAAGCAGTAGGCTCATCTACTTCAAGAATTCCATATATAAAAATATCACGGCTTTGCCAAGTTAATCCGTCTTCTGCACTAACAAAATCAAAGAGACCTGCGGCGGCAAGGTCACCTACATTTTCTAATGTCGGTTCATTATCGACTCCTGCAAGCTGTCCGATAAAAATTCCTTCGACCCCATCCGTACTAAAGTCGTAATTAACGACAACAGTACTTCCGACTTGCGTTCCCGTAGGGTCAGTCAAAGTGTGGGTAACAGTTAAAACAGGATTCTGGTATGTAGAAAAATTTACGAGAATTTCAGAAAAATTCATTTCCGTACTTGTTGCGATAACAGTACCACCGACAGATGCTTCCCACTCATGACTGTATTCCTCAATTTGACAATCTGCCAAAGCGGTAAAAGCCAAACCGCCCATACAAATAATCTCACTACTCGCCGTAAAATCAGCCGTCGCACAGGGTTCGTCATTACAATCGACCGTGATGATTTGTGAGCAATTAAAAAAAGTAACCCCGTCGAATTCCATCCAATGCGTCACTTCGTACTCGCCGTCGTTTTCAAAAGTGTAGCACAGTTCTTCCACATCGAGCGGTTCACCGTTGGCATCCGTTTGCAGCACACCGTCGATGAACCAACGGTGCCACCAAATATCACCCAAATCAGCCATGCTGACACCGTCCGGCAGCGGCAGCGGCGTAAAAGTGTACTTGTAGCAGTCCGCGCCGTCATTGGTAAAAGAGAAATCGGTCAGGTCGTCGCAGGGGTCGTTGCAATTGACGAAAAAAGACTGTGTACACGTTGTTACCGTACCGTCGGGGGCAGTCAGCGTCAGCGTGATGTCGTAGCTGCCGTCCGTCACGTACTCGTAGTTTTGTACTCTGCCAAAGCGGTCGGAGTCCGGTACGCCGAAATTCCACGCGTAGGTGTAGCCTTCGGGGTTAAGCAGCAGCGGCCCGAAGACGGCGGCGCGGCATCCCGTTTGGTCGAAAACAAGGAAATCCGCATCGTTTTCACAAGACATTGCCGCACACTCGACCACTGTGCGAGAGTCTGTATCGGCAAAAGCAACGGGAGAAAAGGAAGGAAGAAAAAAGCAGAGAAGCATATTAGTCATAGCAAAAATTTTGCTCAGATGCCCCCCCCAACAGAAGGTTTGGAGAAAGAGTAAGGATTTTTCATAAGGAAAAAAAGTTTGTGATTGTTAAATCGGTTAATTATCGAGACAAAAAATTACCGTACTTCATTGCAAACTTTTTCTTTTTTCTGCATTCAGCCGCTAAATATTTCTGCAATATAGTAACTTACGACCGAAATATCGGAAATCAGAGAATTTATATTTTATTTCGTAACATACTGTCTCCGTAAAGACTTTCAAAAAAAAAGGAAGCCGCACCCAAGCACGACTCCCTTCAATAAAAAACTTCAGGTTTTCTTCATTCAGCCAAACAGTAAGCCCAAGAGACGCCCCCGTCCACCGTCCACCGCCCCCTAAAACAACCACCCGCACCGAAACGACAGCCGCTGATACCACACCTCGAAATTATTCGTCGAACCCCAACCCCAATCCTGCTCGGTCGTCGTGTGCTGAAATTGGTAGCCCGCTTCGAGCAGTATATCCGCCCGGCGGCGCGTAGCGATGCGCAGCCCCGCGCTCGGGCGCAGCGACCAACCGCCTCGTTGAGTTTCAAACTGATTATTATTTCCCGTAAAATACAGCGGAATGCCGTAGCCCGCCTCGGCGGAAAACGTCGGTGTCACCTTGCCCGTCGGTAAAAATGCGCGCGCCTGTACAAAGGCATCGCCGAAAAAAGTATCGTAGCGACGCAGCCCGACCCCGCCGCCGAATGCTGCGTATTTGTTCACTCGATAGCCGAAAGCATACTGACCGCCGAAGCCGAATACGAAGTTGCCCGCTCCCAATTCTTCCCCCAAGCCGCTCACGGTCAACTGCCCGCCAAACTCATGGTAAAATCCCCGTTGCTTGCTCATGCTGCCGTCGTCGAAATAAGCATAACGGTCGCCGTTTTCTTTGATTTTTGCAACTTCCGCCATAGCAAAATCGACCTCCGCTCCGCCGCTGAGACGGACTTTGATGCCTTCGGGTTTTTGCTCTAAAATGACTGCCCGCAGCGTCGAGCCGTCTTTGAGGTAAATGAGGGCGCGGGTTTCGTCTTGGGCTTGGATTAGATTTCCGACAAAGACGAAAAGCAGAAATAAGATATATTTTTTCATTTTATTTTTGTTTTGTGCAAATTGTAATTTGACTCCGGGTCGAAATTTCATCAATCGCTCCGGGGAAGACGTCGCAGTGCAACGTCTCTACGCGTTCGGTTTTTCGGAATATGCGGAACTGTACCGAATCTCACCCGGCAGAGACGCGTTTTCCCGCGTCTGTACCGGCCGGGCTTTCGCGGTTACCGGAACGACTCCGACAAGTCAAACAATCTCTAACAACTCAAACAACCTCCGCCACTATTTTTCAACCGTAATCCGACTGATTTCCCGCAGATTTTCCGGGTCGCTGTAATCATACTGAAAGAAGCCGTCTTCGCCGATGAGCAGCAGCACATTGTCCGCATTCGGCAGGGCAATGACGTCATAAGCGTCGATATTCTTAATGTGACTAAGGCGATTTTCGTCCAATTTTTTCGGGTCGGCGATGTCGAAAACTTTCAGACCGTGCTCGCCTTCGCAAACGAAGAGGTTGTTCTCGTCAATGCTCAAACCGTGCGGATTTTGCATCGGAAAGGTTTCTTCCAAACGCGGATTGGTCAAATCCGTGACGTCGATGAGGTCGAGTTGATTTTCGAAGCCTTCGCAAAAAGTACCGTCGCGCAGCGTGACGTAAGCGTAGTTATCTTTGACAAAAACGGGGTCACAGGCGCGGGCGTGTTGAAACTCGGAGAGGAAAAACGGTGCGGCAGGGTTGCTGTTGTCCCAAATCTGCATACCCGAGTTACTGCCGATAAACAGGTTGTTTTGGTAAGGAATAATCGTCTCGATGCCCCAACCGATATTGACGGTGCTGATGATGCCGGGCGCATCGGGATTAGCCAAAGAAATGACGGTCAGGTCGGAATCGCCGACGCGGTAGAGGTAGTCGTTGACGAGCGTAAAACGCGCCATCGAGCCGCCGGTACCGTTGCCGCTGCCACCGCCGCCGCCGCTGAAGTCGCCGCCCGCTGCATTTGGAGTGAGCGCAAATTCATTTTGCCAAAAAACACCGCCGCGCTCGACCATGGCATTACGGGTTTCGCAGTCCATCATTTCGGTGACGAGTTCTTGTTCGTTGTAGAGCCAAATGCGTCCGTCGGCGGTTTGCCATGTTTCTTCAAAGACCTCTCTTTGGCGATTGACGGTCGTGATGTTTTCGGGATTTTGCACATCCAAAACGAACAAATCGAAGTAGCTGTCGGCGTACAGTCTGCCGTTGCGCACGGCAAGGTCGATGTTACCGTCGAGGTCGATAAAGCTTGTTTTTACAGGATTTTCGGGGTCGCTGTTGTCAATGACGTGAATACCTTCGCGGACTTCATTGATGAAGATGTAGTCGTTGTAAAAGTAAATTTTACCGGGATTGCGCAAGGCACGCGGGGCGTCTTGCGTAGCGGCGATGTTATCGAGTTCGGTCTGTGTTTTGTAAACGGGGGTTTGACGTACCCAAGTCGTGGTTTGCTCGCAGGTGTCTTTGACGCAGCTTTGCAGCAAAAAAATCGCGAGGAAAAGAAGAGTACCGAGTTGTGTTACTTTTTTCATTGGAAATTTATTTTAGGTGACGGCAAATCGAATTGCTGTTTTTGTTATTTGTTGTATTTGTCGGGTTAGACGGGAACGAAGAATAGAAGGGTTGGGTAGTCAGCAAAAAAAAACGCCGAATTTTTCTTTTTACAGAAAAATTCGGCGTTCAAAATGACCGGAGCCGGCGAAGTTGCAGGTTGACGACTCAAACAATCCCAACCACTCTAACCATTTCCTACTCCTCTTCCTCTCCGATATAATCACGCACTTCCTCCACCGCGTCCTCGATTTTATCACCGACCACGGAGGCAATCGCGCGTACCGTGTCCGTCACATCTTCGGCGGCTTCGGTGAGCAT
>JAHDCG010000096.1:0-1616 GCA_020629965.1 Saprospiraceae bacterium | reverse complement strand
ACTTCCACCTTCCCCTCCGGCACTTTCGCAGTCTGTATCGCAGCGGCAGCGGCTTTCAACTTCTCTTCATCCACGTCGATAGCCTCTTGTTGCGCTTTCATTTCCTCGGCGATTTTCGCTTTGGCTTCGGCTTCACGGGCTTTGCGCTCGGCGTTTTTGGCTTCCTGTGCGGCGCGTTTTTCTTCGCGGGCTTTTTCCTTGACGATGCGCTCTTCGAGTTCGGCTTTGGTCTTGTGCATGTCCTTCAGCTTCTCCTCTTTAGAGTTGTAGCGTTCCTCAATCATTTTGAGTTTTGCCTGACGGATTTGCGTCTCTAACTGCCCGTCGCTGTTGCGAATGCGGCGATTTTGAAACTCCAAATCCTCTTGGTCGCGGCGCATCGAGCGTTCCATTTTTTGGATAGCACCGAGCAGACCGTCGAGGCGGCGTTGCGTGCGATCGGAGGCGTTGTTGCCGCTGCTCTTTTTGTCTTTACCGGCTTGTTCGCCGAAAAGTTTTGTTTTTACGTCTTTAAATGCGCCGTCGAGTTTTGCCCAGACCTTATTGCGGTGGTCGCGGGTCATGTCTTTGGTGTCGCGGTATTTGCGTTGCAGGGCTACCAGTTCATCAAACAGCGGGCGCAGGCGTTTGCCGTCTTTGGCTTTCTCTTCCACGGCTTCGATTTGTGCCATAAATGCGCCCATGGCTTCCGAAGATTTGCCGCGAAACTCCTCGTCGAGTTTTTTGCGCATGACCTTCATCTCATCGAAAAGTTTGTTGGTCGAGTCGCGTAGTTCGTCGGCGTGACCTTTAAAAAGGTTGCGCTCGCGGACTTGGTCGGAGACTTTGCCCCAAAATTCTTTCAGCCTGTCCCAAGTGTCCTTTTGAAAAGTATCGGCTTTGTTTACCAATTCTTTGAGGTCTTCGAGTTCGTTTTGGTAGGCTTTGCTCAACTTATTGGACAGCACCATAAAGTGCCATTCGGTCTGTGCGCGGTTGATGAGGTCGGTGCGTTCCGTTTTGAGATTATCGGGCAGTATGCCGTCGGTCACGGTCAGCGGACGCTCGATTTTTTCGGTACCGTCGGGAAAATCGACGCTTTTATCGTTGCGCCATTCGTCCATCATTTTCTTGTTCAGCTCCTCGGTCACGGCAGCTTCGGGAATGGTGTAAATGTCCACCGTGTTAGCCTCGGCGCGCAGTTCGAGGGCAAGTAATACCTTTTCGTCGGCGGCGTTTTCGCCCCAGATTACAACTTTAGTCTTCATGTTGTTGTCGATGTAGTGCGGTCGAGATGTTAGATTTTAGACGTTAGATATTAGACTCCTCGCGGCTCATCAATCTTTGCATCGGATGACATAACTTCTCTTTTGCGGTCAATGTTTTGCTTTCGATACAATGAATATTGTTTATTCTTTTATCGAAAATTCAAGTAAATAAAAATGTGCCTGCTTAGTACGCAGGTCTTTCGTCAATGTTTTGTTTTGCGGGGTCAAAGGTAAAACTTTTCGGAGAGAAAAACGGGGAGGGGGAATTTTATATATTTATTTTTATAAATTGTTTAGATTTGTCAGGTTCCGCTAAACATAAAAGGGCACTTCCCGACGAAAGTACCCTTCTTGCTATTCTTCAATATT
>JAHDCG010000243.1 GCA_020629965.1 Saprospiraceae bacterium | reverse complement strand
GGGTCGGGGGTCTTCATTACGGCTTTTGCTAAACGTCTTCAGCCCCTAACCCCGGAGCGGGGAACATTCTCCGGGCTTGGGTTTGTGGGTTAATTTTTGAATTTCTCGGTTCTCTTATCTTTTGCATAAAAACCGAATTTGAGATTTGACTTTTTTGAAATCGAATCCAAATTCAAATCGAATTTAAATTTCAACGATAGATGCTCCCCGCTCCGGGGTCGGGGGTCTTCATTACGGCTTTTGCCAAGCGTCTCACTACGTCCCCAAATGCCTACGGCATGAAGCACTTCAGCCCGGTATGTAAATGCCGGGGAAAAGCAAAAAAAATCATAATCCCTCACCCGCATTTCGCAATCGCCCGTTTTTCTCCTACCTTTCCGAAAATTATAAAACGACCGATAATGCGCAAACTTTTCCTCCTTTTTTTCTTTCTCCCGTTCACCCTTTTCGCCCAAAAATCGAGCGGCAAAAAAATCTTACAACACGAAGACTTAGTCACTTGGCAGCAACTTAAAAGCACCGAAATTACCGCCGACGGTAAATACGTCCTTTATACCGCCAAAGGCGAAGAAACCGACGGTGCGCTCTACATTCACGACACCGAGACGAGCCGCAAATACACCTTTCCGCGCGGACAAAATCCTGACGTGAGTGCCGACGGTCGCTTCGTGGTTTTTAAAATAAAGCCGCACCGCGACAGCGTTTTAGCCCTAAAGCGCAAAAAAGCAACCAAAGAAGAACTACCGAACGACACGCTCGCCGTCTATGAATTGGCGACCAAAAATCTGGTAAAAGTACCCGATGTTCAGTCTTATCAAATGCCGAAAAAAGGCGCGAATATTCTCGCTTATTTACGCGAACCCGAAACGGCGCAGCCCAAGCAAAACGAGCCTGCGACCGGCAACGGCGTCGGTCTCTTACCCGCCTCCGTACCCGTTGCGCAAAAGAAGGAAAGCAAGAAAAACGGGGCTAAACTCACCATCCGCGACCTCGCCTCGGGGCGCGAAGAATTTCTGCGTTATGTCACCGATTATCAGGTTGCCGAGGAAAGCGACCGCGTCATTTATTACACGACGAGCGACGACACGACCTACCTCGCCGGCGTCTATATTTTCGATGCCGACGCCGCCAAAAATTTTGAGGTGATGACGGATACGACTTACACCGTTTGCAAAAAACTCACGCTCGCCAAAGACGGCAGCCGTGCCGCATTCGTCGCCGAAGCCGATACGACGGACAGCCGCGTGCATGATTTTGATTTATATTTTTGGCAAGACGGACGCACCGTATTTGTTGCCGGCAAAAACTCCGATTTTATCCCCGAAGATTTTGCAATCAGCGAGCATCACAAACTCGTTTTTTCCGAAAACAACGAACGCTTGTTTTTTGGTTTAGGAAAAAAACTACCCCTGCCAGATACCACTCTCGCCGAAGAAGAACGCGCCAAAGTAGAAGTGTGGACAACGCAGGACAAACGCCTTTACACCCAACAAAAATCGGAACTGAAAGAAGATAAAGAACGCAGCTATCTCGCCTCCTTTATCCCCGACAAAGACAAAATTACCGTGTACGCCGGCCCGGAAATGCCCGAGGTGCGCACGACCAAAGAAATGACCGCACGGTGGGCTTTGGGTTACGACGAAACACCTTATTTGCGACAGGCCTCGTGGGAGGGTTTTCCGCTGCGCAAAGAGGTATATAAAGTCGATATGGTATCGGGAGAAAGGACTATAATTGCCGAAAATCTAAAGGCCGACCCGCGCCTGTCGGCGGCGGGAAAATTTATCGTTTGGTACAACCACAACGACTCTTCGTGGTACGCACATAATAACGCGACGGACAATCTTAAACGATTGACCGACAATGACTTAGGTGTTTTTTACGATGAGCTGAACGACCGCCCGATGCAGGCCTACGACTACCGCAGCATGGGCTGGACGCAGGACGATGCGGCGTTTTTTATCTACGACCGCTACGACATTTGGCGCGTCACACCCGACGGAAAAGACATGGCGCAGCGACTCACCCGAGGGCGCGAAAACAAGCTGCAATACCGCTACATTCGTACCGACCCGGAGCAGACTTTTTTCGAGCCGAACGAGGAAATTTTACTTCACGTTTTCGACGAAAAAACGAAAGGCAGCGGCTACGCCCGGCTCAACGTCGGCACGGGAAAAGTCACCGATTTAATCTTCGATGAAAATCTGTACTACGGGCGCAGCGTCAAAAAAGCCAAGGATGCCGACACCTACGTTTTCACCCGCGAAAACTTCGAGACTTTTCCGAATTTACATTTGACCGACGGCAAATTCAAAAAAACACAGCAAATCACCGACCTCAATCCGCAGCAAAAAGACTACGCCTGGGGCACGGCGGAGGCATACACTTGGACGGCATTTGACGGGCAGAAAATCGAAGGTACACTCATCAAACCCGCCGGTTTTTCGCCGAAAGAAAAGTACCCGATGCTTGTCAATTTTTACGAACGCAGCAGTAACCGCCTGCACCGTCATCGCGCGCCCTACCCGCACCGCAGCACGATAAACTATGCTTTTTATGCCTCACGCGGCTACCTCATTTTTAATCCCGACGTGCCGTACACCGTCGGCTATCCGGGCGAAAGTGCGTACAATTCCGTGGTCAGCGGCGTCGAGTCTTTAATCAAAAAAGGCTACGTGGATGCCGACCGCATCGGGGCGCAGGGGCACAGCTGGGGCGGCTATCAGGTGGCGCACTTAGCGACCAAAACCGACCTTTTCGCGGCGATAGAATCGGGCGCACCCGTGGTCAACATGACCTCTGCCTACGGCGGCATCCGGTGGGCAAGCGGGCGCAGTCGCATGTTTCAGTACGAGCGCACCCAGAGCCGCATCGGCGGTACGCTGTGGGAAAAACCGGAACTTTACCTGGAAAATTCTCCGCTGTTTAACACCGATAAAATCAACACGCCCATTCTTATTTTGCACAACGACAAAGACGGCGCCGTGCCGTGGTATCAGGGCATCGAGTGGTTTGTCGCCCTGCGCAGATTGGATAAAAAGGCATGGCTGCTCAACTACAACGACGAGCCGCACTGGCCGATTAAACTGCCGAACCGCAAGGATTTCAACGTCAAAATGCAGCAGTTTTTTGACCATTATCTGAAAGGGGAGGAGATGCCGCAGTGGATGCGCGAAGGGGTGCCGGCGATTGAGGCGGGGGAGTGATTATTGGTTATCCGCATTTCTGCCGAAAGCACGGGGCATTCTCAAAATGCCTCGTACTTTTCGGTCGCTTTCCGAGTTCCGCTTGGTGCATTTTAACCTTATTTGTAATTGCTTAGGTGTCTGACGCTGATTTTGGTAGAAGTCGAAAATATTGCGAATAAATCTAAGGTTCAAGCGAAGAAAAGCGTTCCCGACTGAAGTACGGGACAGGCTGACACCGATGTTATGTTTAACGCCGGTGTCAGACACTTTTTTTTCTGTCGGATTTCGGTATAACATGATTTTTTCAATATTTGCTTGAGTCAAGTGTCAGACTCCTAAGTAGTTACCCTTATTTAGTCGGTTTACCTTAGACGTGTTCTCCCGCGTCTCTACAACTTCAAGGAAAACGGGTTTTTGTAAAAAAATCTCCGCGTCTCCGCGTTCAGATACCTACCAAACCCCGACCCGCTTCACTACCAAAACCCCGCCTTCGCCTTTAAATTCCAAAAAATAAACCCCCGCCCGCACCGACGGCAACAGCACGAAATTATTATTCAAATCGGCATCATGCACCGCCCGCCCGGCGATATCCCGCACCGTGACCGAGGGAAATACCA
>JAHDCG010000095.1:18270-23236 GCA_020629965.1 Saprospiraceae bacterium | reverse complement strand
GAGCCGCACAGCACCCCCCTCACCGCGCCAACCGAATTCCCGTAAACTGCCACCTCTTATCGGTTTGAAAAAAGTTGCGATAGGTCAGGCGAATGTGCGACCGGGGCGTAGCGCAACTGCCGCCGCGCAGCACCGTTTGGTTGACCATAAATTTGCCGTTGTATTCTCCGAGTGCGCCTTTAAAGCGCGGGTAATCGGGGTAGGGGAGGTAGGCACTGCTTGTCCATTCCCAAGTCTGCCCGAGCATTTGCAGGTCGTTTTTATCGGTTTTTGCGGTCGGGTGAAAAATGCCGTCGTCCGAAAAATTTCCTTGCGGTACGGTGTCTCCGTGATATTTGCGGCAGGCGGCTTCCCATTCAAATTCCGTAGGCAGGCGCATCCCTTTCCACGCCGCGTAGGCATCCGCCTCAAAGTAACTGATGTGTGTGACCGGTAGATTGGCATCGACTTTTTGCAAGCCCTGCATGGTGTACTGCCACCAATCGCCGTTTTTTTTATACCAATAAAGCGGTGCTTTTTCCTCCAAATTTTTCGCGTATTCCCAACCCTCGCTGAGCCAGTGCGCGTGATTTTCGTAGCCGCCGGCCTGCATAAATTCCAGGTACTCACTGT
The DNA here is from genome assembly GCA_020629965.1 of Saprospiraceae bacterium. Classification (GTDB taxonomy): domain Bacteria; phylum Bacteroidota; class Bacteroidia; order Chitinophagales; family Saprospiraceae; genus JAHDCG01. The sequence continues at coordinate 22,624 of JAHDCG010000095.1, read as the reverse complement.
TAGTCACGAGTCGGTCGGCGACTTCGTAATCGTGCAAATACACCTTATGTACACTTAATTCGTTGTCCCAGCAAAAGTCTTCGCCGGTGTAGCCGATTTCGTAAATGCCTTCCTGCATCGACAAGAAACTCATAGCGGGCGGAGGGGCTGCGGCTTTCGGTTGCGTCTCGCGGTAAGCCGGGTGATACGGATTGGTGCCGAGGATATATTTAATGTCGGTCACCAAAAGTTCCTGATGTTGCTGTTCATGTTGCAGTCCGACTTCGACGAGTTTGGCGATTTCCGTCGGAAAAATGCCTTGATAGTTTGCCAAAAAATCCTGCATCGCCGTATCGACGTGCTTACGATAGTCGAGTACGGTTTGCAGGTCGGGGCGGGTCATATTGCCGCGATTGCTGCGCAAAATGCGTGCGCCCTGCGCCTCGTAGTAGCTGTTGAAAAACCAATTCAGCCGCAGGTCGAAAGGCTTGTAATTTTTCGCGTGTTCGATGAGGATAAAATTCTCGAAAAACCAGGTGATATGTCCTAAGTGCCACTTCGGCGGGCTTACATCGTCAATCGGCTGCACCACATAATCTTCCGGCTGCAACGGGGCGCAGATATTTAAACTCTGCCGGCGCACCGAAAGGTAGCGGTCAATAAGGTCGGTCGCTTGCGTCGTAGATTTTACGGTCATAAAAAAAAATGTATGTTCTGTATTAAAATTTAATCAAGGAAATTAGGTGTTCCACTCCCCAACCACCCAACCTCTAAACGTCCTTCACTTCCACGCCCCGCCAAAACGCCACTTTCCCCTCGATGTTTTTCGCTGCTTCTTTCGTTTCCGGATAATACCAAGCTGCGTCCTCGTTTTTTTTGCCGAGTACATTTAAAGTGTAATAACTCGCCGTGCCTTTCCACGGGCAGACGGTGTGCGTGTCGCTTTCGAGAAAAAATTCGGGTTTGATGTCTTCTTTCGGAAAATAATAATTGCCTTCGGTGTTTGTCCAATTTTCGGTTTCGGCGATGACTTCGCCGTTCCATATTGCTTGCTTTTTCATGTTTACTGATTTTATTGGTTTTCAGACAAATTCCGCCGGAGTGATGCAGGAAAATTTGTCAAAGAAATTTTAGTTTCAAAATCGAATACAAGAATATAGACAGCGCAACGGGGGGAAATGTTGATTGATAAAGGTAAGGAAAACTTTTTTTAACGAATGCGGAAAAATCATGCAAACCGGGCAACAAAATTGAAATCACGGCAAGTCAGAAAAAACCTCACCGATTTAAAATTTTTAGATTTTATTTAGTATTGATTATCAGTAATTTAGCATAATTAAATGTTTAAGAAATTTAGAATAATAATATTTATCAATGTCACAATATAAGAAAAAAATAAAAGTTTTGAAAAAAAAATCTTTTGTGAAAACGGTTATTTCTTCCTTTTTGGAACAGTTATTGCCTTGATTGTGACTGTATCTCGGACATCAGATTAGGCCTACACTCTCCCCTTGTGACCGATTATTTATTTCTGCATCGGTCATTTTCTTCCCCCTTACTTATCGGATTTAGTAACCGAATTTTTAGGTTTCGATACTCATTTTTTGTGAATAATCGAACGGTAAAAAACAAGAACAAGAACAAACAACACACTCACACGTCTGCCCGGTTTTTTTTGGCAGGCATCACAAACGAACGCTATGAACAACCACGGTTTTTCTAAGCAGTTGATTTACAACTGCACTTCAGGAGTATTTTTCAGCACTTACAACATGTTTGCCCTTAATTTTTCGGTCAACGGTATCGAAAGAACCATTGAGTTTGCCGCCCCCGATTTTTTTCGGGGTATCGGTGATGCTTAATAAAGGCACAGCCCGCAGCAGACTTTTCAAATTCGTTTAACAGCGCATTATTTCTCAGATGAACCAACGAAAGGCAGATTTTTCTGCCTTTCATACCATTGAAACTAAAGTCGGCAGGCTGTGCGTTTTTTTCTTTTTGTTGCAAAAAAAACGTGATTTATATTTTTAATAAAACGCACGGTCGCCGCTTTTTTAAAAAAAAAATAAGATTGATAACAGTTTGTCAATCAAAGACTTATGGGTAGAGTTAGGTTTTAGACCCCGTTGATTCGTCAGCGGGGTCATTTTTTTTTACGGTGGACGGTGGACGGATTGACGGTGGACGGATTGACGGTGGACGGGGGCTTTCGCTTATTTTGGTTGCCGGTTGCCCGGCAGCTTGCGCTCTTTTGGAAACAGAACAAAAAATAACAAATGCCAAAACCAATTTTACACTCCCGCGACCTATCAAAAACCATCATGCCGACTCGTAAATCGTCCACGACTAAAGTCGGGATTTCGCTGCGCTTAATAATTCGTAAATTTCCTCAAATTCTTCTCCAACCGTCCCTCATACTCCTCCCAATTTCGTAAAGAGTCCGGTGTCCAACCCATCTCCGCATAACCCGGCAGGCGCGGAAAAAGTAAGTATTCCGCTTCTGCCAAATTGCTGACAGTCTCCGACCACAGCGGTGCCTCCACGCCGACAATATCTTCCTTACCGATGCCCGGCAGGTAGGTCTGCGGACTCCACAGATACGCCGTATCGACCGGGATGTAGCCCGCCCACCGCAAGCCGAATTGACTGCTGCTGTCGTACTTCATATCGAGGTAAGCCTTTTTTGCCGGCGACATGATGATTTTAGTGCCTTGTGCCTTAGCCCGCAGCGCATTTTCGGGTGTTTGCCAATGCTGTGCGAGGCTGCCCGGCAGCAAATCGACCGCCGTTATTTCATCCCAACCCACCATCTTTTTGCCGTGCGCGGCGACGATGTTTTGGACTTTTTCGATAAAATAATTGTAATCTTTTTGCTTGGTCGCGTGCGCCTCGTCGCCGCCGATGTGAAAATATTCGCCCGGCGTCAGCGCTGCGATTTCACCGATGACTTTATCCAAAAAAGCATAAGTCGTGTCCTTATAAATGCACAGCGAACTGAAACCGACGCGCATGCCCGTGTACATTTTCGTCTTTTTTCCGTTGCAATTTAAAAATGCGTAAGAACTCAAAGCCGCATTCGTGTGTCCGGGCATGTCGATTTCGGGAATGACGGTGATGTGTCGGTCGGTCGCGTATTGAATAATTTCTTTGTAATCCGCCTGCGTATAATAGCCGCCCGCCCCGCCGCCGACTGCCGTTCTGCCGCCTTGTTCTGTTAATTCCGGGTAGGCTTTGATTTCGATGCGCCAGCCTTGGTCATCGGCGAGGTGAATATGAAAAACATTGATTTTGTAAGCCGCCAAATAGTCGATAAATTGCTTAACCTCCGCAACCGTAAAGAAATGACGCGACACATCCAGCATCACCCCTCGGTGCGCGTATTCGGGCGCATCCTCAATTTTTCCCGTCGGAATGCGAAAGATTTTCTCGGTTAAAGTATCCGAAAGTCGGTGCGGCAGCATTTGGCGCAGCGTCTGGATACCGTAAAAAATGCCGGCGGGCGCGGCAGCGGAAACGGTCAAGGTATCTTCGGTAATATCGAGAGTGTAGGCTTCGTCGTCCGATTTTGTGTTTGCGTCGAGCTGCAGTTTAATATGCCCGTAAGCGCGGTCGGTTTCGGCAGGATTGACGGTCAAATCCAAGCCCGTCACGCGCTGTATTTCCGCAAGTAAATATTCGCCCTCCTTTTTCAATTCGGCAGAAAAAAATAAAGCGGAAAGACTGTCGATTACCAAAGAACTGCTGTCGGTACGCACCTGCAAGGGACGCGGAATAATGCCCTGCGCACTCAAATCCATCGGCACGGCAGGCGGACGCGGCGGGGTATTGACGGACTGACAGGCAGCGAAAAAGAGGACGGTAAGGAAAACGTAAAAAAGGTTTTTCATGCTAATTGTTTCGTTTGTTTTGGCGGTAAATGTAGGGAAAATTCGGGGTTTGTTATAAACGATTACTTCCCGGCGTATTAGAGACGTGACACTGACACGTCTTCCCTAAGGACAAGAAGGTAAAAGCGGCAGCTAATCTCCGTAAAACACGACCGGCGATTTCAAAATCGACAAGCGAAAATTTATAAAATTCATCTTCGAAAGAGACGCGTTTTCCCGCGTCTGTACGGGGTCTTGGATATTCTCATCGGAATGCCACCGGCATGGGACACTTCAGATTTTATGCGTGATTTTCCGTTCTAACCTTAGACGTGGCGGTGCCGCGTCTCTACAAAAAAACGGCTTGCAGATTAAGAAAAATGTTGCATTTTCGCCCAACCGCCCAACCGCCCAACCGCCCAACCGCCCAACCGCCCAACCGCCCAACCGCCCAACCGCCCGACCGCCCGACAAAAAAAACGCCGAGCACTCCAAAAGCACTCGGCGTT
>JAHDCG010000095.1:7844-18170 GCA_020629965.1 Saprospiraceae bacterium | reverse complement strand
ACCGCCCGACCGCCCGACAAAAAAAACGCCGAGCACTCCAAAAGCACTCGGCGTTTCCTCAAAAAACAAAATTTCGCTTTACTGCTTCACCGCCTTCCCCGCAAATACGCGGTTTTCGGTAACGACTTTAACGAAATACGCCCCTTTCGCAAAGTCCTGTAAATCGACAATTTGCGTTGCCGTCGCCGTCAATTTTTGTTTCAAAACCTGCTGACCCGCGAGGTCGAAAACCAGAATTTCACCGTTCGCACTATTCATTTCCGGCAAAGTAAAAGTCACCCTCTCACTCGTCGGATTGGGTGATAAAACCAAATTTTCCGCCTGCGCCGTATTGAATATTGATGAAACTTCCACCACCGCCAAAACCTCCGCACGCTCGCTGTAACACTGCACCGGCGCGGTTTCGATTTCCCAATCGTAGAAGTAATAATACCACATCTCTCCGAAGCCCGATTCCTTCAGCACGACCACGTCTTCCACCACATAAGGATATTCCGTACCCGTATTATTGCGTTGCAGACGTGCGCTGTTGAAACCGAAATTGTCGTTGTTGCTTTCGGTATTCGTACCCAATTCCAAATCGGTACCGGCGGGCACTTCGAGGTCGAGGTCGATGACCGACTCACCGATTGCGATATTGACCGTCGTAGCGGCTAAAACCGTACCGTCGGCGGTGCGCACCTCTACGATACGCGGACCGGGCGTGTCGGTATAGACACGGGCGCGGCGCAGCGTAAATTCTTCCAAAGCATCGAAAATAATGGTGCCGTTAAATTGATTGCCGCCGTACTGACTGTTACCGCTGTGCTCGGTCATCCCGACGTACTCCGTGCTGCCCGCAAAGTCCTGCAAATTTTCTACGTAAAAAGCCGTCGTTTCTTCGATGAAAGGCGTGGTAAAAAAATTGCCGCTGCCGAGTATAGCGTCGTCATCGGGGGTGGCGTACCAAAAAGATTGGTCGCCGTCGGCTGTGAGGACGGCAGTGCCGGGGGCGTAAATGGTATCGTTTTCGGTCTGCGGTAAGTCCGCGTTGTATTCCGTCAGGACGACATTGACAACCTCGGAAGTGTAATTGCCGCACAACCCGGGCGAGGTGACGGAATATTCACCCGATGCGGAAATTTCGATGCTTTGCGTGCTTTCGTTGGTGTTCCAAAGGTAACTTTCTCCGTTGCCGGCGGTCAAAATCACCGTACCGCCCGCGCAAATTTCCGTGGGCGAGGCGATTTCTACCGTCGGAATGACGGGCTGCACAAAGACGACACCGACCGGCTCGGCGATGCTGTAACAGCCGTTTTCGTCGGTCACGGTCACGGCGTAATTGCCCGTTTGAGTGACTTCGATGGACTGTGTTTCCGCGCCGTTCGACCAAAAATAAGTCGGACTTTCGGGAGCGGTCAAGGTCAGCGTTTCGCCCGGACACAGTTCCGTTTCGCCTTCGTATTCAACGGCAATATCATTGCCGAAACAGCCGGCTTCTTCCACGACTAAAGTCCCGTTAATATCCGGATTTTCAACCTCGATGATGATGCCCGAAGGAAAACGCACGGTGACATTATCGACCGCATCGAAAGTGCCGAGACCGAAGTGCGCCGTCAGTGAGTTGGAAATTCCGTAGCTTTCGCCTGCACGAATTTCTCTGATTTGCACGCCGAAATCTCCCGTAATTGTAATGCGCGCACCGATTGCCTGTGCGTTGCTAAACAGACCGACGGGCTTGATATTCAACCAATTATGGGCGTTGCCCACGTTTATCATCAGCGCGTCGTCGATGTCGGTCGGGCTGTTAAATCCGCTTGCGTAGCCGGCGTACAAGTCCGTAAAGCCGTCATTATTCAAGTCGCCGACCGCAAAACTTTGCATGTCGTTGAAGCCCGGCAGCGCGTCTTCCAAATTTGTAAAAGTGCCGTCGCCGTTGTTGTGATAAACGTATTGCGTAGTGCCGCTGACGAGAATATCGACGTAGCCGTCATTGTCTAAATCCGTAAAAATGCCTTGAATCGGCAAGCCGTCAATGACCAAACCCGCCGCCTCGGTGATGTCGGTAAAGTAGCCCGCGCCGTCGTTTTCGAGCAGTTGTGAGGGGGCGTCGTGATTGGTGACAAAGCAGTCCATATCGCCGTCGTTATCGTAATCGCCGAAGTCCGCTGTCCACGATTGCGCCCCGATTTTGAGACCGCGCGCTTCGGCACCTTCGGTGAAATTTCCGCTGCCGTCATTGACAAAAAGCTGATTGATGCGGCGCGGGTCGCTCGAAGAATTAACCCCTTGCCTACATTTAGCGATATATAAATCCAAGTCGCCGTCGTTGTCAAAATCAGACCAGACCGAGCCGTAGTTTCCCGAGTTGTCGGAAGCGGGCGTCGTCGTCATATCAATCCAGTCGTCGGCTTCGGAAAACGTACCGTCGCCGTTGTTGCTCCAGATGCGGCTTTCGGCGTCGTCGTGGCAGGAAAAAACGTCGAGCCAACCGTCGTTATTGATGTCCGCAAAATTCGACCCCTGCACAAACAAAGTCGCGCCGGGCAGGTAGCTTTTGTCGTAGGTGCCGTCCTCCGTGCGTTGGTAGAGTTTGACCTGATTGTAAGCCCCGCCGCTGAAAATATCGCTGAAACCGTCATTATTCGTATCGGCGGCGGCGACTGCCCACAGACTGCCGTCACTGTCCACGTATTGATTGGTAAAGGGCGCATTCGGTTCGTTTTGGTATTCGATATTGATGCCCGAACCGTTTTCCATGCGGATAATATCGTCCAGTCCGTCGTTATTCATATCGACAACTCCGATGGCGACGCCGCTGCTGAAATCGGTTTCGGAAAGCAAACTGCTTTCGTTGGTAAAAAGGATTTGCGCCTGCGCGGAAAGGGCGAAAAGGAGAAGAGAAAGGAAAGGTAAAAGTCTGTTCTTCATGTGTTAAGGCTTGATGATTTGTGCTGAAAGAAGCATTTTGAAATTTGCGAAGCGAAAGTAAATAATCGAGCCGAAAATCAGGAGAAGTATTCGCCGAAAGGGCGGTTATCGGACGAAAAAAAGAGTTTACCGCCACCAAAGCGATAAACTCTTTTTTCTGAAATCAGCCGTGACGGGTGGAGAGTGCCGACCGAACAACCGACAACCGGCAACCGACAACGAAGTCAGAACGCCTTCTCCGTCTTATCTTCTTCCGTCCATTCTCTGCGCTTTTTAAAAAATTTCGCGGCCACGACCAGCAAGCCGAAAGATTCACAATCTTCCTTGGTCTGCACCGCATGGTGTGCCCCGTGCGCCCGCAAAATGCCGCGTGAGTAGCGGCTGTCTAACTGACGAAACCACTTAAATCTTTGGTGAATATAGACGTCGTGAATGAGAAAATATATCGCACCGTAAATACAAATACCGATGCCGATGGCAGTGAAAAAAGTGTAAGAAGTCGTCGCGCCGAGAATAAACGAGGTCATACTCGGCACGGCAAAAACGATAAAAAACAGGTCGTTTTTTTCAAAAAAACCGTCCTTCTCGTGGTGCGGTTTGTGGTGGTCTTCATGCCAACTCCACAAAAAGCCGTGCATAATGTATTTGTGCGAAAACCAAGCGACAAATTCCATGACGGCGGCGGTTAAAATTACAATTCCTATGAAAGCTAATGTACTCATGTTTTTTTGTTAGAAATGGTTGGAGTGGTTTGAGTTGTTTGAATCGTTGGGTTTGTGGTCGCTTAAAAAACCACGAAGTGACAAAAAGGTTTATCGGGCGGCAGCCGGTTTTAAAGCGGACGGCGAACGGACAGTCGGCAACGGACAACCGGCAACCAAATCACTGTCCGTAAGTCAGTTGTCCGGCGATAATTGCGGCGGCGATGGCGGCATTCAGGCTTTCCGCGCCGGCGGTTGCGGGGGCGGGGATGCTGATTTTTTGGTTTAAAAAGGCTGCCGCTTCCGGTGAAATGCCGTTGCCTTCGTTGCCGATAACGACCACGGCGGCGTTTAATTTGGGTAAAGTGTATAAATTATCACCCTGCATCGTTGCGCCTAAAATCGGGATTTCGGGGACTTCCTTTTTCAGTATTTCCAAGGTGACAATCGGAGCTTTGACCCGCAAAAATGCGCCCATACTTGCCTGTATAACTTTTGGGTTGTAAAAATCTACGCACAGCGGCGAGAGGAAAACGTATTGCCAACCGAACCAGTCGGCGGTGCGCAGCATAGTACCCAAATTGCCGGGGTCTTGAATGCCGTCGAGATATAAACTAAAACCCGATTTAACATCAGCCGCCGTCCAATCGTTCTCTCTTTGTTTGGCGACGAGAAAGGCTTGGTTGGGGGTTTTGAGTTGAGAAATTCGGCGCAATTCACCCGGCGAAATGACGGTCAGTTTGTCACCGTATTTTTGCAGCAAATGCCGGTGCGTTTCCGCCCAATCCGCCGTGCCGAACACGGACTCGATTTCCGCGCCGCCGTCTTCCAGCACTTCACGCACGGATTTATCGCCTTCGACAAAAAAATTATTATACTTTTGTCGAAATTTTTTTCGAGCGAGAGAGTTTAGATAGTTGATTTCGGCTTTTGTCAGCAATGGTGTGCGGTTTTGTTTTTTTTGCAAAATTAGGGAAATTGGTTGATAGTTGGTGGTTGATGGACGAGGTGTTCACGGAGGCAGTTAATTACGGAAAGGGATTGATTTTCTCTTTAGAGAGAGACGCGTTTTCCCGCGTCTGTACAACAAAACGGAACAGTTATGTTTACCGCAACTCCCCCAACCACACAACCTCTCAACCTTTAAAAACCGTTTTTAAATTTAAAATCGAAATCATATTTAACATTCGACTTTAACAATTCCGACAACTCAAACCATCATCTAACAACTCAAACATTTTTAAAACCATCCCAACCACTCCGACAAAATATTACCTCGTCTTCGCAATCGCCGTCCTCCTGACTGCGCTTTTCTCCGCCTGCAATACGACCAAATATCTCGCGCCGGACGAGGCTTTTCTCATCAGCAATACCATCGTTTTAGAAAAAAAGCCGAAAATTAAAGAACGGAACGCGCTGCTGTACGAGCTTTCGACTTTGTACAAACAGAAGCCGAATGCGAATATGTTTAACCTGCCGTGGATTTCCAAGCGGTGGTTTTGGTATCGGAATCAAGGACCGGCGGACACGACGCGCTACGACCGTTTTGTGCTGAAAAATTTTGCGGAAAAGCCCTCGATTTTTGACGACCAAAAAGCTTATGAAACCGCCGAAACGATGGAATATTATCTGCAAAACCGGGGCTGGTTCAATGCGGAAGTTTACCACACCAAAGACATCAAAGGCAAAAAGGGGCAGAAGGCAAATGTGACTTATTACGTCGTGCCGAATAAACGCTATCTCGTTGATACCGTGGACTTTATCAGCAAAGATGCGGACATCGAGCGCACTCTCGACCGCATCGACGACGAGACTTTTTTATCGCCGCAAGACCCCGTTGATAACCGACTTTACGAACAGGAAAGAACGCGCATTTCCAAGCATTTGCGCAATAACGGTTACTACGCTTTTTCGCCGCGCTACGTGGCACCGCTGACGGGCGACAGTCTCAATCATCGGGTAAAAATCGACCTCGAAGTGCTGCTGCCGAGCGAGCAAACGCATCACCAAAAATATACCATCGGGAAAATCAATATTTTTCCGCAGTTGATTTATTCGGACACGGCGACGGTGTTTCGGGATACGATTATCGACGGCGTGAAATTCACTTTGCCCGTCGGCGAGGAGTTTTTTGTGAAGCCCGGTACGCTGTCGCGTAATGTGTTTGTGCGGGAAGGGCAACTGTTTTCGCAGCAAGATAAAGACCGGACACTGGCGGCACTCGGCAAGCTCGGGGTTTACAAAATCATCAATGTGACGGAGGTGCCGTCAATTGAAAACGACACGGTGCTGAACGTCGATATTCAGTTGACGCCGCGCAAACCTTTGGAATTCGGAACCGATTTGGAGGTCAATACTTCGGGCACAAACTCGACGGTGACTCTGGGCGGCAGGCGATTTTTCGGGGCGGGGGCGGGTCTGTCCGTCAAAGACCGAAATCTGCTCGGCGGCGCGGAATTATTGGTAGTCAACTCGGATTTGAATTTCGATTTCGACTTTGCGGAAATCGACAATCCCGAAAATTTTGTCAATACTTTAGATTTTAAAGTGCAGACGGATTTGTACTTGCCGAAGTTTGTGGATTACCTCGGTTTTTGGGGCGGATTGCAAAAAATGAAATTGCTGAATGAGAGTTTTTACAATCGTTTGGGCGAAAAAAGCAGTACGCGCATTTCTTTTTCTTACAATTTCGTGGATCGTTTTCGGCTGTACCAACTGAACAGTTTGAATGTCTCTTACGGCTACGAAATACCGCAAACCAAGACTTCGCGCTATGAGTTGACGCACTTCGGACTGAACTATCTGCGTCCTTTAATCCAACCGGATTTTCAGCAAATTTTGGACGATGCGCCGTTTTTTGCCCGCAGTTTCGAGCAGCAATTATTTACGGGTTTTTTGCTGCGCAATTTCGGATATACCTACACTTCGCCCGTTTCGCGGCGCGGCGAGAGCTTCGTGGTGAACGGAAATTTTGAGCTTTCGGGTGCGGAAATTCTCGCCGCCAACAGCGTTTACAATGCTTTTGCGGAGACGGATAAAGTTTTTGAAATCAGCGGCACCAACGGCACGACCGCCTTTTCGCAGTATTCGGTTTTGGAGGGCGATGTGCGCTTTTACCGCGATATTTCACAAGACAAACAGTTTGCTTTTCGCTTTTACACGGGCGTCGGCGTGCCTTTCGGCAATTCGACGGATGTGCCTTACGTCAAGCAATTTTCGGTCGGCGGGCCGTACAGCATTCGGGCGTGGCGGGCGCGCGAACTCGGTCCGGGCGGCTACCTCGACCCGCTGACGCAAGGCCCGGATGCCAACGCTTTGCTCTTTTACCAAACGGGAAATTTCAAAATCGAAGCCAACGCGGAATACCGCTTTTTGATGTTCGACCTCTTCGGTTTTAAATGGGACGGCGCCCTCTTTGCCGATGTCGGCAACATCTACACGCTGAATGACGACCCGGAACGTCCGCTTTCCAAACTCGCCTGGACGCCCGAATTTGAGACTTTGCCCGACGGGCGCATCGTCAAGGTGCAAGACAACTTTTTAAATCAACTTGCGGTGGGTTCGGGCTTTGGTATTCGCGCCGATTTTCTGTATTTTATTTTCCGCCTGGATTTGGGTGTGCCGCTGCGCAATCCGTACCCGACGACGGTTTTTCGGAACGGTGAGGCGACGGAGGAGGTGTTTTATTGGCGGGATTTGAGGGAGTTTAGGTTGAGGGATTTGACGATAAATATTGATTTGGGATATCCGTTTTGATTGTATTCCCGGCATTTACATACCGGACTAAAGTGCCTCATGCAGTTGGCATTTATACACGTTTAAAAACAAAAAAATTGAAGAAAGAAGAAACCGTAGATTTTAGTAATTTTCTCGACCGCTTTCCCGAAGTGGACTTGCCCGTGACGCTCGGCGAGGAAATGCACATGACATTCAGCAGCGAAAATCCGCCGTTGCAGCCTATGATGATACAGCAACATCTGCTGCGCGCGGAAGACAGAGCACCCGATGAATTTACGGAGTTTGTGCCTTGTTTTCGCATCAAAGAAACGCACTCGTTTCACGCCGTCGTCTATTGGCGCGCGGGTTTGATGGACTACCAATACGTCATGGCGACTTTTGATAAAAAGGGTAATTTCATTGACCGGCGGGTGCTGGGCGGTACGCACGTAGCGGAGGGTTTGATTACCAAATCCATACCGACTATCGACGAGGATTGGACGATTCATGTCGTTTCAGGACAAAGTAAAACGGACGCGGCGGTGTATGATCCGGCGGCGAGTCGGGCGTTTGAGTTGGAATTGTTGCCGGACGGGTTGGTGGTGAATGTTTAGGGGGTGAGACTTTAGAATTTGAGACTTTAGACGTTGGATTTTAGACGTTAGACTGCTACTTTTACTTGTGCGCAAACATCGACGCAGAGCGACGAAACTATCGGTAGCAGCGTCTCAACTTCTTGCGTGCGGCACAGCGTGACGCCCCTGTTTTTCTGTCGATTTATTCTTTAAAAGGAGCGTCATGCTGTGCCGCCGAGATAAATTTGAAATGGATTTCTACGGAGAGAGACGTCGCGCTGTGTCGTTCGACCGAACACAAACAAACTTACCTTGCCGGGTCAAACAACACGACGGAATCACCGAAGACCTTTTACATTTCTCAAAGAAAACGGACAGTAAATCCAATCCGAAGTAGGAAATAAAACCGAAACCCTCCCATCAACCACCAACCAACAACCACCAACATGAAATACAGTCTGCTCGAACTCAACAACTACATTCGCCAAGTCCTCGTCCTCAACTTCTCCGAGTCGCTGTGGGTGAGTTGTGAAATTGCGCAGGTCGGTTATTCGCGGGGGCATTATTATTTGGATTTGGTGGAAAAAGATACGCTGACGGATGCGATTGCGGCGAAGTCGCAGGCGATTTTGTGGCGACGCGATTATCTGCGTTTGCAGGTCGAACTCGGGACAACTTTGGACAGTCTGTTGCGCGACGGCGTACAAGTTTTGCTGAAAGTGAAAGTCAGTTATCACGAGGCTTACGGGCTGAAATTTATCATCGAAGAAATCGACCCGGCTTATACCCTCGGGCAGCTCGAAATCAAACGGCAGCAAACTATTTTGCAACTGCGCAAAGAAGGACTTTTTGAGCAGAATAAGACGAAATATCTCCCGCCCGTTTTGCAGCGCATCGCCGTACTGTCTTCGGAAACGGCGGCGGGTTTGCAGGATTATTTGGTGCAGACGAAGCAAAATCCTTACGGTTATCGCATTGATAATCAACTTTTTCCGACGAGTATGCAAGGAGCGAACGTAGAAAAGGAAATGCGGTCGCGGCTGGCAAGTATTGCCCGACGTAAGGATAATTTTGACGCGGTAATTATCATTCGCGGCGGCGGGGCGCGGTTGGATTTGTCGGCTTTTGACGGGTACGAATTGTGTAAGGCAATCGCCGAATTTCCGCTGCCCGTGCTGACCGGTATCGGACACGATTCGGATGAAACGGTGGCGGATTTGACAGCGCATACCGCACTTAAAACACCGACTGCCACGGCTGATTTTATCATCAATCGCAACGCGGCTTTCGAGGGTGAAATGCAATACCTCGGGCAGTATATTTTTCGCAATGCGGCGCAGCAAATCAAAAGTGCGGAGTCGGAAATCAGACAGACAGAACAAGTGCTGCACTACGCCGCAAAAAGTTATTTGCGAGAGCGTGACAGCGAGCTGCGACAGGTGAAAAAAGACATTCCCGCCGCCGTCAAGTTTCGCCTTTTTGCCGCCCGGCAGCAGTTGAAAACCATGGAAAAAGCTGCGGAATTATTGAGTCCGGCGGCGGTGCTGAAACGCGGTTTTACCCTGACGGAGAAAAACGGAAAAATCGTACGCTCGACGGCGGCGTTGGAGAAAGGGGATTTGGTAGTGACGCATTTCGGGGACGGGAAGCGGGAGTTGGTGGTACGGTAAAAAATATTTCACCACTCCAACACCCCGCCCACAAAAAATACCCGCCGTCCGAACAAATTTTCCGACCTTTCCGTGTAATCAAAATTGTAATCATAAGCTCGTACATTTTTGGTATCAAAGACATTACCGGCGGTCGCGTACAGCACGATACTGCCGAAGCTGACGGGCAAAATTTTGGAAATACTCACATCCGCCAAGCGGTACGCGGGCAGTCTTTCGCCCGCATCGGGTGCGGCGTAAAAAGGTATAAAAGTATCCGTATTTTCGTCGAATTGCGCTCCGATAATCGGTTGAAAATAACGCCCTTGCCGCTGCCGATACGTCACTGCAAGTGTCCACAAATCGGGCAGGTCGTATTTGGCGTACAGACGCAAAAAATAACTCAAATCGTAGGGCGAGGGGTAGCGAAATTCTTCCGCCTGCAGCAGCGACGAAACGTGCGCCGCCGATACGCTGCCCGTAAAGTTTTTTCGCTGCCACGCCGCAAATATTTCCGCGCCGCGTATCGGGTTTTTCAGGTCGCCGGTGCGGTTATTTTTGAGATATAGCGCGCTCTGTATTTTCCAACCTTTATCTTGATATTGATAGTCCAACGAAACTTGATCGGACTCGGTCAGCAGCGGTTTTCCGTCGAAAATTTGTCGCGTTTGCAGCTTGCGGTAGCGACCTGCGGCGAGGGTAATGCGTTGATTATCAGAAAATTGCAAGTTGTAGTTTGTCTGCACGTCGAGGTAAGGCGCGATGCCGTAACCG
>JAHDCG010000095.1:2606-7744 GCA_020629965.1 Saprospiraceae bacterium | reverse complement strand
AAATTGCAAGTTGTAGTTTGTCTGCACGTCGAGGTAAGGCGCGATGCCGTAACCGCCGGGGTAAAAGCGCAAGCCACCTCCCAGAGTTTGCTTTGCGGACAGGTTGTATTTGCCGTAGGCGAAAGACTCGGGCAGCACAAAGAATTGCCGACTTTCGAAAGCTGCCGCAGGATGTTCCGCTCCCGGAGCGTGCGCGAAGAGCGGATACTCACCCGCATCTTTTGACCGTGATAAGCGCGCGGAAATCCCGCCTTTCAGACTGAAATTTTCCTTAAAATATGCACCCTGCACCGCCTGAAAAACTCCGCGATATTTTTGCCGCACGGCGAGGTTGCCGCCGCTGTATTCCGAGTCCGAAAAATCAAAACTTTGGTTCCATTCCCACCGCGTATTTCTGCCCTTGCCGACCAAATTAACGGTCGTCAAATTTCGCTTTTTCTTCTGCAAAAAATCTTCCGTGCCGACCGGCAGCGCAACGGCAAAATCGTAGCTTTCCGACAAACTGTAATTGAAAACCCTGAGCGTTGTTTTCTCGGAAAAGCGATGTACCAAATGCAGCCCCGCGTCCGTGCTGCCGAAGGCATTCATATCTGCAAACGCCTTCGGATTGGCGGCGGTCAACAGTTGGTGGGTGTTGAAATTCACGTAAGCCGTCAACCCCGTTTTTTGACTCAGCGGGCGGGCGTGTAAGGCACTGATGCCCGTCAAATTCAGCCCGAGACTGCTCTTGCGCTGCGGCAATTTATCGGAAGTATAAACCGCGACGACCCCCGAGGTCGAGTTCCCGAACTCCGCCGGCGGATTGGAAGGGAAAACATTGACGCTCTCGACGAGGCTCGTATTAAAAATCGAAAACTGACCGATGCCGTTCACTTGGTCGAAGCGCACGACGTCTTCCAAGGGGATGTTATTCAGGAAAATCCCCGTCTCGCCGGGCGCACTGCCGCGCAGACTGACGTTGGCACTCTCCTCGGTATTCGTGGAGGCGGGCAGGGCATCGACGGCGCGCAGGGCATCGGCTTTGGAGTTGGGATTGAGGTAAATATCGAGCGCGGAAAATTGCTCGGTGACAAACTCGGCGGCAATAATTCTGCCGGCGGTCACGGTGACTTCGCCCGCCGAGCGACCGTCTTCGCGCAGTCCGACGGACATATCCGCAGCGGCGGCAACCGTCTTGTTTTTGTAACCGACGTAAGAAATAATGAGACTGTCGCCGCTTGCACAGTCGAGTCTGAAATTTCCGTCCAAATCACTCTGCGTACCGCGCGTCGCGTCGTTTTGCAGCACGATATTCGCTCCGATAAGCGGCTGATTGCTGCGAAAATCAGTGACTGTACCGGTGATTTGAGCGGCGAGGGAAAGGGGGAGGAGCAGGGTAAAGAGGAGGAGATTTTTCATTGTGATGTTTTTTTTTGAGTAGAGGTGCGTGTGAGTTGTTTCCGGTAGGGTTTCCCCGATTCAGCCTGTCCCGACTTCAGTCGTGGAGGGGCGGATTGGGCTGAAGACGTGTGACTCTACTCGTCTTCAGCCCCCTAACCCCCGAATCGGGGGGACTTTCTGCGCTCCTGATTTTATGGTAAACAGAATTGCTCGATGAGTACAACCCTTACAACTTTTTACAACCCTTACAATCTTTACCTCACTTCATTTCCTTCTCTAACTCGGGCAGCAGTTGATATTTGACCCATCCGAATTCCGGAGCGACGGCGAGCGCGGTTTCGTACTCTTTTTTGGCATCCGCGTACTTTTCTTTGTACTGATAGGCCTGCCCCAAAACCGCCAAAGTATTGAGGTAAACGATACTTTCGGTTTGCTTTGCCGCTTCACAGAGTTGCTTGGTTTTTGTTAAATAAACGATGGCCTCATCGACGTCGCCGCCCCACATCGCGGGCGTGTAGTACAGGCTCGAACCCTTTTGGTAGTTGACGAAGGGACTTTCCGGATTAAGTTTCAGCGCCTTGTCGAGGTGCGTTCCGCTCGCTCTGCCGAGGCTCATACCTTTCATTGGCGAGAGGGCGATTTGCAGGCCGTAGATGCTCGACAGCAGCGCGTGGCCTTCGGCGGAGTCTTTGTTATTTTCCAAATAAGTCGCCGCATTTTTTTCTGCGGTGTCCAAGTGTTTTTGCTTGGCTTTTTTGTCCGTTTGTCCTTGTAATGCGGTGTAAGATTCATACTGTCCACGCGCCAAAGCCAACAAATCGGCGTCGCTTTTCGACTTATCGTATTGCTGCTGTAAGTCGGTGATGGTTTGTTGCCACAGTTCGGTATCTGCGGTCAGGTAGGCTTTGTAAGCGGTTTCTTCCGTGCTGCATTCTTGAGCGAAAGCGGAAGTGACGGAAAGGAAGAACATTGTGAGAATAATGAGATTTTTCATGATAATGAGTTTTTTGATTTACGATTTACGATGTACGATTTACGAAAGCGCGGTTCCTGTCTTTTGTGTAAGCAAGAAATCAATTTGATTGCTGCGCTCTTAGAAAAAGGGTACAATTTACGCGACTGTGAAAAGCTGTTATTTCAATAAAGTAATTCAGCAGCCCTCGTACATCGTAATTCGTACATCGTCAATCGTTTGACCCTACAAATATCAGAGAGAAAAAAACTAAAAACCGAACGGCTTGACGACCTGCATTTATTTATTGACCAACGGTATTTCGGGTTGGAAAATACCGTTCGTCAAGCTGTAGTATCCGTTTGTCAAGCGCGGTTTACCGAACATCATTCACGGGCGTCGATGCGAGCGAAAAGTGCTAATTTAGCCTTCTGAAATTTTCCTTATGCAGCAAAAAATCTTTACGAAAACCGATGACCTGCCGTGGTATGCGCACCTGTCGATATGGGTGGGGTATCACTTTTTTTGGTTGTATCTGCTCGCGCCGGATTGGGATGCGACTAACTTCATCGCGCAGTTTTGCTTTACTTTTTGGAATGCGGCGATTGTGTATTTTAACGGCTACTTTTTGGTGCCGCGTTTATTGGGTCGGGGGAAGACCGGGGCTTGGTTTGCGGCCTTACTCGGTGCGCTTTTTCTGTTTGCTTATTTGTTGGCTTTCAGTTTGTATTTTTATTTTGAATACGGTTGCAGGTGCGGCGAAGGCGGTTATTTTTTGGATTTATTTTCGGCGGGAAATTCAATTTTGTGGAGTCACATCACCGTTTTGGCGACTGCGATGTTTGCGTGGTTTTATTTGCAAAAGCGGCAAATGCAAAAGCGGCAGGCGGAGTTGGAGAGGGAAAAAATAACGACGGAATTGAAGTATTTAAAAAGTCAACTCAATCCGCATTTTCTGTTCAACGCGCTCAACAGCATTTATTTTCTTATCAAAAAAGACCCCGACAAAGCGGCGGAAGCCCTGGCGGGATTTTCGGATTTGCTGCGCTATCAACTGTACCAAACGGAGGGCGAAAAGATTGATTTGGGAAAGGAATTGGAAAGTTTGCACAAATATATCGGCTTGGCTGCGCTGCGGAAAGCCAAAGATTTGGAATTGAAAATTGACCTGCCGACCGATACGCAGGGGGCGCAAATCACGCCGCTGCTGCTGTCGCCTTTAGTCGAAAATGTATTTAAACACGCAGCGGGCAGTCCGCCGAAAATCGAGATAAAAGGAGAACTGAGCGGTGATATTTTCACCTTTACCACGGTCAATAATTTTAAAAACTACACACCCGAACCCACGCAGGTACCCGAGGCGGGCGGCATCGGTTTGGTGAATATCCGCCGCCGCTTAGACCTCATTTATCCGCAGAAATACGAACTGACGACCGATACCGACAACGATATTTTTACCGTCCGTTTAAAACTCGAATTGCTATGAAAACCCTCATCATCGACGACGAACCCCTCGCCCGCGAGGGCATGTCCGACTACGTCAATCAGGTAGATTTTTTGGAACTCATCGGCACGGCGGAAGACGCTTTGGAAGCCCTGAAGTTTCTGCGCAATCAAGAGGTAGATTTGTTGCTTTTAGACGTCAATATGCCCAAAATCAGCGGCATCGACTTCCTCAAAACCCTGCAAAATCCGCCCATCGTGATTCTCACGACCGCCTATCCGAGTTTTGCCTTGGAAGGCTACAAACTCAACGTTTTGGACTATTTGGTAAAGCCGATTACCTTTTCCGCTTTTCTGACTTCCGCTTTAAAAGCCAAAAAACAATTCGATTTATTGCAGCAAAAGCCGTCCGCCGCGCCCGCAAAAGACAACCCGCAGCCGGACAAAAGTTTCTTCTTTATCAAAAGCGAAGGCAAAACGGAAAAGGTCGTCCTGTCGGAATTATTGTACGCCGAAGCCATGCAAAATTACGTGCATTTCTACACCGAGCGCGGCAAATTTACCGCCCTGCTGCCCCTCAAAAATATCGAGTCCGAGTTGCCCGAACCCCGCTTTGTTCGCGTCCATAAATCCTACATCGCCAACTTAGAAAAAGTCACGACCATCGACGGTAACACCTTGTTAATCGGAAAGCATCGGGTGCCCGTCAGCCGCAACAAAATCGCGGAGGTGAGTGCTTTGATATTGGGGGGGAAGTTGTTGGGGTGAGAGGTGTGACCGTTTTCTCCCGGTCAGTCTTTATCTCGACTTTAAGACAACAGTCCGCAATCGGCGGATTTTTTGCTTAGAGCCTTATTCGATTAACCACGAAATTTTTCAGTTATGAAACGATTAAAATCCTTCTTTTTCGTTTCCGCTTTTCTCGCGCTGTTGCTCATTTCTTGCAGCAAAGAAGACGACCTGAACGACGGAACGATTGAATTGACCGGACTTATTCAAGTTGCGGAAATCACCACCTATCAATACGGTACGCACACGCTCACCACCGACGGAGAGTTCTACGCTTTGCGCAGCAGCACCGTAAATTTGGATGACTTTGTCGGTCGCACCGAAACCGTCATCGGTAACAAAATCGAAGGCTATCCGATTGACGGCGGGCCGGAGTATTTTGAAGTTTTGGAGGTGGAGTAGGTTTACTGTCTGAATTAAATATGCCTGACATGAAAAATGCCCGATACAGAGAGTATCGGGCATTTTTCGTTCACCCGCCCAAATAAACGAATAAACAAATAACCAAATAAACACCCCTTACGGCTTAATATCCTTTCCCTCCTTAATTGCCTTCTGCATCATGTTATCCGGC
>JAHDCG010000095.1:0-2506 GCA_020629965.1 Saprospiraceae bacterium | reverse complement strand
TTACGGCTTAATATCCTTTCCCTCCTTAATTGCCTTCTGCATCATGTTATCCGGCTTCACGCGTTCGTGCTTTTTATACACCTGAAAGCGGGACGGCATTTCCTTCACCGGCCAGTTATTGTTACGTGTGTCGATGTCCGCCGTCTCCAGATACGGGTCGATGACGATGCCGGTCGCTTCTTTCTCTTTTACAAAAACCTTCGTGAAAGCGTCTTCGTTTTTGCGCCAAATACTTGCGGGCAGGCGGTCGATTTGCTTGGTGCCGTCCTCAAAAGTCCACTCGATGATGACGGGCATCGGAATGCCGCCTTTGTTACTGAAATTCAGCTCGTAGTAGTTTTTATCGCCGAACAACTCTTTCTTTTCCTTCTTTGAAAATTGCTCTTCGTACAGTTTTGTCTCGTAAGTGATGATGCTGTCCGAGGTTTTCCACGGCTCGTAGTAGGTGTAAAAATCCTGCAAATCTTTGTCTTCATCCACGTCGAATTTGATGCCCTCTTCCTTGTTGCGTATCTGTGTAATCGTCGTCAATTCCGGCTCTTCGATTTTGCGGTCGTAGGTCGTTGTCTCCTTTTTCGGGTTCTTTTTAATATCGACTTTGTACCAAGTGATGCTGTCGAGCGCAATATCCACCGCATCGGTGCTGTAAAACCAGCTGCGCCAAAACCAATCTAAATCCATGCCGCTCGCGTCGTTCATGGTGCGGAAAAAATCTTCGGGTGTCGGGTGTTTGAATGCCCAACGGCGGCAGTATTCTTTGAATGCGTAGTCGAAAAGCTCACGCCCCATTACGGTCTCGCGCAGTACGTTGAGGGCGGTCGCGGGTTTATTGTAGGCATTTGAAAAGTAATCTTTGATGTTGTCCGAGCTTGTCATAATCGGCTCCAGCTTGTCTTTCGGGCGACTCATATAATCCGTAATCAGGTGCGCCGGACCGCCGCTGCTGTCGTAATTATAATCCCATTCCTGCTCCGCGATAAACTGCAAAAAGCTGTTCAAACCCTCGTCAAACCAAGCCCACTGCCGCTCGTCGCTGTTGATAATCATCGGAAAATAATTGTGACCGACTTCATGAATAACGACCGTGATACAGGCATTTTTTGCATCTTCCGAGTAAGTGCCGTCCTCTTCCGCGCGACCCGGATTAAAGCAAATCATCGGGTACTCCATACCGTTCGCCGCCTCTATGGAAATCGCAGTCGGGTAAGGGTAGGGGATGGAATATTTATCGTAAGTCTGTAAGGTATGCACCGTCGCTTTCGTCGAGTATTTGTTGTAAATCGGGTACGCCTCTTTGCCGTAGTAGCTCATACACATCGCCGTCTGACCGAGTTCGTTTTTGTACGGCATGGCATCCCAGGCAAATTTGCGGCTCGCACCCCAGGCAAAATCCCGCACGTTTTCCGCCGTGTATTTCCAGGTTTGCGTTTCGGTGGCTTTCGGTGCTTTTTCCGTCGCGCGTGCTTCGTCGCCCGTCACGATTTGGAAAGGTTCGGTCGCGGTTTGTGCCTGTTTCCAGCGGCTCAATTGTGTGGCGGTCAGCGTTTTATCATAGTTTTGACAAACACCCGTAGCGGCGACCATGTAGTCTTTCGGCAGGGTGATTTCTACGTCGTAGTTTCCGAAATTAAGCGCGAACTCGCCCGTTCCCAAAAATTGTTTCGTTTGCCAACCGTCGAAGTCGCTGTACACGCACATGCGCGGAAACCACTGCACAATCGTAAAAATATAATCGTCCGTATCTTCAAAATGCTCGTAACCGCCGCGCCCCCAGGAGGTCGTATTCATACGGTCGATGAGGTTGTAATACCAGTCGATATTGAAGGTAAATTTCTCACCGGGTTTCAGCGGCTGCGGCAGGTCGATGCGCATATTCGTACCCGTGATAGTATATTTCAGTTTCGCATTTCCGGCGTCCGTCACTTTGGTAATCGTACAGCCTTTATCTTCCAAACTGCGCCACGGCTCCAGACCTTCCAGTGCGCCTTCGCTCATCTTGTCGCGGATGCGGCTCGGCTCAATATACTGTTTTTCGGCATCAGCGGCGTGTTCGTTTTCGTCGAGTTGCAGCCAGATATAGCGCAGCGTATTCGGCGAGTGATTGGTGTAAGTCACCGTCTCCGCGCCCGTCAGGCGTTGCTTTTCCGTGTCGAGGCTGCACTTGATTTTGTAATCACCCTGCTGCTGCCAGTAGTCCGGACCCGGCTCGCCCGAGGCGGTGCGGTAGCTGTTCGGCGAGCGGAATTTATCTTCCATCGGCTCGAACAAATTAGCGTGATTGGCTCCCGGATTATTCTGCGCAAAGGCAAAAAAGGGAACGAAAAGCAAAAGAAGAATGCGTACTGATTTCATATTTTTGCGAGTGTGATTGGTTGATTATTTTAGATGCTTCTTTCTAAAAAACGGCAAATTTACGGTTTAAATTAAAATTGCATGGGTTTTTAAGGGATTTATGGAAAGGGTAACTTTCGGCTACTGTATTGACTGATGTTGTGCTGTAAGGTTG
>JAHDCG010000242.1 GCA_020629965.1 Saprospiraceae bacterium | reverse complement strand
GATTAACCCACAATCTCAAGCGCGGAGAAAGTTCCCCCGATTCGGGGGTTAGGGGGCTGAAGCCGAGTAGAGCCGCACAGCCCGTCCACCGTCCACCAAACTACCGTCCACCGTCTCGAAAAAGCAAAATGCCCCGTCCGAAATCAATCGGCGGAGCATCTCAACAACAAATCCTGATTTGCAAAATATTTTGGAAAAAATCGGCAGGAAAAAGCGCGTTGCCCGTTCACCGCCGATTTTATAGTGTCTTCGCAACTCGGGGGGGAGAGCCGCGAAAATCATAGTTATCGGTTTTTGAGAGCGGTCAATCGGGAAAATCAGCCGCAGTCAAACAGTTTAATTTTGGTTTTACGCCGCATACAGATTCGGGTAGCTGCCCAAAATCATGTCGCGCAACGTGCGGCGGGCGAAAAAGATACGGCTCTTCACCGTACCGATGGGCAGTGCCAAACGCTCCGCAATTTCTTCATATTTAAAGCCTTCATAAAAGAGGCTGAAAGGGACACTGTACGTGTCGCTCAGTTCGTCGATAAAGCCGTTCAGTTCGTTCATCATAATATTACTGTCTCCTTGATTCATTACCGCATTGTCCGCGTTTTCAAATACATAGCTGCCCGTCGGCTCGTTAGAAGTCGCACGGTTCTTCTTTTTGCGGTAAATGTTAATGAAAGTGTTACGCATGATAGTGATGACCCATGCTTTGAAGTTCGTTCCGTTTTCAAATTTTTGGCAATTATTGAAAGCTCGGATAGCAGTCTCCTGCACGAGGTCGCGAGCGTCTTCGTAGTTGTTGGTCAGTCGGTAAGCAAATGGTACCAATGACGGGCGGAGGGTTGTAAATTGAGCTTGAAAATCTGTATTGCGCATGGTGCTGAAAATTTATGATGTCTCGTTTAGAAAAATTAGTTTGGTGTGTGTTTTCTTACAGCAGAAGTTGAAATCTTATCCTTTCTGTAAGTCGCCGATATAGCCTGTCAAAGTAATGATGAACAGGATGAGAACGAGTGCGGCATAAAAGATGACGATTTCCATAATATTAGTTTGTGTTACGCTGATAGATAGGCAAAGCGCGTTCCGTCCGTGTGCCGGTTTTTCAAAAATACACCCAACTAACTGATAATGAGACAAATAAGGAAAGATAAAAAAATAACAGAGCGTGCCGGGTTTTGCGTGACCCTTCCATTATGAAAGGGTTCGATTGTCAAAACGGAAGAGATTGTACTTGCGGAGAGAAATTCAAAAGCGGTATATATTATATAATGTGGCTAAAGGGGGTAATTGTTCCCTCTCACTAACTGCCGAAAAATTTTATTTATCGGCTTTAATCCCCGCCTCGGCGGTAAAAAAACACAAAGCCTTGACAAATATTTAAAAGCACGAGGAATTAAAAAGCCGTACATTTGCAAACATTTTCGGAAATACATGATTTCATACCCGAAGGATTGAAATAAGAACGAAATAAAACTCATGAAAAATATTCGCAACTTTTGCGTCATCGCTCATATCGACCACGGAAAAAGTACTTTGTCCGACCGCCTTTTGGAGTTTACCAAAACTATCTCCGAGCGGAAAATGCAAAATCAGGCACTCGATGACATGGACTTGGAGCGCGAGCGCGGCATCACCATAAAAAGTCACGCTATCCAGATGGACTATCTGCACACTGACGGGCAGATGTACACCTTTAATATGATTGACACGCCGGGTCACGTCGATTTTAGCTACGAGGTCTCGCGTTCGATTGCCGCCTGCGAGGGTGCGCTGCTGCTCGTGGATGCTTCGCAGGGTGTGCAGGCGCAGACGATTTCTAACTTATACCTTGCCATCGAGAATGATTTGGAAATTATTCCCGTGCTGAATAAAGTCGATATGGAGTCGGCAATGGTCGAGGAAATGAGCGACCAAATCATCGACCTTATCGGTTGCGAAAAAGAAGAAATACTGCTCGCCAGCGGAAAAACCGGTCTCGGCGTTCCCGACATTATGGCGGCAATTGTGGACAGAATACCGGCTCCCGTCGGCGACGTCAATGCGCCCGCGCAGGCTTTGATTTTCGACTCGGTTTTTAATCCCTATCGCGGTGTCATCGCCTATTTTCGTATGATGAACGGCACGCTCAAAAGCAAAGAGGGCGTGCGCTTTATGAACACGGAAGCGGAATATGCAGCGGACGAAATCGGGGTTTTGAAAATGGACTTGGAGCCGAAAAAATCTATCTCGGCGGGTAATGTAGGCTACATCGTAACGGGTGTGAAAGAGAGTAAAGAAATCAAAGTCGGCGACACGATTACTTCCATCGAAAAGCCGGCGGAGGCGCCCATCGACGGTTTTGAGGACGTAAAGCCGATGGTCTTTGCGGGTATTTTCCCGATTGATAATGACGACTTTGAAGACCTGCGTGACAGTCTCGAAAAACTGCAACTCAATGATGCCTCTTTGGTTTTCGAGCCGGAAACTTCCGTGGCCCTTGGCTTCGGTTTCCGTTGCGGTTTCCTCGGCATGTTGCACTTAGAAATTATTCAGGAGCGACTCAGCCGTGAGTTCAACATGGATGTCATCACGACGGTGCCCAACGTGTCTTACTTTGCGACCGACACCAAAGGCAAACGTTTTGTGGTCAACACCCCGAACGACCTGCCCGAAGCCAACCATTTAGAGTCGGTCGAAGAGCCGTACATCGACGCGCAAATTATCACTAAGCCCGAATACATCGGCACGATAATGACGCTGTGCATGGACAAACGCGGCATCCTGACGAAGCAGCACTACCTCACGCCCGAGCGCGTCGAGCTGTCTTTTCACCTGCCTCTGGCGGAAATTGTTTTTGACTTCTACGACCGCTTGAAGTCGGTGACACGCGGCTACGCCTCTTTCGATTATCAGCCTTTGGACTACCGCAAATCGGACTTGGTTAAACTCGACATGCTGCTCAACGGTGACCCCGTAGATGCGCTTTCGGCTTTGGTACACCGCACCAAGGCACAAAGTTTCGGACGCAAAATCTGCTCGCGTTTGAAAGAATTATTACCGCGTCAGCAGTTTATGATTGCGATACAGGCGGCCATCGGTTCTAAAATCGTGGCGCGCGAGACTATCTCCGCCCTGCGGAAAGACGTTACCGCAAAATGCTACGGCGGTGATATTTCGCGGAAACGTAAATTGCTCGAAAAGCAAAAGAAAGGTAAAAAGAAAATGCGCCAAATCGGTAACGTAGAGGTACCGCAAAAGGCATTTTTGGAGGTGTTGAAGCTGGACTGATGTCCGTTGCCGGTTGACTGTTGTCCGGCGGCTTTCGATTCGAGATTTTTCTCGGGAGACCGATTTCTGCTGTGGCGGGGGTCGGTCTTTTTTTTTGTTTTTCCGGCGTTTATATGCCGGGTCGGAAGATGCTGTGCCGTTGGCATTTGGAGGTTTGGTTTTTCCGTCATTCCGTGACTCCCCGGCATTTACATACCATGAGTGGCAAGCCGGGCTGATGTGCCGCGTGCCCTTGGCACTTTTGGGTTCAAAGAATTACCGCCCGGTTTGTAGAGACGTTGCACTGCGACGTCTTTTCGACAGCCGAATTTTAATTCTTTAGAATATCTTAATTTGAAGACAATTTGAGGTCAAATCACATAATTGATTACATTTGAAATCTCGTATAGAAATCAGACAAAATCTCTTTTCTCTTCGTTTTTTCGTATTTTTGAAAAAAAATTTACTTAGCCATGCCCGAAGGCTTTTACTCCGATTTCACGGAAGACCCGTTCTTCCTAAAAATTATCAAGATTTATCATCTCAAAATCATAACCTTTAACTCTGAAAAAGAAATTATCACAGCATGGAAAAATCAGTAAAACATAAAAAAATTGTA
>JAHDCG010000241.1 GCA_020629965.1 Saprospiraceae bacterium | reverse complement strand
GACTTCGGGTCCGATGCCGTCACCGGGGATTACACAGATATTTTTTTTCATGTTTGGGTTTTATTTCTTTTGCTTTTCTTACACTGATTTTTCTGATTCTTTATGATTTCACGCTGATTGCTCGTGTGACTTTGATTTTAAACCTGATTATTACGAGTGTTTTGATAGGTTATGATTATGATTTTACTTTGTAAAATATCCTTGACTATGACTCCTTATCTGTCCCGTACCTTTCTTCAGTCGGGATGATTCTCCGCTTATGTGCAAGTTACGCAATCTCCGGCAAATCATTTCTGAAAGTAAATGTACAAAAAAACGACTGTCATGTAAGTCCAAAATACACTAAAAATAATGTGCACAAACGTTTCAAACCTTTTGCCTTTCCAAAGTTCGGAAGAATAGCCGAAAAATTGAATCAGCAGGCGTAAGAGCCAAAATATACCGATACCTAAACAAATTTTGTGTCCCAATGCGGTTTCGGTCAATTCTTTTGCTGAAGTAAAACACAGCGCACCGATGAGAAAAACCGTCAGCGCGACGAAAAATGTATGGACAATCATCATTTGCCGATTGATAAGACTGAGTGCCGCAAGTTCGATTTTCCAGTTGAAATAACGCGGAAAAATAACGTGAACGGCAGCTAAAAGAAGCAGGGCGGCACCGATGATTTCAAGGTGTATTTCCATGGTTTTCGAGAATGAAAGTCGTGACAAAGGGCGTCGTTTTTACTTCTCGGATGATGCTCAAATTTGCCTCGGCAAAAGTGTGCAGCCAACTCGATTTGGAATAAAAATGCAAAAAGCCGACGGTATAGACCGCAAAGTTATTCAAATCTCGCAGATGTTCCGTGACAATTATCTTACCGTTTGGTGCGAGGACGCGATTTAATTCTTTAAAAAAAAGGATGCGTTCCTGCGGGTCGCGTACCTCGTGCGCCGCGAAAATGACGACGACGCGTTCGAATGAATTATCGGTAAAAGGCAACTTCTCCGCCTGCACTTCCAAAGTATTCGGATACGGCGGGTAGGCTTTTCTCGCTCTTTTGAGAGAAATTTCCGTGTGTTTTTCCGCATCGTAAAAATCGCAAACGGTCAGTCGGGCGGCGGGAAATTTTGTCGCAATAATCTCGCTCGTTTCATCAAAACCCGCATTCACGTTGAGTATTGTCTTGACTCCGTTAAATTTCAAGTACTCCAATCGATACAAATCCGAGTAGTCATAAATGTACCACGAAGCTGCCAAAGAAAGCAGTGTGACCGCTGCCGCCGACAAGATACCCGCTGCCAAAAGCATCTGCCACAAACTCGATAAAAACGGCAGAAAACACAATAAGGCAGATATCAGCACGCCGACACCGAGGTAAAAATGCCGATTAAAACACACGATATTTTTGACACCTTGCAGAGGTTTTCTCATGCCGTTAGTTTTTCGATTTTGCCTTTTTTCCACCGGTACGGTACGTTTTTGATTTGGAATGCGTTGGCTAAAACCAAATCGGGCAAGTCGAGTTTGTCAAGAAAAGTGAAATTATACTTTATAACTTCAATCGGTTCGGGTGTCCAATTTTGTCGCAAACCCTGAATAATCAGCATGGTATTATCAGCGGCATTGTAAGAAAAAGTATGCGGTAACGGACCCGCAAACCTTCGCGCCTCTTTCCAATCGGTGAAAACAGAGTTTTGCGGCAGCGAGATATTTTGAGGTTTTTTATCGGAAAAAGCGATTTTAAATCCTGACTTGTTTGAATGTATAATTTTCAAATCGCCTCGTTTCTCCTGCTCGATATCCGTCGTCGTATAGTTGTAATGTGTGAAAATATTTCCCAATATTTCCATTTTCTTTTTGTCGGTTTCGGACTTCAGAATGTACAACCCGCGTAGGTTTTTACCGGCACTGTTTCGGTATCTGACAAAGATGCGGTAGCCGATTAAGAAAAAATTATTGCCCAAAAAAGCGGGCATTCCCTGTGGTCGTAAGCCTGTTGTCTGTACCATAGCCACAGCAATAAAAGCATATTTATCTTGAAAAGTGTCGAGTGTCAGGCATTCGGGAAGGAAAGACAGCAAGTACTCCTTCGGTATCGCAAAAGTCAAAACGACCGACTCCGTAAAATAAGCCTCGACCGGAAAAGGGTGATTTTTGAGAAAATTCATAAGGTCGAGGATTTTTTTTCGGATAAACGAAATTCATTGTAGTAAACGAGTCCGATGAAGCCTAAGGCGAACAAGAAATTCCACCTGCCCCACAGCAAAAGGTCGGGGACTAAGAAAAATTCCATGACGTTCATCAAAATGACGATACTCATTTGGGTAATTGCGTTGAGTTTCGGTTGATAGCGGGAGATTACCCACACACTCATAACAATTTCTGAAATTCCGATTAAAAAAGTCAGCGGTCGGGCGTACTCCGTGCCCAAAATACGCGCAACGATTTCCTCGTGACGCGGTACTAAATTCAAGATTTTGCAGTACAGACCGTTAATAAACCATACCGCAGCGATGAAAAATGTAAGGAAGCGATGAAGGGTTGCTTTTTGCACGGGTTTGGAATTTTTTACGCTGAATACTTTTTGATTATAGCAAGTTACACAATCTCCGCCAAAACATAACTCGTACTCCTGCCGCCCGCCGCCTCTTTTTCCAAAATATCATTATCGAGTAAAAACTGAATGTCGCGCAGCGCGGTATCGGGCGAGCATTTGGCGACTTTTGCCCACTTGCTTGAAGTCAATTTGCCGAAAAAACCGTCGAGCAGTTTGTTGAGCAGTAAAATTTGGCGTCGGTTTAGTTTTAAAGTGCCGTGCTTCGTCCAAAATTTGTGTTTGGTCAGCACTTTTGCCAAGATTTCTTGGGCGGCGCGTAAAGCATTTAAAAGGCAATCTAAAAACCACAGCAACCATTTCGTGATGTCTAAATCTCCGCTTTGTGTGTCTTCCAAAATCAGGTAGTAACCTTTTCGTTGCTTCCTGATTTGCGCCGACATACTGTAATAACGTTGATTTGTTCCGTCAGCTCTTGTTAATAATAAATCGGTTAAAGCGCGGGCTATCCTGCCGTTTCCGTCGTCAAAAGGATGCAAAGTGAGAAACCAAAGATGCGCAATTCCGGCTTTTAAAACCGGGTCGATTTTGGTTTCTTTATTCAGCCAAGTTGTCAGACGGTTCATTTCCGCCGCTAATTTTTCCGCTGCCGGTGCTTGAAAATGTATCTTCTCTTTTCCCATAGCTCCCGAAACGACTTGCATCGGTCCGGTTTTATCCGTTCGATAAATGCCGGTGTCGATTTTGTACATGCCGCTTCTGCCCGCCGGGAAAAGCGAGGCGAGCCAACCGAATAAGCGGTCGTCGGTAATCGGGTCGGCAGAATTCTGCACCGCGTCGAGCATCATTTCTACAATGCCGTCCACGTCGCGGTCAGAGGCGACTGCACCTTCTGTATTCATGCCCAATCGCCTTGCCAAAGAGGAGCGCACCTGTTCCGAATTGAGATTTTCGCCTTCTATTTCGGAGGTTTTCAAAATATCAACGGTCAGAGTTTCTAAGTTGGCTTCGTTTCTTAAATCAAAGCCCAATGCCTGCATGTTTCCGGTCAAATAGCCTTGCAGACTGCGCACTTCTGCCAATAGATTTATCAACTCTTCGCTCTCCCAAGTGAAGTTCGGCCAATCGGTGTATTGATAAATGTATTTGCCCATGAGTTTAAGTTCGATTTTTTGATAAATCCCATGATGGTGATACAGAAAAATTTAAGCAAAAGTACACTTTTCCAAACTCAAAAGCACCTATTCCCCGCACATTCTGCGGCGAATAATCCCTCTAATCTCCGCAAACCTCTAAAACACCCCGACCTGCCGCTGTTCAAACGCC
>JAHDCG010000094.1 GCA_020629965.1 Saprospiraceae bacterium | reverse complement strand
TTTTTTTTAAACAATTCAAACCCGTTTCTACAAACGCCCTGCCTTCACTTCCTTCACCGCGTAGTCTGCCGCACGTGCCGTCAACGCCATATAAGTCAACGAGGGATTAACACAGGAAGCCGAGGTCATCGCCGCGCCGTCCGTGACAAACACATTGGGGGCATCCCAGACCTGATTGAACTTATTAAGCACCGAAGTCTTCGCATCGCGCCCCATCCGCGCACTGCCCATCTCATGGATGCCGAGACCGGGGTACGACATGCTGTTGTAGCTGCTGACATCTTTAAAGCCCGCCGCTTCCAGCATTTCCACGGCTGCGGTCTGCATATCTTCGCGCATCGCGTATTCGTTTTCCTTCCATTCCGCATCGAAAGTGACGGTCGGTAAGCCCCATTGGTCCGGGTTGTCGTAGTCGAGCGACATTTTATTTTCGTGGTACGGCAGACATTCGCCGAAGGCCATGATACCCATTTGCCACGGGCCGGGCTTGGTCATGCTGTCTTTAAAATCGGCACCGATGCCCTCGACTCCGCCGGCACGATTGGGATTAGTACGGAATGCACCGCCCTGATAACCGTAGCCGCGTATGAAGTTTTCCATTTTGCTCGCCTCGTCGAGATTGCGGAAGCGCGGCACGTAAATCCCGTTGGGACGACTGCCTTTATAATATTTATCCGCGAAGCCGTCGAAAGTACCCGTTGCACCGCAGCGGAAATGGTGATCCATGATATTGTGACCGAGTTCGCCGCTCGATGCGCCGATACCCTCGGGCATGGCGTCGCTTTTCGATTGCATCAAAATGGCGGTCGAAGCGAGCGCGGAAGCATTTAAAAAGATGACTTTGGCGTAAAAATCGTGTGTTTCTTTTGACTCGGCGTCGATGACGCGCACGCCCGCTGCCTTGCCGCTTTCTTTGTCATAGATAATGCTGTGTACGATGCTGTTGGGGCGCAGCGTCATATTGCCCGACGCCTCGGCTACCGGCAACGTCGAGGACTGACTGCTGAAGTACGCGCCGTAAGGACAGCCGCGCATACAGCGGTTGCGACTTTGGCACTGACCGCGGGCGGGGGTTTTATCGTGTTTAAGTTTGCCGGTCAGGTGCGCCGTGCGACCGATAGTCACCGCGCGACCGTCGAAGTTTTCTTTGACTTTATCGCGGAAGACTTCTTCGACGCAGGTCATTTCCATCGGCGGCAAAAAGTCACCGTCGGGCAATTGTGACAGTCCTTCCTTTTGACCGCTGACGCCGATAAAATTTTCGACGTAACTGTACCACGGCGCGAGGTCTGCGTAGCGAATCGGCCAATCGACGGCGATACCGTCTTTAAGATTCGCTTCAAAATCCATCTCGCAGAGGCGGTAAGATTGACGTCCCCACATCAGGGAGCGACCGCCGGTGTGGTAGCCGCGCATCCAGTCGAAACGCTTGGTTTCGTTGTAAGGGTGTTCGCTGTCTTTGACAAAGAAATTTTTGCGCGCCTCGGTCACGGTGTAGCCCGTGCGGCTTTGCTTCGGATAGTGCATCGCGATTTCTTCGGCGGGCGTGATGCCTCGGTTGGGCATGTCCCAGGGGTCGAGATTCGCGGTCGGGTATTGTAGGTGTTTAATGTCGAAGCCGCGCTCCAGTACGAGGGTTTTCATGCCTTTTTCGCACAACTCCATCGCCGCAAACCCGCCGCTGATGCCGGAGCCAACCACGATAGCATCGTAAGTGACTTCTTCTTTTCCTTTTGAGTTGAAATACATAAAAATTCTTGAGTTGTTAAATTTGTAAATTTCAAATGCGGTTGCAATAAATTTATGCGTTTGCTCCGAAAATCTTTTTTCTTCATTTTACGCGCCACAATCTTTAGCTTATTTCATTTTCAAAAATCAAAACACAATACTATATTTTGCAAACGGGATAAAAATCGTTGCTCTGCAAACTAAAATTTTGCACTTGAACTTTTTGAAATTAAAGACTGCCAAATTAGCAAAACTAAATATGAAAAATACGGATAACGGCAAAAAATTTAGAAAAGTGTTAATTTTTGTCTTGTGTGCAGCGTTTTTGAGGTGACGAGAGTTATATAAATACACAGATGATTTTGGTACGCTGACGGCAGAAAAACGATTTGTTAAAAAAATTTGAAAAAAATCGTATCTTTTATAGGGGAACGACATTATTCAAGTGTCTTATATACGAAACAAGGCGGGAACGAAGGTTATTTTTAATTTTCTCAAATATCGGAAATATTACCGATTATCCTTCAAAACCTACCGATTATACCTCCAAAGCTACCATCCGTCATAAAAACCGGAAACTAAGCGGAATTTGTTTTATCTTTGTGTCAGGTATTATAGAAAACGGAAATGTGAAGTTCGATTGATTATCGATCCTTCTTTTTTTGCGATTTGTTTTTTACCGCTTTCAACATAGTGAACCTCCGTTATTTTTTTCTGTTCCTTTGATATACATGACAGAAAATATCTTTTTACAGTTGTAAGGTCAGCGATTGATTATCGCATTTTTTTACTTCCTGTTTTCGGTCGAGCAATTCGACAAAGATATAACCCGATTTTTTTAATAAAAACCATTTTACTTTACACTTCAGGCTTTCTACTTTTTTAAACTAATTGAGCAAAAAAAATTATTGACTACTTATCTTACTTGATAAGTGTGTCCCGCTGATTTTTTTGTAAAAACTTTAGGTGACAAATTGATTTCTCACACTCAAAAACAGTGTGTGCATCAACTTTGTACTCCGGTATTTCTATACCTTTTTTCTCTTTGTGACCGTGCCGCGTGCCGCGCAATGAGCCTGAATTTCAATGCCTTTAACCTCGGAATGTCAAAAAACCTGTAATAACCGACTTCTGAACAAAACAACCTGTGTTATGAAAAATTTAATCATTTTAACTATTGCCTTTGTGTTCACTGCCTTTACTGTGAATGCCCAATCTTACAAAAAATACGACCCCGAATTTGTTAAAGGACGTGTTGATTTTCAAGTAGCCATCGGTTTGACGCCGACCTTTATCGGTGGTACGGGTACGATGACTTCACCGCCGCTTGCCGCTAACCTCGATGTCATGGTCAGTAATCGCCTTTCGTTGGGCGTGTACGGCGCACACAGCATTACCGAAACCCGTCAAAAAGTGTTCGTTGACGGTCTGTTGGGTCAATGGGAAAACACCCAAACCGAAGCGGGCATTCGCCTCGGCATCCATTTTACCGAAATCGAAAAATTCGATTTTTACGGCGGACCGCACCTCGGTATTCGTCACAACAAAGTGAAAGATATGCTGCCCGGAATGGAACAACTGAACATCTATAAAGGCATCGAACCCGTTGCGACGCGGGCTGCTTTCGGCGGTTTTATCGGTGCGCGTTACGCGGCAAAAGAAAAAATTACCGCCTTTGCGGAAATCGGAACGGGTGCGTCTTTGGTACGTGTCGGCGCGGGTTTCCGACTGTTTAAAGGCAAAAGAAAATAGAAAGTTTGATTTTAGGTTTAAGCGTTAAGTCGTTTAGCAACTTCAAGCGTTCTGTCTAAACGCCTAAACCTCCTCAACTTTTCAACAACAAAATTTAAGTTTCCCGACTGACTCTTTCAGCGGCGTACTACCCCGCCGCTGAAAACACCTATCCCATAAAGAAGCGACTTTACGGACACTATTCGTCTGTGCAGTCGCTTTCTTTTTTACAATAAATTAACAATGAGGTTACAGTAATTTCTAACCGAACTTCTCTTGCAATAATTCCGCCATTTCCTCTTGTAATTTTTGCGCCGCCGCCCGCGCTTTTTCCGCAAAATCTTTACCGTCGCCGGCGTAAATTATACCGCGCGAAGAATTGACCAACAGACCGACGCTCTCATTCATACCGTATTTTGAAAGTCCCGCCAAATCACCGCCCTGCGCTCCGACACCCGGCACAAGCAGAAAATTATCGGGCGCGATTTCGCGTATTTCCGCAAATTTTTCGGGGTGCGTGGCACCGATAACAAACATCAGATTTTCGTCCGTACCCCAAGTCCGAGCCGTGCGCATGACTTTTTCGTACAGCGGCATCTGCCCGTCCTGACTTGCAAATTGAAAATCACGACTCCCTTTATTCGAGGTCAAACCTAACAGTATCACCCAACTATTTTCAAATTCCAAAAACGGAGAAACGCTGTCCACACCCATATAGGGCGCGACCGTCACCGAGTCAAAATTCATCGTTTCAAAAAATGCTTTGGCGTACAGCCGCGAGGTATTTCCGATGTCGCCGCGCTTAGCATCCGCAATCGTGAAAATGTTATCGGGAATATAATCCAAGGTTTTTTGCAGACTCTCCCACCCTTTCGCGCCGAGTGCCTCGTAAAAGGCAATATTGGGTTTGTAAGCCACGCATAAATCTTCGGTTGCGTCGATAATCGCTTTATTAAAAGCAAAAATCGGGTCCGACTCGGACAGTAAATGCTGCGGAATGCGCCCCAAATCGGTGTCCAGACCGACACACAAATAACTTTTCTTGGCGAGAATATTTTCGGTAAGTTGTTGTTTTGTCATTGTTGAACGTTGAGAAGTGAACGATTTACGAATTGCGATGTACGACGAGTTTTCGCTTAGAGGCTTTTATTTGACTTGAATAAAGTGTTTTTTCTTTTGAGAAAAAAACACTTATGCTCTCTTCGAATTTGCAAATACGACCTCGATTAAACCAAAAAAATTATCACTGAAAAAATCAAGTCAGCCCAAACCACAAAATAAAATCAGGCGAAAGCAGTTACAAAATCGTACATCGGAATGGGCAGTTGGGGCAAAGGACATAAAAAAACTCGAAATATCGATTATGATATTTCGAGTTTTAATTTTTTTATTTCGGAAAAGACAAACTAATTTACCGCCTCCACACTCACAATCTCCGGCACTTGCGCCCGTATCGCCTGCTCCAATCCCGCCCGCAGAGTCATTGCCGACATCGAACAACTTTGGCAGTTGCCGAGCCATTTGATTTGCGCCTTCATATCTTCGGTCACATTGACCAGCTCCACGTTTCCGCCGTCCACCGCGAGGTGCGGGCGCACATCATCCAAAGCGCGGTCGATACGTTCCAATAAAACACTTTTCGTTTCTGTAGTCATAATGAATTTTGTAAAATCACGGTTCTGTACTATTAACCCGCAGGACGGTAAGTTAGTTTTGCAAAGATAGGGAAACTATTTACGATGTACGAATTACGATTTACGACGAGTTTTCGTTTTGAGTTTTTTGTTTGGCTCGAATGAGGTAATTTTTTCTTTTGAGAAATTTACAATTTCTTCCTCTATGAACTTGCTGATATTCCCTTGAATAAAATTAAAAAATACCTCCGGAAAAATATAATCAGTCAAAATCACAAAATTAAATCAAGCAAGAACGATTACCAAATCGTACATCGTAATTCGTACATCGTACATCGGTTATTCCATTTTCACAATCCGCGTCGGTTCCATCATTTCATTGCGCAAATTCACCTGTCGTATCGTATTCATCGCAATTTTTGTGAAAGCCTCTTTGACAATGCCGTTATCCGTCAAGACAATCGGTTTGCCTTCATCACCGCCTTCGCGCACGCCTTGCACAAGCGGAATTTGTCCCAACAGCATCGAATTACTCGCCTTCGCCAAGCGTTTTCCGCCGCCCTGTCCGAAAA
Source organism: Saprospiraceae bacterium (assembly GCA_020629965.1). GTDB lineage: Bacteria > Bacteroidota > Bacteroidia > Chitinophagales > Saprospiraceae > JAHDCG01. The sequence goes on along the minus strand of JAHDCG010000094.1, from coordinate 17,894 downwards.
TGTAGTATTTATTATTCGGCAGTTCGGCGGGCGTGAACCACGACATATTTTCCGCTACGCCCAATATCGGCACGTTGACCGACGGCAGCCGGAACATATTCATCGCCTTAATCGCATCGGCGTAAGCGACCTCCTGCGGTGTCGTGACCATAATCGCGCCCGTGACGGGAATAGTCTGTACCAGAGTCAACTGCACATCGCCCGTACCCGGCGGCAGGTCGATAATCAGATAATCCAACGGCGGCCATACCACATCGTTGACAAACTGCTTAATAATGCCGCCCAAACGCGGACCGCGCAGCACCACCGCCTGCTCCGGCTCGATGATAAAACCCATGGAAATCATGGAAATACCCTGACTCTCCAAAGGACGAATGGCGGGTTTGCCGTACATATTTTCGACCTTCGGTCGTGCGCCCTGCAAACCGAACATGGTCGGTATCGAAGGCCCGTAAACATCCGCGTCGAGCAGTCCGACACTCGCGCCCTGTGCTTTCAGGCTTAGTGCCAAATTGACCGAAACCGTTGATTTTCCTACCCCTCCCTTACCCGATGCCACCGCAATTACGTTGCGAATGTGCGGCTTAGGACTCGTTGTCGCCTGCGCCCCGGGTGCCGTACTCTTGACGTGAATATTCACATTTGCCGACGGGTAAATCTCCTGTACCGCCGCGATGCAGGCAAAATTCAGTTGCGATTTATATTCCTTATTCAACGACGGCAAAACGATGGTAAAATTCACATCGTTTCCCTCGATTTCTAAGTCCTGCACGCGGTTCATCGCCATCAGACTGCGCCCCGTTTCGGGGTCGGTGACTTTGGCGAGTGCGCCGGTTATTTTTATTTTATCCATTTTCGAAAGGTTGTAATGGTTCAGGGATTGTAAAGGTTGGGGCGGTTGTCAATGGTTGTAAAGGTTGAGGGGTTGTAAAGGTTGGGCGGTGGTAATCGCCTGATTTTTAGTGAAAGCTATTGTCCACGTACAAACACGAGAAATTGCGTCTTCCCTCTCAGCCCTCAATTTACCGCAAAGGTAGCCTATTTTTCTCCGCCGTCTAAAATCTAATTTCAAAATTTTTTGTTGAAATAAGTACACAAAAAATGCGCTCGACGAAAAAATTAAGCAAAACGCGCCCGTCAACCGTCAACCGTCAACCATCAACCAATTTTTCCTACTTTTGCCACGCAAAAACAAGCCTGCATGAGAATATTTAACAACTTGAACGATTTACCCGACTTTCGCAACGCCGTTGTGACTATCGGCTCGTTTGACGGGGTGCATTCCGGGCATCAGTCTATTCTCAAAAAGGTCAACTCTCTGGCGCGAAAAATCGACGGAGAGAGCATCGTCATTACCTTTCACCCGCACCCGCGACAGGTGATTTTTCCGAATGACGACAGTCTGCGACTCATCACGACCATCGACGAAAAAGTGAAGCTGTTCGAGCGTTACGGCGTTGATAATGTGGTGGTGGTGCCGTTTAGCGTGGAGTTTTCGCAGCAGTCGGCGGACGAGTACATCGAGAAGTTTTTAGTCGAAAAATTTCATCCGAAATACATTGTTATCGGCTACGACCACCGTTTCGGCAAAAACCGTATCGGCGACATCAATTACCTAAAATGGCACGGCACGAAGTTGGGCTACGAAGTCTTGGAAATTGAAAAACAGGACGTAGAAGACATCACCGTTTCTTCCACAAAAATTCGGTTGGCACTGGAAGCGGGTTTGGTGGCGGATGCGGCGAAATTGCTCGGGCATCGCTTTACGCTCACGGGTTTGGTCGAACAGGGGCAGCGCATCGGGCGCACCATCGGCTACCCGACGGCAAATTTGAAAGTGCCGCAAAAACACAAACTTATTCCCGCCGACGGCATTTATGCGGTCATCGTGCATCACCGTGAAGCGCAATATCACGGCATGTTGTATATCGGTAAGCGACCGACCCTCAAAGACCACGACCGACGCAGCATCGAGGTCAATATTTTCGATTTTCACAAAGACATTTACAACGATAAGTTGACTTTGGAATTTGTCGGCTACGTGCGCGGCGATATGAAATTCGACGGCTTGGAAGGCTTACGGGCGCAACTCGGACAGGATAAAATTAACGCCGAAAACATATTGGCTCCGCTTGCCGAGGAAAAAGTCGAAAAAAAAAATGAAACTTTACCGTCCTGCGCGGTCGTCATTTTGAACTACAACGGCGCGGATTTTTTGAGAAAATATTTGCCGTCGGTTTTAAAATTTAATACGGAAAATTCCAAAATCTACGTGGCAGACAACGGCTCGACGGATGATTCTTTGCAAATTTTGCGCGAAAAATTTTCGCAGGTAAAGGTCATTGATTTAGAAAAAAATCACGGTTTTGCCGAAGGATATAATCGCGCCCTGCGCCGCGTCGATGCCGATTATTATGTGCTGCTCAATTCGGATGTGGAAGTGACGGAAAACTGGCTGACCGGCATTTTGCAAAAAATGACTCAAGACCCGACCGTTGCCGCTGCGCAACCGAAAATTAAAGCCGCTTTCGACCGGCAACTGTTTGAATACGCAGGCGGTGCGGGCGGTTTGCTCGATAAGTGGTCGTATCCTTACTGTCGCGGTCGCCTTTTTCAGAGTTTGGAGGCGGATAACGGTCAGTACGAAACCGACACCGAAATATTTTGGGCATCGGGTGCGGCACTGTTTATTCGTGCAGATTTATTTCACCAAATCGGCGGTTTTGACGGCGAATATTTCGCGCACATGGAAGAAATCGACCTGTGTTGGCGGCTGAAAAGAGCGGGTTACAAAGTCATGTACTACCCCGACGGCGAGGTTTTTCACGTGGGCGGCGGCACGTTAAATTACCAAAGTCCGCGCAAAACTTTCCTCAACTTTCGCAACAGCTATTTTACTCTTTTTAAAAACGAACCCAAGCGCAGACTCGCGTGGTTATTGCCTCTGCGTCTGATTTTAGACGGCGCTGCGGGCATGATGTTTTTGCTCAAAGGCGAAACGGACCACGTCAAAGCCATCGTCAAAGCACATTGGGCATTCTTCCCGAAAATGCGGCATCTGCTCAAAAGACGCAAACATTTTTCGGAATTGGTGCAAAAAGTGAGCATCGAAAAAGCAAACTTGACGGGGCGCACGGGGCGGAGTATTGTTTATGATTATTATGTGCTGCGGAGGAGGAAATAGCACGGAAAAATCAGCGTAAATCATAAAAAATCATAATAAATCAGCGTAAAAAAATCAGCCTAAATCATAATAAATCATAATAAATCAGCGTAAAAAATTCAGCCTAAAAATTTTCATGAAAACAAAACCCACCCTCATCCACGCCGCCCCCGACTTCCTCATCGTCGCCAAGCCGCCGCGCTTCTTAGCCATCCCCGACCGCTACGAAGTCACCAAACCCAACGTACAAGCGTGGTTGCAACGACAATACGATGAGGTGTTTACGGTGCATCGCATCGACAAAGAGACCTCGGGGATTATGGTTTTTGCCCGAAATGAGGAAGCACACCGTGATTTGTCGCAGCAATTTCAAAATCGGGAAGTTACGAAGATTTACACCGCACTCTGCGACGGCACTTTTCAAAATGAAACCGGAATTATCGACGCACCGTTGCTGAATAATCTCGCCTCCTCGGGCAAAGTCGTTGTCAATCGCTCGGGCAAACCTTCGGTGACCCATTACCGAGTCGTCGAGCAATTTCGGGATTATGCGCTCGTCGAATTTGACCTCAAAACGGGGCGCACCCACCAAATTCGCGCCCACGCCCTGCACATCGGACACCCGCTGATGACCGATAAAATTTACGGCAAACGCGAAGAATTTATGCTGTCGAGTGTCAAGAAAAAGAAATACTCGGCAGGCAAAAATCAGGAAGAAAGACCGTTGCTGAGTCGCTCGGCACTGCATGCTTCACACCTGACTTTTAAGCATCCGCAAACGGGGGAAGCGGTGAGTTTTACCGCAGAATTACCCAAAGACTTACGCGCGACCGTTAATCAACTCCGCAAGTGGAACAAGGTATGAGCCAAAGCCGACGCGATCTGCTCTTTATCGTTTGCCTCAGCGGTCTGTTTTTTCTGACCGGCTTGGGCGGCGTGCATCTTTTCGATTGGGACGAGATAAATTTTGCCGAAGCCGCCCGCGAAATGTTGACGACCGGCGACTACCTCCGCATCCAAATCGACTACCGCCCCTTTTGGGAAAAACCGCCGCTTTTTATGTGGATGCAGGCAGCAAGTATGCAACTTTTCGGTGTCACGGAATACGCCGCGCGCTTTCCGAATGCGGTCTGCGGTATTTTGACTTTGGTCTGCCTTTACATCATCGGAAAACGGCACTTCAGTCGTGATTTTGCGCTGCTGTGGACTTTTGCTTTCGGCGGTTCGATTTTGCCGCATTTATACTTCAAATCGGGCATCATAGACCCGTGGTTTAATCTCTTTATTTTTCTCGGAATTTATCACCTCATCAACTTCATTTTTGCAAGAAAAAAAGCAAAGGTAAGCGGTGTAAAGTACAGTCTCGCCCCTCTCCTGCTCGCCGGCGCGTTCATCGGTACGGCGGTGCTGACCAAGGGACCGGTCGCCTACCTGATTGTCTGTTTGGTTTTGGGAGTATATTGGTTTTGGGAGCGTTTTAAATTCTTCCTTTCCGTGCCGCAATTTTTGCTTTTCACTCTCGCCGTCGTCGCCGTCACGGCTGTGTGGTTCGGCGCGGATATTTGGCTCAACGGTATGTGGTTTACCGAAACTTTTATCGACTACCAAATCCGCCTGTTCAGCACCGAGGATGCGGGTCACGGCGGCTTTTTCGGTTATCATTTTGTGGTACTCTTGGTGGGTTGTTTTCCTGCTTCGGTGCCGGCAATTTTCGGTTTTAGAAAGTTACAACTGACTGACTATCAGAAACTTTTCAAAAGATTTATGCTCCTTCTTTTTGGGGTTGTTTTGCTTTTATTCAGCATTGTCGAGTCAAAAATCGTGCATTATTCTTCGCTGTGCTATTTTCCGCTTTCTTTCCTTGCGGCGACTTATTTGTATAAACTGCACAATGAAAATAACCGCCCTTCCGCCTTAATGCAAAGTCTGCTTTTGGGCTTAGGAATTTTGCTTTCAGTCGTCGTCATTATCGTTCCGTTTCTCGGGCAAAATATCGACCTGCTGCGTCCGCTTTTTGCGCAGGATAAATTTGCTTTAGCCAACTTAAACGCGGACGTAACTTGGACGGGTTTCGAGTCGATTGCGGGCATCATTTTACTCTTAACCGTCATTTTCGCACACCGCTTTTTCCGCCAAAAACACATATTGGCCGGCAGCAAAATTCTCTTCCTCGGCACGGCTCTTTTTGTACAAACAACGCTCTTTTTTTACATCAATAACATCGAAAAATATTCCCAACGAGCGGCGATTGAATTTTACGAAAGTTTATCCGAAAAAGAGGTGTATATTGCGACAGTCGGCTTTAAAAGTTACGCGCATTTATTCTATGCAAAAAAGCAACCGGGCGGAGATGAAAGACAGCATAATTTGAATTGGCTGTTGCACGGTAATGACCTCGACCGAGATGTTTATTTTGTGACAAAAATCCATAGAAAGGAAAGATTGGAAAAGGAAAAGAATTTAAGGGAAATCGGAGAGAAAAACGGATTTGTATTTTTTGTGCGGGAAAGAGTCAGACAGGATTAGAGGATTTTTAGGATTTTCCGTTTTGACTTGTACCGCTTAATTTTACTCCATAAAAAAATCACGAATCAATAAACACCTATAACTGCCAAGCGAAAGCAGCCGGACAACCGACAACCGACAACCGACAACGAAAAAAACAACGAAAACCGTCCACCAACCACCAACTATCAACCACCAACCATGATTCACGGTACCCACAACGCCCTCCCCGACGAGCGCAACCAAGACATCAAAGTGTACGTCAACGGAGAGTTTTTTCCGCGTGACGAAGCGAAGATTTCGGTATTCGACAGCGGCTATTTGGTCGGCGACGGGATATGGGAAGCGGTGCGCCTGCACCACGGAACATTGGTCTTTTTAGACAAGCATCTCGACCGTCTGTTTGCCGGCGCGGCGAGTATCGGTATGAACATCGGCATGACGCGCGAGGAGCTGACCGAAAAAGTGCGCAAGACTTTGGAAATCAACGACATGCATGATAACGTCCACGTCCGTTTTATGCTGACCCGCGGCATCAAAAAAACACCTTCGCAAGACCCGCGCCTGACGATTTCGGGACCGAATTTGGTGATTATTGCGGAGCATAAAGCGGCCTCAAATGAGAGTCGGGAGAAAGGCATTACGCTGTTTACGAGTACGATTCGGCGCGGTTCGCCCGATTATTTAGACCCGCGTTTGAATTGTCACAGCAAATTGCACGAAGTCCAAGCCCTCTACCAAGCCATACAAGCCGGCGCGGATGAGGCGCTGATGCTCGACATTCACGGCTTTGTAGCGACCTGCAATGCGACCAATTTTTTCATCGTCAGAAAAGGCGAAGTGTGGACGAGTACGGGGCAATATTGCATGAACGGCATCACGCGCGGGGCGATTATCGAGGTGTGCAAGCGCAACGATATTCCGGTTTTTGAGAAGGATTTCAGTTTGTTTGACACCTACTCGGCGGACGAGGCTTTTGTGACCGGCACTTTCGGCGGGGTGACGCCGGTGACGCACATCGACGGGCGGCAAATCGGCAACGGGAAATACGGGGAAATGAGTCGGCGGCTGTTTGATTTGTACACGGAGTATGTGGGGGAAGAGGCGCGGAAAGTGTGACCGCATATTTTAGCGGATGGGGCGGATTTGAGCGGGCTTTTGTGGAGTCTGTGACCTTTCGACAAGTTTGGGAGTCTGACACCTCACTTATGCAGAAAAACGTCCGCTTCGACCTATCCGCCGCCGTCCAAAAAAACCGGGTGTCTGACTCCTTCTTCGAAATAAATTCGGGAAGAACCGAGAACAGGAGTCAGACACTACTCTTTGCTTAATGAAGCTCTAACCCTCGAATTTCTCTTCATTTGTCTGATTTAAGTGTCAGACTCCTTTGCTTACCTCCCGATTTTTAGGTATATTGCCATCAAATTCAGCTCTTTGCGACAAATAAACCTTTGTCGCAAGGTTTTTGCAGCGTTTTACCTGTAAATCGGGTCTGATATTTGATTTACTTCCTCCCGTGTGCGGTTCCGTGCTTTCGGAAACTCCTCCCCCCGCATTTTCAACTAACATTTTTTATTTTTTTCTATTCTGAAAATCGTTAATTGCCCCCCGCAATTACACAAACCTATGCGCACATCTTCGAAAACTTACACGACTCAAAAACACTCTTGTTTTTTCCGAAAATCTTTTCTTTTCGCGGCTTTAATTTTGCTTTCCCTGCCGGGTTACGCACAGTTGGAAGTAGCGTCCGGCAATTTCGCCCCTTACAATCCCGACATCTTAATCGAAGACGTTTTACTCGGGGAGGGCGTCGAAATTTTGAATATTCAGTACGATGGTCCGACGCAGGCGGTCGGCTATTTTAACGACGGCACCGACGCTGTCGGATTCGAAGAAGGTATCGTTCTGACCACCGGTTTTGCCGTTTCCGAAGGCAGCAGCAGCGGTATCGTCGAGGAGGGTTTGATAGAGGCGAGCGCGAATAACAACAGCACGGCTACCGACCCGGACATCGACTTTTTGGCGGAGGGCGAACCCGTTTTTAACCTCGCCAAATACACGATTACCTTCGTCCCCTCTTCCGACCGCATGTCTTTTCGCTACGTTTTTGCTTCCGAAGAATATCCGGAATTTGCCTGCACGGATTACAACGATTTCTTCGGCTTTTTTATCAGCGGCCCCGGCATCAACGGCACTTTTGCAAACAATGCGGAAAATATCGCGCTCATTCCCGGTACGAATCTGCCTGTGCGCATCAACAATATTCACCCGCAAAATCCTACAAACCCTTCTTGTACGCCCGAGTTTGAAAACCTTTTCAACGACAACAACGGCAGCACGGATTTTCCCGTTTACGACGGCTACTTAGACATTTTCATCGCCGAGGCGGAAGTCGTTCCCTGCGAAACTTACACGATAAAACTCGTCATTGCCGACATCGGTGACGCACAGCGCGACAGCGGTGTTTTCTTTGAAGCCAAGTCCTTTAATTCACAGGGTTTCGAGGTCATCGCCGAGTCTCAATCAATCGACGCATCACTCGTCGAGGGCTGCACCGAGGGTTCGTTCCTCATCCAAATCGACGAGCCGGCGACTTCCGATATCACGCTTGACTACCAAATGGTCGGCGAGGCTTTGAACGGTATCGACTACGAAGAAATTGCGGGAAATATCGTCATTCCCGCCGGGCAAACTTCCGTCACCGTACCCGTGATTCCCCTCACCGACAGCAACACCGAAGGCACGGAAAGTATCGGTTTCGACATTCAAATCAACGACTGCACCCGCGATACTTTCTACCTCTACCTGCGTGACCCGACCCTCGAAATGCCCGACCTCGGCGACGACCTCAGCGGCTGCGCGGGTGAAAGTTACACCCTCGACGGCACAATAAATACCCAAGGCACAAACGAACCGACCTTCAGCAGCGACCCGGCGGACGCAGCCGTGATTATCGGCCCGTTCGGCGGCAATCCGCCCCAACCGTTGTACCGTGACCTCGAGGTTGCGGGCATCAATCCGCCCGAGTTGCGCCCCGACCTTATTCAGTCGGTTTGCCTCAACATCGACCACCCGCGCACCGAAGATTTGGATGTTTATTTGTACGCACCCGGCGGTCAGTTTATTCTCTTGACCAGCGATAACGGCGGCAACGGTGACAACTATACTCAAACCTGCTTCTCGCCCGACGCGACGCAAAGCATTACTTTCGACGAGCAATTTGCGCCCGAAAGCGCGGCACCTTTTACCGGTACTTTTCAGCCCGAAGGTAATTGGGAAACTCTGTGGTTTGGCGACAGCCCCGTTAACGGCACCTGGCGATTATTGCTCATTGACGACGAAAGCAGCAGCACCGGAATGTTTTTGGATTGGTCGATTACCTTTAATTCCGACTATGAAGTCAGCTACGCATGGTCGCCCGCCGACGGACTTTCCTGCACCGACTGCCCGATGACGACGGCGACTCCGACCGCCACGACGGACTACACTTTGACTGTCACCGACACCTACGGCTGCTCGGTTTCCGACGAAATTACCATCGAGGTCATCGAAGCCTACGCTGCCCCGGTCGTGACCTGCACCGACATTCAAACCGACCAATTGACCTTCACTTGGGAGCCGGTCACCGGTGCGGACGGCTACGAATTACAAATCAACAACAGCGGCACATGGATTGCGCCGAACGACCCGCCGCTGTCGCACACCGTCACGGGTCTCGGCATCAATGAAACGGTCGATATTATGATTCGCGCTGTCGGCGATTGCGATGCACTTTTGGGCTTTCAGAATTGCACGACTATCGACTGCGGCAGTTTTGACATCAGCGATGATAATAGTGACGCGAGCTGTTTCGGTGCGGAAGATGCGAGTATTTTTGTCACCTCTTCGGGTTTAAACGGCGCGCACACTTACACTTTGGACGAAGAAACGAATACCACCGGTGTGTTTGAAAATTTAGTCGCCGGCGATTACTCCGTCCTCATCACCGACGAAGCGGGCTGCACGGAAACTTATACGACTACCCTCTCTCAGCCCGCTGCGATTACCTCTGATATTACGGTCGCAAATCAAATCGACTGCAACAACAGCACCGCCTCGGTAAGCGTCACGGCGGCGGGCGGCACAAATGATTTTACCTACGCTTGGTCAAATAACACGACGGGCGCAACGACGACTTTTTCCGCCGTCGGCGAATATTTTGTAACCGTTACCGACGGAAATAATTGTGTAACGACGGACTCCGTAGATATTATCAGCGAAGGCGAGTTGGCGGCAACTATCGACGCAAATACCGTCTGCGCGGACAGCAACGCGGGCGAGGCAACCGTCACCGTCACGGCAGGCGCGGAGCCGATCAGCTACCAATGGGACGCGGCGGCAGGCGGTCAAACGACGGCGACAGCCACGGATTTGGCACCCGGCGATTACTCGGTCACGGTGACTTCCGCCGATGACTGCGAGTTAATTTTAACCGCTGCGGTAGGCTCGTTTCCCGCGCTCACTTTAACCCTTTCGTCGAATGACGCGAGCTGCGGCAATGCGGACGGCTCGGCAACGGCGACGCCCGGCGGCGGCAGCGGAAATTTCACTTATGTGTGGAGCAATATGCAAACGACGCAAACGATAAGCAATTTACCGGCGGGCGAATACACCGTTACCGTCACCGACGAAAATATGTGTACCGCCGTCGAGTCGGTCGGCATCAACACACCGAGTACGATTACTTTGGCGGATTTAAACACTACGGATGCGATTTGTAACGGCGAAAATACCGGCGCGGTCAGTCTGACGGCAGCGGGCGGCACAGCTCCCTTATCCTACACTTTGGAGGTGCTGCCGGAGCAAGACAACGGTAACTTCGCAAACTTGTCAGCGGGAATGTACAACATGGTTGTCACGGATGCGGGCGGTTGCGTAGCGACTTTTCCGTTTACGATAAACGAACCCGCCGCGCTCGTGACGGTGCCGGTCACCGTCAATGACATCAGTTGCGCCGAACCGCAAGGCACGGCAACGGTCAGCGTCACGGGCGGCACTTTTCCCTACGCTTTTGCTTGGTCGAATATGCAAACGGACAGTATCGTGACCTCGACAACGCCGGGAAATTTCACGGTGACAATCACGGACGGCGCGGGCTGCACGGCGGAAAACACGGTGACAATCGGCGAAGCGGAAATGCTCGACATCGAGATTTTCGGCACGCAAAGTTGCCCCGGTGCGGACGATGCTTTTGCTTTTGTCAATGTCGTCGGCGGCACTGCGCCTTTCGTATTTAATTGGCAAGACGGCACCGACAACGACACCTTATATAACCTCGCCCCGGGCAATTACGCGGTCACGGTAACGGATGCGGCGGGCTGCGAAGAGACGGCAAATATCGACCTCGACGCTTTCCCTGCGATGACCTTGACGACCTCCGCAACGCAGGCGGACTGCGACGGCACACCCAATGGTTCGGCGACCGTTTCCGTCAGCGGCGGCACGCCCGATTTTACTTATTTGTGGAATGACGCGGTGGGGCAAATGACGGCAACGGCGGGTGATTTGGCGGCGGGAAATTATACCGTCACGGTCACGGATACCAACGGCTGTACAGAAACCGCCGAGGCGACGGTGACTACTCCTTCGGCTTTGGTTATCGGCGAAGTGTCGGCGACGGGTGTCACTTGCTTCGACGGAAACGACGGCTCGGCAACGGTCGGCAGCGTGTCGAGTCAGGCGGGCGGCGTAACTTACCTGTGGAGCGACCCGGCGATGCAGACGACCGCTACGGCGGAAAATCTTACGCCGGGCAATTACACCGTCACGGTCAACGACGCGGCGGATTGTCCCGTCACGGCAACGGTTACGGTCGAAAATGCGGAAGAAATTTTGCTCACCTTCAACATCACCGACGTACTCTGCGCGGCGGATGCGGACGGAGAAATCGACCTCACGGTCAGCGGGGGCGCGATACCTTATACTTATTTGTGGAGCAACAACGCGACGACCGAAGATTTGAATAATTTGACGGCGGGCATTTACGAAGTCACCGTCACCGATACCAACGATTGTCAAGCTATCGGCTCGGCAACCATTATGACTACCGCGCCGATAAATGTTACGCACATCGTCACCGACGCGAGTTGCTACAACTACGACGACGGCGCAATTTTGACGGACGTAAACGGCGGTGTCGAACCTTACACTTACGCATGGTCAAACGGCGCAACGATCGCCGACCTCGACGCAATCGCGGCGGGTACTTACACGCTGACCGTTACGGACGGCAACGGCTGCGGCATTTTCAGCACGGTCACGGTCGGTCAACCGCCGGTATTCGAGGCGACGGTAGAAATCACCGAGCCGCTCTGCGCGGGCAATCCGACGGGAGAGTTAGCGATTACGCCGGTCGGCGGCAGCCCCGATTATTTGTACAGTATCGACGGTTTGATTTTCGGCGAAGATTCGATTTTTACCAATCTCATCGCGCAGGATTACGATATTTTTGTACAAGACGCCAACGGTTGTATTTACACGGGCGACACTCTTTTATCCGAGCCGCAAACTTTGTTTGTCACCGCCGGCGAAGACCAAACCGTTGAAATCGGCGACCGTGCTTTCCTGCAGGCGGCTGCGGCGGGCGGCACGGGCGAAATTGCATTGCAGTGGACAACTCCTGCGGCAGGTCTGCTGAGTTGTACGGACTGCGATGCACCTTTTGCGGCATTGAATAACACCGAAACTTTTACCGTCACGGCAACCGATGTCAACGGCTGCACAGCGAGTGACGAGGTGACGGTTTTCGTCAATAAGCGATACGACCTCTACATTCCGAATGCTTTCAGTCCCGATTTGGACGGCTTTAATGACACTTTTTATCCGATGGGAAAACCGACAACGTTGATAAGTTCCATGATGATTTTCGACCGTTGGGGAAACAAAGTGCACGAAAGCGGCGACTTTTTTACGACGGGAGAAAACCAAGGCTGGAACGGGAAAAAAAACGGAATGTGGGTAGGAAACGGTGTGTATGTTTACGTAGTAGAAGCGATTTTTGCGGACGGCGTGAGCGTTTTGTTTAAGGGCGATGTGACGGTAATTCGTTAGTCGGAAAAGATAAATGCGGGTGTTTTTCAGTTAAAAATGAGATAATTTTTGGTAATTAAAAATTTTCTTCGTTAATTAGCACCGAAATTAAAATCGAAATACAGCCATTTCTAACTAAATACCAACCGATATGTCTAAACGCAAAAAACGTCAAGCAGCCAAAAACAGCAAGGAAGCTAAAAAAATCTTTCGCGTCATTGCTGTTTCGACGCTGATATTATTGATGCTGCTCTTCGTGATGTATCAAGTGAGCAGCGGCTGAAAAATTTTGTCCGCACACGCCGAGTTTACTTTGATTTTTGAATTTCATACTTTTTCTTTCCTCGTAAACAAAAGCGTGTATTCCCTTTTTTGATACCTAAAAAGCGGCGAACCCGGTGCCTCGGGTTTGTCGCTTTTTTAATAGGCAGCTCTCTGCGTCTTCAGCCCCCTAACCCCCGATTCGGGGGAACTTTCTCCGCGCCTAATTTTGTGGTGAACCTTAATTTTTTTTAAATCTCTTAAATCTTATTCAGGGGTGAAAAATCAGCGTAAAATCATACAGAATCATAAAAAATCAGCGTAAAAAAATCCTTACTTCAGCAGCAACCACTGCGCTCTGCCTGTCAACTCATTCCGCATCACCACCGTATCGACCCGCGTCTTATCCGTCACCGGTATCACCGCCGGTATTTCATTTCGATACAGCACCACATCTTCGACCGTCGGGCGCAGCGATTGCAAATCCCGCATGCTCATCGTCGTTACATTTTTGAAATCTTCGCGGGCATAAAAGAGAATGTTTTCGTCGATTTCGGTTTCCGACATTAAGTACAAATCACCCGGTTTTTCCGTAGCTTGCGCGGCTTCCGTCAGTTTTTTCGGAGTGTTGCGATAGACCTCCGTCACGGGCGCGACGCGTACCCAAAAGAAGAAAGTCAGCAGCAGACCGCTTGCCGCCGTACCCCCGATGAGCATCTTACGGTTTTTGCCGTACACGCCGACGACGCCGATAAATGCGGTAATCCAATACACCGCGCCGACCGACATCGCAAGTCGAAATCCTTCCGCTTCCAATAAATAAAAACCGTTGAGCATCAAAGCAATACCGCCGATAAATGCCGCGACGATGTGCAACGCGGTGAAGGTTTTCACCCAATTTGTGTAAGGATATTTCGGGTCGAAATAGTTAACGACTTGCTTGGCAATGAGCAACGCAAAAGCCGTTTGCAGACTGACGGAAAAGGACAAGAGTGCCGCCAAAAGCCAACCCGAAGTCAGTATCGACAGCTCTTCCTTGCGTTTTAATTTATTAACCGTGTCAATAAATGCAGCGGGCAAAAAAGCAATCCACGGTAAAATTCCGAGCAATGAAAATCCGAAATAATTGCCGAACGAAACCGAAAACGGCACCATGACCGCCCCGCTGACCGTACTGCCTTTCCAAAAAAACAGCAGCCCCGAAACCACGACCGTCAAACCGCCGAGCAGCGCAGCCGGAATATTTTTTCCCTGTGGGTGTCGAAAAAACCAATAGGCAAGCAGAGGTAAAATGAAAAAAGCAGTTGACCAAAAATTTGCGCCTAAGCCTAAGAGAGCAAATAAAAAACAAGCAATTAAGACATTTCTTTCCCGTTTTTTGAGGTATAAAATCAGCGTCGTTGCCGTCAGCAAATGCGAGCCGAAAAGCCATGCGTCGGCGGTGGCGAGTTTGGATAAATTCGGCAACAAAAAGGAAGACATTAGTACCAAAATCGTCAATAAAACCGTGCGCTCCCCAAAGATTTTTTTACCGAAATACCAAAAGCCGACAAGACTTAAAGCCGTAATGCAAACCGCCGGCAGACGCAACATAAACGGCTGAAAACCAATAAAATTAAGAATGCTTTGCATCTTCCACAACGGAAAAATCGCGGCCGTCACTCCCCTGCCCCGGGCAGCGTTAAGCAGGTCGATTTCCGCCCCGTTCCACAGCGTCGTGTAGTCATTGGTGAGCAACATATTGACAAGAAAAATCAGCACCGAAATGCCGAAAAATGCGCGAAACGCCGGGGAAATTTTCATAGACGGAAGTTAAATTTTTCGGTTGCGCCGCAAATCTCGGAAAAACTGCGGGCTTTTTTGTATTTTTGACCGAGAACGGCGAACGGTTTTTACGGTGGACGGTGGACGGCTGCCGTGCTCTTCGAACGCTGATTTTTTGCCGCAGGGCAAAATAACTATCGTCTGAAGTGCTGTGCTTTTTAAATAATGTTTAAAATTCTCTTTACGTGTCCTGACAGACAGACATGATAAGTATTATTTCGACTTCCGTCGAAAAATTCTTGTCAGATTTATCTTTCAAGACAAGTTAAAAATATCCTCATGCAAAAAATACTTATTTTCCTGCTCCTACTCTCTTTCGCGGCTTGTAATACCGCAGAAAAATCGGAAACCGAACCCGTAGAGTCTGTACCGTTCAGCCTTCTGACCGACCAAAACGCCGAGCTGACTTACGAAAATCTGCAGTTGATTCCGATTAAGGCGGACGCGGCATTTATCGAAACACAAAGCAGCCTGTCGGGTTTAAAAAATCTGGCGGACGGCATGGAAATCGAACGCTTTCGCATCACGGAAAAGAAGCCCTACGGCAGCCGCGACGACCGGGACGCGGTGAATACTTTAACGGTACAAAATAAATCGACGGACACGATTTTTTTGATGGAAGGCGACATCGTGCAGGGCGGCAAACAAGACCGCATTTTGGCGCAGGATATGGTCGTACCGCCGCGAACTCTGCGCGACATCAGCGTTTTTTGCGTGGAACACGGGCGTTGGGAGTACCAAAAAGCCGCCGGCGAAACCCCGATTGCGATGACGGGCGAAACGGCAAAACAGTACCGTAAAATTCAGGCATTTACGGGTTATTACAATGTAGCGAGCAGTCAGATACGCCGCGTGGTGCAAAAGACAAATAATCAGCAGGCGGTGTGGAACGAGGTCAGCGCAGTGCGCAGCAGTTTCAACGTCAATTCGCCGACACAGGCCTACACCGGTTTGGAATCTTCGGAAGATTTTACCCAGGAACGCGATGCGTATTTAGACTTCTTTACGGACAAATTTAAGGACACGGAAGACATTATCGGTGTCGTCGCCGTCCGCAACGGCGAGATACTCGGCACCGACATTTTCGGACACCCGAATTTATTTAAAAAGCAATATAAGTCCCTCATTCACAGCTATGTAGCGGAAGCAATGACGGGTAAGGAAATCGAAGGTAAGGTATCGAAAAGTGAGTTAGAAAACTACCAAAAAACTTTGCTTTACAAATTCGACAACGACAAAAAAAGTCGTTACGTTTGGGAAGGAAAAACGGTGCATTTCACGGCTTTGTAAAGCAAAAAATTGATGCAGAAAAAATCCGAATTCGGTTTTCATCCCGGTTATTTTGCGCTGTTTGTGTTGCTGTTTTTGGTAGAATTGTACATCGGCATTTACGTCAAAGACGACTTTATCAGACCTTACGGCGGCGATTTTTTGGTTGTCATTTTGCTTTACGCTTTCCTAAAATCTTTTTGGCGGGCGCATTGGTTTAAGGTCGGTTGGTACGTCCTTATTTTTGCTTTTGCCGTCGAGTTTTTGCAGTATTTTAAAATTGTGGAAGTGCTCGGTCTCGGTGAAAATAAATTAGCGCGTATTGTCATCGGAACTTCGTTTGCGGTCGAGGATTTGGCAGCCTACTTTTTTGGAATTTTAACGGTGTGGATTTTGGAAAAGGTGAGAGGAGAGAAAGGTGAGAGGGTAGAGACTTTCGGGAGTGAGTAAATACTTTGGTTTAGTGAAGCCGAGAGTAGAGAGTGAAGAGCAGAGAGACTGTCAAATGTTAGTAAATCTTGTGGTTTTTAATAACAATTACGATATTTTTCGTGTTTAATTTATGATGTAACAGCTACTTTTACCGCTACAAAAAATTATTTCAAGAGAAAGTTGAAAAGCTACGTTTTTACCGAGTATTCCAAAGAAAACCACAGACCGTCCGTCAACTAACAACTAACAACCAACAACCATTTTATGGGGAACAAATTTCACAAAATCAGAGTCAAAGACATTGAAAAAACGACGGCGGATTGTTCGGTTTTGACCTTTGATGTGGAGGAAAGATTGATTGAGGATTTTGCATACAAACAGGGGCAATATTTGACCTTGAAGGCGATGATAAACGGTGAAGAAGTGCGGCGTTCTTACTCGTTGTGCAGTTCGCCGATAGACGGAGAATGGAAAGTTGCGGTGAAGAAAATACACGAAGGCAAGTTTTCGACTTTTGCCAATGAGGTGCTAAAACCCGGCGATTTTTTGGAAGTTATGCCGCCAAACGGGAAATTTTATGTAAATTGTGAACCCGAAAAGGCGAAAAACTACCTCGCTTTTGCCGCAGGCAGCGGAATTACGCCCGTTTTGAGTATTATCAAAACGCACCTGCACCGCGAGCCGAACAGCACTTTCAAACTGTTTTATGTCAACAAATCGGTCGCTTCGATTATTCTGAAAGAAGAAGTAGAAGCACTGCGCAATACCTTTTTGGGTCGCTTGGAAATCTACCATTTTCTGACCCGCGAAATGCGCGACGCCGAACTGTTTAACGGCAGATTGTCGGAGGAAAAAATGGAAATTATTTTCGACAAAATTGTAGATGCAAATGAAGTCGATGATGCCTTCGTCTGCGGCCCCAACGAAATGATTTTTATGGTACGCGACTTCTTGCAGGCGCGCGGCGTTCCCGAAAAAAACGTGCATTTTGAATTGTTTAATACCGGCGGGGTAAAAGTGACGAAAAAAGTGCGTACCGTCGATACCTCAAAAATGTCGGAAGTACACATTGTGGAAGGCGGCAAGACGATAAAATTCAGCATTCCGCAAGGTTCGGATAATATTTTGGACGCGGGCATGAAACAGAACATGGATTTGCCTTACGCTTGCAAAGGCGGTGTGTGCTGCACCTGTCGGGCAAAATTAGTCGAAGGTGAAATCGACATGGAAATCAACTACGCTTTGGAACAAGACGAATTGGATGCGGGTTACATTTTGACTTGTCAGGCGGTGCCGACTTCGCAGAAAGTTGTGGTTGATTTTGATGCTTGACACGAATTACGAATTACGAATTACGAATTACGAATTACGA
>JAHDCG010000093.1 GCA_020629965.1 Saprospiraceae bacterium | reverse complement strand
TACGAATTACGATTTACGAATTACGATTTACGATGTACGAACAGCAGAAGTTGTTTCATTGATTGTAGGAAAATGCTATTCCGGAATTTTATTTCCGTGTTGACAGTATAGCCCCTTTCAGACAAGCTCGACGTTTCTAATGCAACGATTTATTAAATTTTGATAGTTTTCTTTTTGAACCTGATTTCTATGATTCTTATGATTGGTTATGATTTGGATTTTACTTCGTAAAATCTTCGCAATTCGCAATCAATTTGACTGTCAGAAACTAACAAATCACTGCACTAAGGAAATACACAGATTACAAATTAAACTGAAATACTTCTTACTACCTGTACTGACAGCCGAGGGATACCCAAACATTTCGGTAACTCACAAAAGCCAATGCACATACCACTATCGCCCTCGTACATCGTAAATCGTACATCGTAAATCGTTCCCCTCGTAAATCATAAAAGGTCCGGTCTCCGCTCTGCCGTCCGTTTTTCCGCTTGTTCATTGCGCCATTCTTCTATTTTTTTGAAATTGCCGGAAAGGAGGACTTCGGGGACTTTGCGACCGCGAAATTCTTCGGGGCGGGTATAAACCGGCGGGGCTAAGATGCCGTCTTGGTGCGAGTCGAAAAGAGCGGAAGTCTCGTCGCCGAGTACGCCGGGCAGCAGGCGACCGATGCTGTCGGTGAGGACGGCTGCCGCCAATTCGCCGCCCGAGAGGACGTAGTCGCCGATACTGATTTCCATGGTCACGAACTCTTCGCGGATGCGCTCGTCGATGCCCTTGTAGTGCCCGCAAATCATGAGCAGATTTTTGTACAGCGAGAGGCGATTGGAGAGCGGTTGAGTGAGTGTTTGCCCGTCGGGTGTCAGAAAAATGACCTCGTCGTAGGTTCTGTCTTTTTGCAAATCCAAGATGCAATTTGTCAGCGGTTCGCACATCATGACCATGCCCGCGCCGCCGCCGTATTGGTAATCGTCGATTTGTTTATGGCGACCGAGACCGTAAGCGCGCAGACTGTGTACGTGTACTTCAAGCAAGCCTTTGTCCTGCGCTCGCTTGAGGATGGAGTGCGAAAACGGACCTTCGAGGAGTTCGGGGAGGACGGAGATGATGTCTATGCGCATGACGGTGGACGGTGGATTGGTGGACGGTGGACGGTTGCGCTGCTTATTACCTTTCGGCATTAAAATCAACGGCAAACCCTTTTTTGCCGCAAAAGTATAAAATCTTTATTTTGGAAAACCGCTTTGCTTGTTTGCTGCGTATATTTCTTCAAACTTCCCGCATTCTTCCTCCCACACATTTTGATTTTTTTGAATTTAAAAATAATTAACATTTTTTCATAAAATACATGCAACATCCGTGCAACGAACCGGGTTCTAAAGACATCTTATTTACAAACAAACACTATCTTTTCCGACGACTTAAAATCACCCTTGACATGACTGTTTTAAAACGAGCTAAATTACAGCTTACCGTAGATTTAATGAATAACCACACCGAAAGCCCCGTCGATGCCGCCAAAAATTCTCTGGCAAGCATTCAGGGTATCGGTCGCTTTTTGGGACTGACCACGACGAGCACTTCACAAATCGACAACGCACACGAACGCCGCGTCTATGAAATGAGCTTTGAAAATGCCACGCTGAACCTCGACACGGTCAGCAACCAACAGACGCAAAGTAATTTTGTGAACGGTTTTAGTTTTCGCTAAAAAATAACCTCACAGACTAAAAATAACAAGTTTCCCGACACTGTTTAAACGGATTGCCGTGCTCGTTTCCCCCGAGTGCGGCAATTTTTTTTTAGCTTTGCCAAAAAGCAGAAAAAACATATTCCTCTTTGACAAAAACGCCTTAATCACAATTCATACATGATAAAACGCATCGTCAAACTCACCTTCCGAACCGGCGAAGCCGAAACTTTCCAAGAAATCTACGCTGCCTCCAAACCGAAAATACTGCAACAACCCGGCTGCCGTCACTTAGAATTGTGGCGCGATGTCAAAAATCCGCAAACCTTTTTCACGTACAGTCATTGGGATGATGAAGACAGCCTGAATACCTACCGGCGTTCAGATTTTTTTCGGGGCGTATGGCCGCGCACCAAAGCAATTTTAGCGGAAAAACCCGAGGCTTGGAGCGTCCAAATCGCCGATTAAAATGACCGATATTTCCTTAGGTACGGGGTACTTTCTTCACGAACAAAACAAAATATTTAAGTATTCTTCCTGGTTTCAGAAAAAACGAGTACCTCGTACCTCCAACCGAATTAAAAGAGTTCAATACCTAAGCAATTAAAATGACGGAAATATTTTGGCAAATCTATCTCCCCGCCGCCGTCGGTCTGACCGTCATTTACGCGCTCATCATTGCGACTTATCGCAAAGGTTGGAAGGCGCTGCCGCATTTTGATATTCCGAAAAATTATCAAGCGCAGACAAAAATAACCGTTATCATTCCCGCGCGTAACGAAGAGAAAAACATCGGCGAGTGTTTACAATCCGTTCTTAATCAATCGCTTAGCCCCGACCTTTACGAAGTCGTCGTCATCGACGACCACTCTGCGGACGACACCGCGAAAATTATTCGCTCCTTCCCCGCCGACCGCGTAAAGTTGCTGTCTCTTGCCGATTACGTTTCCGAAAAAGACACACAATCTTTTAAGAAAAAGGCCATCGAAATTGCCGTCGCTCAAGCCGCAGGCGAACTCATCGTCACTACGGATGCCGATTGCCTCGTACCCGAAAATTGGCTGCAACTGTACGCCGCCTTTTACGAAACACAAAAGATAAAATTCATCGCCGCCCCCGTCACTTTTCACCGCGAAAAAAACAGCCTGCAACGCTTTCAAACTCTCGACTTTCACGGCATGATGTGCGTCACCGGCGCGGGCATCCACACGGGCTTGATGCACATGTGCAACGGCGCAAATATGGCCTACGAAAAAGCCGCTTTTTACGCCGTCAACGGCTTCGCGGGCATTGACAACATCGCCTCGGGCGACGATATGCTGCTGCTGCAAAAAATTGCCGCCGAATACCCCGGACGCATCGGCTTTTTAAAAAATATAAACGCGACCGTGCACACGGAAGCCAAACCCGACCTCACCTCCTTTTTTGCTCAAAGACTGCGCTGGGCAACTAAATCTACGAGTTACTCGGAGACCCGGGTCACGCTCATTCTCGCCGCCGTTTTTTTTCATTGTTGCAGCATCGTTTTCAGCTTTTTCCTTATCCCTTTCTTCGGCAAAATCGCCCTGCAACTCTTTGTTTTTCAAATCCTTATCAAATCTGTTGCCGACTATATTTACCTGCGCATGATGTCGATATGGTTCGACAAAAAAGACGCGATGCGGTGGTTTTTGAGCAGCGAAATTTTACACATTCTCTATATCGTCATTGTCGGTACGGCAGGAAATTTTGTCAAAAAATATGAGTGGAAAGGAAGACGAGTGGAGTGATGTACGATTTACGATTTACGATGTACGAGGGCGATAGTGGTAAGTATATTGGCTGTTGTGATTTACCGATTAGTTCGTGTATCTCTCATTTGTTAATGCCAACGGCATGGTATTTCTTAGCCCGGTATGCAGTTCTGCAGGAACGAAATGCCGGGGAGGGAGAACGATTTACGATTTACGAAGGCGATAGTGGTAAGTGTATTGGCTGTTGTGATTTACCTATTAGTTAGTTCGTGTATTTCTCATTTGTTAATGCTTTCGGAAAGACCGTAAAAAGAAAACCTAAAATCAAGGAAATCTACTGTCCTTAAGCGATTCGTACATCGTACTTCGTAATTCGTACATCGTAATTCGTAAATTTTCGGAATAAAACCGACACTCCTGTTTTACAGATACTGCCTAAGCACCCCTCTCCTCCGAACATTCCGCCCCGCCGCGCATTAGACCCTCTATACTCAATTCAAACCTACACAAATGCTGTTTAAAGAACCGAAACTTGTCTATGTCAGCGACGATACACCCGGCTACACACGCCTTAAAAAAGGCAAAAAATTCGTGTATTGTGAAAACTGCGGCGACATCATTACCGACCCGGTTATCCTCAATCGACTGAATGAAATCGTCATTCCGCCGATGTGGGAAGACGTGTGGATTTGTCCGCGCGCAGACGGGCATTTGCTGGTCACGGGGCGCGACGGCAAACGGCGCAAGCAGTACATTTATCACCCGCTGTACGTCGAGTGGCAGCAGACGCAAAAATTTCTGAAAATGCAGGATTTTGCGGAAAAACTGCCGCTGTTGCGACAGGTCACGGATGCGCATTTAAAAAATAAAAAGTGGGATAAGAATAAAGTTATGGCACTGATTGTCAGCGTATTGGATGAGACGGGTATTCGCATCGGCAATCAATATTACGCCGATCGGAACTCGACTTACGGTCTTACGACGCTGCGCCGCAAACACCTCGATGTAGAGAAAAAAGCATTGACCTTCGAGTACAAAGCAAAGAGCAATAAATACCGTAAGGTGCGTGTCGATAACAAACAACTGGTGCGCCTGATAAACAAGTGCGCCGCCCTGCCGGGTTACGAATTGTTTCGTTATAAAGAAGGCGGAAAATATCACGTCGTGGACAGCAGCGACGTCAACGCTTACATCAAAAGCATTGCGGGCGAGGCGTTTAGTGCCAAAGATTTTCGGACGTGGCACGGCACAGCTCTGGCGGTCGAGTTGTACCCGCAGGCGCGGGCGACAGTGGCGGAAAATTCGCGTAAAAAACTCGAACCGACCTTGGTTAAAATGGTCAGCAAAAAACTCGGAAACACGGTGAGCGTCTGCCGTCAGTATTATATTCATCCTTTCGTAGCGGATGCGGTAAAACAGAAAAATATTCCCGCACTAAGCAGCGTAAAAAAGCAAGAACGAGAGATTTTTTCAAATTATTTGGAAGACGCGGAAATTATCGCCTATCGGCTGATACGTCAATAAATGCACGGTTTTCGAGACCAAAAAAATAGGAACAAGCACGCATTTTTCGGAATAGTTTGATTAAATTTTATAATTTTTTCGAACATCCGTACCGTCCCCCCGTTCTATTTACACAAGACAACAAAGTCTTATTCTTTTGAAAGTCAGCCGATTAGGTCAGATTTTTTGAAAGAAGCACCTGTTTTTCTAACCAAAAAAATTTTAACTTATGTTACGTTACGCAATCATATTTTTCGTTATCGCTTTAATCGCCGGTGCACTCGGTTTCTCAGGAATTGCCGGAGGTGCATCCAGCATCGCAACTATCCTTTTTTGGGTATTTTTGGTACTGTTGGTCATCTCATTGATTTCCGGCGCATTGCGCAAAGTATAAGCGATACGTCTCTAACCAAAGAGAAAAAAGAGCAGCCTCGGTCAGCGGGGTTGCTCTTTTTTTTGTCCTTCTCCAAACAAAACCGCCGCTTAAAACCTTATTTTTTCCCACCTTTGTACTTCATTGTTCTAATCTGCGTTATTTTAAAGTTGTTTAAGAGTTTAGGCGTTTAATCGTTTAGATGCTGCGAACCTGCCAAACGATTAAAAACTAAATCGGATAAATCACAAAAATTTACCGTTTTTCCAAACAATCTAAAGTCAGAATGAAAGTACGTTTCCTCTTTTTTGCCCTCGTTTTCTCTTTTCCTTTTTTGCTCCAAGCCCAAAAATACAGCAACGAATTTTTGTCTATCGGAGTCGGCGCGCGTGCGCAGGCACTCGGTAACAGTGTGGCGGCGGGCACGGATGATGTGTATGCGACCTACTGGAATCCGGCCGGTCTCTCCTACCTCGGCGACGACACCGGACTGCAAATCGGTGCGATGCACTCGGAATGGTTTGCGGGCGTCGGCAAGTTCGATTTTGTGGGATTGGTGCTGCCCTCTGCCAACGGCAACCGTCGTATCGGCTTGTCTTTCACGCGTTTCGGCGTAGATAATATCCCGAACACCCTGCAACTTTACGATGCGGAAGGACGGATTAACTACGATAATATTTTTGAATTTTCGGCGGCGGACTACGCATTTTTGGGCAGCTACGCACAGAAAATGAACGTTAAAAAAGGAGAACTTTCGGTCGGCGGTAATGTCAAAGTCATCCGTCGGGTCATCGGTACTTTTGCGAATGCCTGGGGTTTCGGCATCGACCTCGGGGCGCAGTATCGCAGCGGCGGCTTGCGTTTGGGCTTGAATGCGCGGGATGTGACTTCGACCTTTAACGCTTGGAAAACGAATTTTTCGGAAGAAGATAAAGCGGTTTTGATTGCTACGGGAAATGATTTGCCGCAGACGAGCAGCACGGAAATTACTAAACCGTCCGTATTGGTCGGTGCGGGTTATTTGTTTCAGGTCAGCGAAAAAGTTTCGCTGTATCCGGAGTTAAACGCGCATTTTACCACCGACGGGCAGCGGAATACCGTGATTTCGGGCGACCCGATTAGTATCGACCCGTCCTTGGGTTTGGAGTTGGGTTACAATCAATTCATTTTCCTGCGCGCCGGGGTCAATCAATTTCAAAAAGAAAAAGATTTTGACGACAGCGAAAGTCTGATTTACCGCCCGAGTTTGGGGGTCGGCTTAAAAATTTCGTCGCTGAATGTCGATTACGCCTATACGGACGTGGGCGACGGGCAGAATAAATTTTCGCACGTGATTTCTTTGACTTTGAGCTTAAAACCGAAAGGCTAAAGCCGGTTGTTGGTTGATAGTTGGTAGTTGATAGTTGGTGGTTGATAGTTGGTGGTTGATGGCGGGCTTTCGCGTTTTTTGTACAGCGCGGTAAATCTTTAGTCCGGTTTGCTGTTGTTATCAAATTTCGATGAAACTCTTAGTTGCTTCTTTTTTAGAACCGAGCTTGCCGATTGATTTTTTTCTGTTAAAATTTTAACTTTTTTTGTATTTTTTTTTCGGTGAGGTGCAACCTATTCTGCCCTTTACTTGTCATTTAAGCAGATTTGAGAGGGAAATTAGTCTGAAATGTCGAAAAATCCGGCACGGAAGTAATTTTAACATTACCTTTGTAGTGTTATTCGGAAAAATCCCTTTAAACGAAACAACCGATAATGAAAATAAATACGCGCAACGTAGTCACCGCTTTTCTGCTCATCATGAGTTTGACGTCCTACATCTTTTTGAGTAATGTAGAGGTCAATGAACCCGCACCGCTGAATCACAGCGAATTGCAAAAGCAATACAACGAAGAAGCTGCCGAAGAAACCCAAATATTTCTGCCGGACTTTGCTTTGATTCAAAAAGTCATGGTTTTGGTACAAAAAGGCATGAGCCTGTAAAATAATTTTCACTTCCCTTTTTCCGCAATTTTTTGCAATAATTCCCGCAAATCCTCGCGTCGCGTAAACGGATTCATCAACGTCGTGCGCAGCCATACTTTTCCGTTCAATTCCGTTTGTACAAAATAAAACTCTCCTTCCTCCAACATTTGCTGCCTGATTTTACGATTTAAAGCGTTCAATTCTTCTTCTCTTTTTTCCGTATCTTTTAAGCGAAAACAAACGATATTCGACTCCGGGTACGTTGCCAAGTCAAAATTTGCGTGCGCCCGAATATCCGCCGCAAACTTCCGCGCCAAATCATAAGTCTGCTCCGTCAAAGCCCGAAAGGCTTGCTCTCCGTACATTTTCAGCACCGAATACAGTTTCAGCGACATCATACTTTTCGTACATTCAAAAGTGCGCTTGCCGTAGTTAAACCACTCCGGCGCGTCCGCATCCGCCCACAGATATTGCGCTTTTTGGTGAAAAACGGCGTAAGAGTCTTTTGCATTTTTATACATCAAAACCGTCAGTAAAGCCGATGCCCCGAGCATTTTATGACCGTCGAGCGCAATGCTGTCCGCCCGCTCGATACCGTTGACCAAGTGCCGATATTTTTCCGAAAAAATGACCGCCGCCCCGTGCGCCCCGTCCGTGTGAAACCACACCTTTTTCGCCGCACAAAAATCGGCAATTGCCTTCAAATCATCGTAAGTTCCCGTCGCGGTCGTGCAGGCGGAACCGACGCAGGCAATCACCTTAAACCCCTCATTTTCAGCCTTTTCCCACAATGCGGGCAGTAAATCCGTGCGCATTTTAAAATCATTATCGGCGGGCACTTTAATAATGCCCTCGCTGCCGAGTCCCATAATTCGCGCCGCTCTGTCCACACAATAATGTGCCTGCTCACTGACCATAATCGCGAGTTTTTGCCCCTGCCCCGTCGTCCATACGTCGGTCGGCGCACAGGCTTTTCTTGCCGCTAAAAGTGCGGTCAGATTTGCCAAAGTACCGCCCGAGGTCAGCACGCCGTCCGCCTCTTCCCCGTAGCCCGCCGCCCGGCAAAAAGTGCGCAACACGATTTTTTCGAGCGCAGAAGCAGCCGTCCCCATTTCGTAAATTGCCATGCCGTTATTCAAAAAATTACTCGTCAGGCCGGCGAGTGCAGACAGCGGCATCGGTACGGCTACCTGATGCCCGACGTAGCGCGGATGATGCACCCGTATCGAGCGGTCGAGTACCGTATTGACAAAGTGCTGCCAATCACCGGCGGGCATTGCGTAATTCTCCCAAAAGGTCAATTCGTCGGGCGGCGCGTGATAATTATTGGGTAAGATTTCGGCATTTTGCGTCTGCTCTAAGCGGTCGGCGAGCGCATCGACAAGGGCGTGACCCTGCGCCCGAAAGGTCTGCGAATCATAGATTTTGCGCAGCGTATTTTGATTTTTGCCGGTGCGTAAAATGAAGTCTTTGGCAGCTTCCACGCGCTTTTCGAGACTGCCTTTCACTTCGAGATAAGGCACTCGCAAAGCACGCAATTCTTTTTTATAAATGTCGTACAATTCTTCGCGCTCGTTCGGATTTTCGCGCAACGGGTCGGCTTCCCACGGAATATCGGTGCCGCAGAGCAGGTAAAAATCGGCGGGTTTTTCTTGTAAAAAGGTACTTATCAAATCACTGACCGCACCGTATTTGTATTCCGACCAAACTTTTAAAACCAAAAAAGAAGTATCGCAGATAAGATAATTCGACTCGCCGAAACGCGCATTGATTTCCGCTTCCGCCTGTCCGGCGGCGATTTTTGGCAGGTCGGCAGCGGTATATTTTCCATCGGTAGCGGCGAG
Organism: Saprospiraceae bacterium; assembly: GCA_020629965.1. Taxonomy (GTDB): domain Bacteria; phylum Bacteroidota; class Bacteroidia; order Chitinophagales; family Saprospiraceae; genus JAHDCG01. The sequence continues at coordinate 14,638 of JAHDCG010000093.1, read as the reverse complement.
GTAAGTGCGGGCAAATTCGGGAACGAAAACTCCGTTGAGAGCGGCGGCGAGAGCGCGGGCGAGCGTAGTTTTTCCCGTGCTTTCGGGACCGGTGAGAACAATTTTTTGCATGGGCGAAATATAGGGAAGATTCGCTGCTTACAAAATTTTATCCGCCAACATCTTGTCGATAAACTCCCGCGCGCCCGCTTTATTCAAGTGCTGATAATCGCCGAAACCTTCTTTTTTCTGCACGGCAAGCGAATAATCATTGACCGTCAACCCCGTTTTCATTTCTACCGCCTGAATAAATTTTTGCTTATTCACAATCGTCTTCGCAAAATCGGGGAAATACGGATTGATGACCAACTCGACCTCCGTGCCTTTGCTTTGCGCATATTTGACCATTTCCACCAATTGATTTAAGACGTATTCCGTGCTGTCAGGGCTGTAATTGATGTAGTAAGGTTCCAATTTTTCCGTACCTAACACCATGTTATCACTGATGATGCGGTCGAGCAGCCAGTCTTCGTCGGTCTTATTTTGGTAGAATAAATTGCGCTGAAAAATCTCGGAATTATAGCGGAACAAATGCGAAAATTGCGCCCCGTGATAAGTCGTCGCGGATTTTTCTTTCAGCAATGCCGACAGCCTTTCCGAGTAAGGCGCGTACATTTTAAAACCACCGACCAGTTGGTCGTTCAGTCGGTCGCACATCGTGATATCGACCACCATTTTTTGCGGCGCGGGATAGCGGTCGAAGTAGTCCTGCACCAAGGCATTCCCCAAGTCAATCGGCATTCCGTTGTAGCTGATATTGAAGGTTTTTTCCTGTGTTTTCTCTTCGATGTAAGGCTGATAAAAAATTAAGCCGCGTGAATTACCGACCAGTAAAATATCCGCTGCAGCACGGTCATCGTAAAGCCGCGCGTAGCGAAATTGACTGTCCGCCGCCTGCCGTTGCAGGACGTACCCTACAGCGCGGTCGCCGAGAAAAGTCAGTGCCAAAACGGCAAATATCCAAAGAGTGTTTTTCATGTTTTTTTATTTTAGGGGAGAGGGGTCAGGGGAGAGGAGAGAGGGAGTCACGGGTTGAATTAAATGCCTTTTCCTCTCCCTGCAAATGTCCGTTTAATTTTCCAATCCGTAATTCTCATTGAAATATTCAAAACAGCAATGCTCAATTCAAAAAAATTTACACATCTAAAGTGCCTATAACGAAAAAAGGGCAAGCCGCTCTACCGAACCGTAGCATCGACTTTAGTCGATAGGCTATTTGACTTTTAACATTAACAGCACGTCTCGACTAAAATCGGAACGCTACGAAACGGGTAATTGTCCATAATTTGTTACACACTCAAATCTAAAGAAAAGAGTTCCGCACCTCTCCCCTCTCCCCTTCTCTCCTCTCCCCTCTCTCAAAACTGAAAATAAATAAACGCATCACTGTCAAAAGTGCCCGCAAAAGCAATCAGCCACAGCAGCAGCGAGTAAGTAACGACCCGAAAAACGGGCTTGCGCCGGGAGATTTCCTGATAATTAAATTTCAAGTCGCTCATTTCTACCGACAGCAAAATACCGACCACAAATGCGCCTTTGAGTACCGTGAATTTGCCGATGACGCTGCCGAAAGTGAAAGTTTCGAGGTTGGCAATGCCGGCAATAACCGACACTGCCGTCTCAAAATCCGGGCTTCGGAAGAAGACCCAAGCAAATCCGGTCAAGCTGAAAACGATGGCGACGTTTATCCCGACTTTGAGCCAAGCGGGCGTGCGCAATGCGTTTAATATTTTTGTAAATCCGGGGCTGAGTAAACGCTGAAAAATTAAATAGGCACCGTGCAAAAATCCCCAAAAAATGAAGGCGTAACTGCTGCCGTGCCACAGTCCGCCGAGCAGCATCGTGACCATGAGGTTCATCATGGTAAAGGTTTTTGCCCGCTCGCGTTTGCCCCGCCGCAGGTAATACAGCGCGCCCGCAATGATGAGCGCGTAGGCGGGAATGAGCCACAGCCACGCAGTGACCGCCACGGAAAACAGCATAAAGACACCGATAAAAAACCACGATCCGAAACTGCCGCTGCGATTACCGCCGAGCGGAATGTACAGATAATCACGCAGCCAACTCGACAAAGTGATGTGCCACCGCGTCCAAAATTCACTGAAGTTTTGGGAGAAATAGGGTGTCCGAAAATTTTCGGGAAAGTCGAAACCCATCATGCGCGCCAGCCCGATTGCGATGTCGGAGTAGCCGGAAAAGTCGCAGTAAATTTGGAAAGAATAAAAGACGACGCCGATAAAAAGGTGCATGGAACTAAAGGCTTCCGGCGCGGCAAAACATTGATCGACAAAGGGCGCAAGGCTGTCCGCTACGGCTACTTTTTTGAAAAACCCCCACAGCATTTGTCCGCTGCCGCTGATGATGCGGTTCCACTCGAAGTCGCGGTCTTTTTGGAACTGCGGCAAAAACTCGCTCGCCCGCACAATCGGCCCGGCGACCAACTGCGGAAAAAACGAGATAAAAGTCGCAAAGCGCAGGAAGTTTTTTTCGACGGGTATTTCGCGCTTCCACACATCAATCGTATAGCTCATCGACTGAAAAGTGTAGAAGGAAATACCGACGGGCAGGATGATATTCAGCGTCGTCCAATCGGGCGTAAAACCGATGCTTTCGGCGACACCGACAAAGCTGTCCGCAAAGAAATTGAAGTATTTGAAAAAGGCAAGAAAACCCAAATTGACAAACATACTGACCAGCAGCAGCTTTTTGCGCGCGGATTCATCTTCGGTTTTATCCAACTGCAAACCGACCAGATAGTCCAAAGCCGTCGAAATGACGATGAGACTCAGAAAGCGATAATCCCACCAGCCGTAGAAAAAATAACTCGCCGCCAGGCACAGCCACAGGCGAGCTTTGCCGCGCAGCGCGAAGTATAACGGCAAAAATAAGCCGATAAAAACGAAAAAGGGTATGCTGTTGAAAATCATCGTGTGTAGTTGTCAGTTGACGGTTGTCGGTTGTCGGTTGACGGGGGTGATATATTCTTTGATTTGGTCGCGCCACAAAAGGTAGGCTTCGCCTTTTAGATGCACGCCGTCGAAAGTAAACTCTTCGGGCAGTTTGCCCTCGTCGTTTACAAACCGACGGTGCAAGTCGATGAACGTCAAGCCTTTAGCCTGCGTCAATTCTTTTAGTTTCTGATTAACGGTTAAGATGTCCGGGTTCTTGATGCCGGTGACGCGCACGTCGTTGTTGACGGGCAGCAGGCTTTGTACATAAACTTTTGTGGAGGGAGAAAGACGGGAAATGTCGTTGAGAAGCTTTTCGTAATTAGTCAAGATATAGTCGATGTCGTGGTACAAGAGGTCGTTGACACCGATTGATAAAAACAGTTTTTTGGGTTTTAAATCGAGTACGGTCGGGAGGCGTTCGTGCAGCAGCGCGGTCATATCGCCGCCGATACCGCGATTTTTCAAATCGACGCCGGGCAGCAGTTCGCGCCATTCGCCCTGTTCCGTCAGGCTGTTGCCGAGCATTACTACATCCGTCGAGTCTTTGGGGAGGTTTGCAAAATTATCTCTGCGGCTGATGTAGGTCGTTTCTACGCCTGTATTCGCCATTTTGAAAAAAAGATACCGGACACCGCCGAGTCTGATAACCATGACGGTGAAGGCGGCGGCGAGTATGATGTTTAAGGCTACGGAGAACCAAAGCAGTTTTTTCATTAGTACGGTGGACGGTTTTACGGTGAACGGTGGACGGTGGACGGGTACATTTCGCATTTAACCCGATTTGAATTTCGCTTTCCTGCTTTGCTCAGAGAGTATGCAGCCTCTCCCCTCTCCCCTATTTCACCAACTCCTCCACTCCCACATCTTTCTTATGCTCCGTGTGCTTAAAATTCTTATTCGGGTTCAGCATTTTCGGCAGAGCGGCTAATTGACGGAACAAAAACATCGGTAATCCCTGCAAATTTTTCCATATCACCGGCTCGGCTTTGCTGAGGTACAGCGTCCAAAAAATGGTACCGAAAAAGAGGAAGAAAGCGAGCGCGAATACGGCGGTCAGCCACGGATTGATGAACAGAGAGACCAATGCCAACAGTCCGGAGACGCCCATCATCACCAACAGCGGCGGGGCAATCGTGACCAAACCGAAGTACAATTGATTGAAAGAAAAATGGAATAAGCCGCGTCGTAAAATGCCGAGTGAGTTCGGAATATTTTGAAAATAAGAATATAACCAACGACTGCGCTGCGTAGTGACTGCCTCGCCGTCGCTGACTTTTTCGTCGTAAATGACGGCATCCCACGCGTAGGCGATTTTTTCATTTTTGCGGAGCAGGTAATTTTGCAAAATCTTATCTTCCTGCAACATTTTTTTCCACAAATGCTTGCCCTGCTCGATTTCCGGACTGTCGAGATACCCTTTGTACAGCTTGCTTTCAACCGCCATACCGCTGCCCGAAATGACCGCCGAGCCGCCGAGCAAATAAGGCGCATAACGCTCTGTGTAATTTTTGTAAAACTCCCCCGTCGCATCCGCACAGGCATAAACCGAATCGAGATTTTTAGCGGTGCGCTGACCTTGTATCGAGGAGTAGCCCGCATTGGCATATTTATTTATTTCTTGATAAAATTTCGGGTGCGCCACATTATCCGCATCAAAAATGACGGTGTAATCGTGCGGGCGCACGTAGTTTTCCATCGCATGAATAATGGATTTTGCTTTGAGATTCAGAGCCGGTTCCGGGCGCAGGAGGGTGAACTTTTCGTGCTCTATGTCCCAATCGGACACGTCGCAGTTATCCGCCACGAGATAGATATGATGGTTGTCGTAATTTTGCGCTAACAGACTCTTTATCAGACCTTTGGAGATTTCGCAATTGCGGTAGGCGGTGATAATCGTGCCGTAGTCGTATTGCTTTTCGACGGCAGGTCGGCGCAGTCTTTCCTTGCCGAAGAGCAGAGAAAAAAAGGTGGTCAGAAACGGCAGTATCAAAAAGAAAATGAAAATACCGCTGACGATATAGAATGTGGTGATGAGTATGTTCATGTGTAGTCCGAGAGAGATTTTAGATGTTAGATATTAGACGTTAGACTCGTCTCTGAGTTCTTCCGTCTTAGTTGACATCTTAATCGAATTAAATCAACGCTGCTGTTTGCAACTTATCTTTGAAGGGGGAAGGGATAGGGTCGAGTGTACCGTTTTCGAGGGAAAAAATATCGAGTACATTCCACCAAACGGCTTTTCCGAAGGCGCGTAATTCTTTGGTATCGCCTTTGAGCAGATACTTAATTACGTTTTTCGGAATCGTAACGAAGGTCAAAAATAGGGTAAATGCGGCGAGTTGCCAAAAATTGTGATTGCGACGCATAAAAAGAATGCGATTGCGGGTAATGTAATAAGTTTTAAGGGCGGAAATTTTCCCGGTTGCCAGACTTTCTTTGTGATAAATCTTGGCATTCGGCTCCACGTAAATCTCAAAACCCGCTTTGCGCATGCGGGCGCACCAATCCAACTCTTCGTAGTAAAGGAAAAAATGCTCCCAGAGGGTGCCGACTTTTTCGAGGGCCTCGCGGGAGACCATCATCGCTGCGCCGTGGGCGTAGGCAGTCGGTTGCAGCTTATTAAATTGCCCTATATCAGCGTCCATAGTTCCAAAAGTGCTGTTCCGAGCCGTCAGCGGATGCACGCGCGTGGTGCCGGCGTACTGAATGATGTCGGGGGCTTGCGCCTCTTTTTTCATGCGGTCTGCGGCACGTTGTGCGTCCTCGTTTTGATGACTCGAAACAGCCCTAAAAAAACAAATTTTCGGACTTACCATACCTAAGCGCGGAACTTTCTCAAACGCTGCGACCAGCGTTTCCAACGCGCCATTCGTGAGTTCCGCGTCGTTGTTTATAAAAAAAATGTAATCGCCGGTGCATTCTTTCACCGCCAGATTATTGCCGCCGGCAAATCCCAAATTCGTCTCGCTTCGTATCGTTTTCACCTCGGGATAATGCACGTTGATGTACGGCGTAATGTCTTCGCGCGACGCGTTATCGACTACCCAGGTTTCGAGATTCGGGTAGTTGCTGCGTCGTATCGAGTTGAGAAGTTCGTAAGTAACTTCCGGCTCGTTGTAGTTGACTGTGATGATGCTGATTCTTGGAAAATCCATTTTTTTAAAAGCGGTTTGCGGGGGATTTTACGCTGTGTGTTATTATGATTTTTTTACGCTGATTGATAAGATTTATTATGATTTTCGCTGTGTGTGACTTTGATTTTTGAACCTGATTGTTGCGATACTTTTGATTTTTGCTGTTTGCTTTTTGAGAGTATTACAAATTCCAAGATTTACCGCAATCTCAAGCCCGGACCTGTCCCGACTTCAGTCGCGGAGAAAGTTCCCCCGATTCGGGGGTTAGGGGGCTGAAGTCGAGGGCAAGAGCCGTACTGAAAACCCCCGACCCCGGAGCGGGGAGAATATCCGTCTTCAGAATTTAAATTCTTTTTGGACTTAGATACGATTTCAGAAAATACGAACCCTAATTCTTCTGTTTATTCAAAATAACAGAACTAAGAAATTCCAAAATTTACTGCGAACTTAAGCCCGGAGAAAGTTCTCCTACTCCCCAACCTCTCAACACCCCAACCTCTCAACACCCCAACCTCCAAAACCCCTTAAGCAAAAACCTAAAGCCGCCTATCAACCACCAACTATCACACATCCTCCGATTGCACAATCGAAAAAGGCGTGCGCAAAATCAGTTTGATGTCGTACCAAAAAGACCAATTTTTAGCGTAGGATATATCGAGGTCGATGCGCTCTTGCATTGACATATCGTTTTTGCCGCGCTTGCTGACCTGCCACAGACCGGTGATGCCGGCGGGGGCGAGAAAACGGCGTGCCCATTGGTCACGCGTCAGTTGCTCTGCTTCATAGACGGGCAGCGGGCGGTTGCCGACGATGCTCATATCACCCTTAATGACGTTGATGAGTTGCGGCAATTCGTCGATGCTGAATTTACGGATGATGCGCCCGACGGGAGTCACACGCGGGTCGTTGGCGATTTTCATAAAAACCGCGTCGTCGTCGTATTGATTTTTGGCTTTCATATCCTGCAAACGCTTGTCTGCATCGGGGTACATGCTGCGCAATTTGAGGAAGTCAAAAATGCGGTAGCCTGTGCCTACTCTTTTGGAAGTATAGAAAATATCGCCGCCGTCGGTCAGTTTGACGGCAAGGGCAGCGATGAGCAAAAACGGACTTGCGGCAATCAGTGCGAGTGAAGCGAAAATTATGTCGAAAACTCTTTTACCGCGCGGCAGTCGGTCGTCGAGGTTGTCTTCCGGCAGTTTATTTTGGGCGATTTGCTCCTTTTTGAAGGTACGCAGAAAAGCGATACGATTTTCGAGTTGCTCCTCGTTGACGGGCAGGGCAAAGCAATCGTCAATGCCCAGTTTCATGGCGGCGATACTGTCCGGCACTTCGTCGGCGTAGAGAGAAATGAACGGAATTTCGCGTAGGTCGTCGTGATTTTTAATGGCGCGCAGCAGCATGTAGTCTTCGCTCACCAAAAACTCGTGACCGCAGATAATCGCCTGTATTTCTTTGAGCTTACCGGGTTTATCGACGCGGGCTTCGAGCCAACGGAAAGCGAGGTACGAATTTTCAAATTCGCGCAGCCGATAAGGGTTTACTTCGGAGAAGGAAGAACTTTGGAAGACGGGGGTTTCTCCTTCTAATCCCAATAAAACCATAACTTTCTGCTCCTTCGCACTCGACGTGCGGAGTAAAGTCGGGTTCATAACAATTTTGTTTTGAGTTTCTTACAATGTGCGATGTTGTAGAAAATGACCTTAAAAAATGCCGACACAAGCGGGCATTTTTAAGCCGGATAAACAGGATTATTCAAAGGGGGGAAAAGAACTGAACCTATTTTACTTTGCAGATTAACGGGATTAAAAGGCTTTTTCAAAAAATCCTTGGCTCCCAAATCAATACATTCTTTTATTTCTTCTTGTTCTTCAGTGCCGGAAACGACAATGACGGGAATGTTGCGGAAAAATCCGCTGTTGCGAATGTTACGCAAAAAATCGTTACCGCCGAGGCGCGGCATGTGCATATCGAGGAGTATCAGATCGGGAATATTTCCCTCTCCCAACCAACGCATACCTTCGAAGCCGTCGGACTTGGTAGTGACGTTGTATTTTTGTTTTTTTAGCCAGGTACCTAATAAGACGCGTATGCACTCTTGGTCTTCAATGACCAGAATGTTTTTGTGGGTCGAATTCATAGAGATTGTCGTCTGTGCGCTACACCAAAATCAACTTAAAATGCGGGGGGTGGATTATAATTTTGTTGTTGCTGCGTGTGTAAGTGTAAGTATAAAAATTTGTTATTTTCGAGTTTTTAACGGGATTACGATTTGCGTTTTTGACGCAGATAATTGACAAAAGTAACATTCATCCGCAAGGATAATTATTACTGCCCGAACGGGCAAAGGCTGATAAAACAGAGGAATCAGCCCTCTGTCCTATAATCAATTTGAGGGAAAGGAGTTTGGTATTCTTGCGTGGAAAAAATTTTTCTTTACAAAAGAGCTTAAATTACAGTCGCGACAGGGCTTGCGACACAGAACAACGCACGGGAAAAAGGTTGTTCAAATGTGATGTCCTTATTACGAGACAAAGGTAGGAAGAATAAAACAAGACTAAAAACAATTTACCGCCGAAACTAAATCACAAATAATGACAATCAGAACCAAAATTAAATCGTAATGCCTTGAATTAAAATAAATTAAACTTGAAAAATGAAAAAAAATATAAAAACACCCTGTCACATTATCTAACAAACAGCTTTACTTTATCTCATATTTTTATTTAACAGATACAATAAATCACCGTAGAGTACAGACTGTGACATCTTAATTTAACCAAAAACAGGTAGCCGCCCGCAGACGATTACCTGTTTTTGTATAATAGCATTTTCGGGTTGAGATTTTATCAGTTCTTATCGATTTCGACAATCATCGCCACAATATTTTTCCCGTTTAACTCCGCCTCAAAACCAATCGCGCCTTTTTGGTCGGAAAAGTTGACGTTGCGCACCGCTTCACCCGCTACGACCTCCTGCACCTTACGTGCAAAAGTCGGTTGTGAGCTGCGGTTAATCGCTTGATTAAGTTGTTGATAATTCAACTCCGTTTTAGAAACCACCACCGCAATTTTATCGCGCGAGCCGATATTATCCGCTACCATCGAAAAATCACGCGGAAAAACCCGCGTACCGATGATACCGCAGTACGCCGAATGTTTGTCCGTGTAAGGAAAAAGTACATAGCTCGAACCGTCCGTCTCTTCACCCAACACATATATATACGACTCGACGGTATTTGTAACCGCGACTTTGAATTTATCGCCCTTCTTAATCGGCGTGCGTGTGCGGTAAATATTGTCGGTTTCTCTTGCCAAAGCAATCAAACTGCCCGTGGCATTCGCTACCAAACCGACCTGCGCCGCCAGTTTATTTTCGTCGAATTGCTCGCTCGTCCCCATCGGGTACAAGCCGTAAGCTTCTTTGTTAAACTTATTGAAATCAGCGTAAGTCACCCAAGCACGACCGCCGTTACCCCAGTCCGTACCCCAAGAGTTTTGCAGCAAAAACGAACCGCCGTTTTTATTATCATCATAACCCACCAGACACATCGCGTGCCCGCTGTAACCGTACTGCGAGTAATCTCGCTGCGTCGGTCGCCAAGCGTCTCTGCCGCGCATTTCGGTCATAAATGTACCGCCGACCATCATGCCGATAACCACGGGTGCGCCCTGCGCCAGGCTCTGTTTCACCCCGTCGATGTCGGTGCCGTAGCTGCCGGGCAAAGTGAGACGATTGTAGCCTTTCGTCCGAAAGTCAGCCGCCTTTTGCTGCTCTGCCCGACTCGGCAGCGCGGAGCAGGAACGGTCGTCGTAGGGGTAATCACGCAGCGGCAAAACCCCGCCTTGCTTCATTGTCTTCATGGCGTTTTGCATGTACGCGCCCTGACAATTTTCCAAAGCAATTTGGTTGTACAAATAAGACGGACTAAACACCACATTATCCGGGTCCGCCCCCGTCTGTCGGGCGTGCAAAATCGTGCGCCCGCAGTAACTCGCCGCCCAGCCGACGCAACTCCCCTGCCGCCCCTGATGTGAGGGCGTGGGTGCATAATCGGTCAAAATCGCGCGACGCGGCAAAGTCGTCGCACTCATCGCCAACGGTTCAAAAATCTGCGCCTTGCTGTATTCTTCTTCACTCAAAGTTGCCCCGAAACTAAACTCATTCGAGGCAATATCCGTGTATTCGCTGCTCCCGTCATCCGCCACCGCATCCCCGCCGAGCATATTCGAGCCGCCGAGGAAAAACCACCAAATCGCTCCGATAATCACGAGCGGCAAAATCAGTTTCGGTCTTTTAAAAACGAAGCCCAGGATAAGCGGCAAAAACTGAAAAATACCGCTGCCGCCGCCTTGATTGTTACTCGGTCTGCGTCCCCGCCGCGGTCGTTGCGGGTCTTCTTCCATTCTGATTGGCATAGAAAATAATTATGTTGTTTATGAAGTAGGTTTTCGGCGGTAAGATAGGGATAATTTTTGAGAAGAGGTTGGGGTTTGGGGGTTGAGAGGTTGGGAGGTTGAGCAGATTTTTTCGCGCTGCGATTCACGGTAAATCTTGGATTTTATCGATTCTTTCATTTCGACGAAGACGGCAATTAAGTTTAGCATTTTTTGAAATCGTATTTGAATTTAAAACGAATTTCAGTTTTGAAAGCCGGTCTGCTCCCCGCTCCGGGCCTGTCCCGACTTCAGTCGCGGGGCAGGGGGTTTTCAGTACGGCTTTGCTCAGCGTCTCTCAACCCCTAACCCCGGAGCGGGGAACTTTCTTCGCGCCAAAATTCACGGTAAATCTTGGATTTTATCGATTCTTTCATTTCGACGAAGACGGCAATTAAGTTTAGCATTTTTTGAAATCGTATTTGAATTTAAAACGAATTTCAGTTTTGAAAGCCGGTCTGCTCCCCGCTCCGGGCCTGTCCCGACTTCAGTCGCGGGGCAGGGGGTTTTCAGTACGGCTTTGCTCAGCGTCTCTCAACCCCTAACCCCGGAGCGGGGAACTTTCTTCGCGCCAAAATTCACGGTAAATCTTGGACTATAAGGCATTCTAAAAAAGCAAAACAGCGTAAATTATAAAAGATCACCCCGACAACTGTACGGGGTCATCGTGAAAAGCCATAGTCACACATGTCATAACCAATCATAATCATCCTAAAAAATCAGGTTCAAAAAAAATTCATACTCGACTACCCCGCACCCGCGACACCACCACTATCACCACCAAGCTACACACCATCGCCGTCGTCCGAAACGGAAATAAAACCACCCCCTCCTCAATCATCGGATACGGCAAAAAAATCGGAATACCCAATGTCGCATCTCCCCCGCCGAAACGCAGCACCGCTGCCACCACAAAACCCGCGAAAGACCCCGCCGCGTTCGCCTTTTTGTCAAAAAGTGCACAGACCAACTGCGGAAAAAGCAGACAATACACAAAGTCGCTGCACAAAAACCACAGTTCGTAAACCGATTGAATATTTAATGCCGACAGCGTCGCCGCAATACCGATAATCCAGATGCACCGCTTGATGATTTTCCCCAATTTCTCACTCGTAATTTGCGGACGAAACAACGGACGAAAAACATTCCAACCCGCCATTGACGACGCCGATAAAATCGAACTGTCCACCGAAGACATCACTGCCGCCGCAATTGCCCCCAAACCAATCGTCGCAATCCACGGACTCGTCAAATAACGCACCACGTGCGGCAAGGTCGAAGCCGAGTCCGGCGGCGGCTGCAGACCCGGTGCCGACCAGTCCGCCGTCGCGCCGACCATGCCGATTATCACCGCCGGTATCGCCGCTAAAAGACACACAAATCCCGCCGCAATCGACAAGCGAACCGCCGTTTTTTCGTCCTTAGAACTCAACACCCGCTGAAAATAAACCTGCCACGGAATACCGCCGAAAATTAACAGCAGCGCGTAATCCCACCAATTCCAGTAGTAAATGCCGAGTGCCTCCCGCGACGGAAAAAAGCTCGCCGTGCCGCCTTTTTGCTCCGCATAATTCGCCCAAACCGTCTCCAAACCGCCCGCTGCATCCAAAGCAAAAGGCACCACCAACAGCAACCCGACAAACAGCAAAATCAACTGCAAAACATCCGTTACCGCCACCGCCCACAGCCCGCCGAGTGCCGTGTAAGCAATCGCAATCACCGCCGAAAGCACAATCGCCGGTGTTGTCGCCAGTCCCAAAACCGTTCCGAAAGTCGTGCCGAGCGCGGTCAGTATCGCCGCCGTCCAAAAAATTTCGCCGCTGAGCGCGGGCAGGAAAAGCAGTGCCGCCATGCGTTTCCCGAAGCGGTCTGCGAGCGGGTCGAGCATGGTTTTGTACTCGTTGCGTCGCATGGTTCTTGCGAAAAATAAGCCGCCGACCATCAGACTCAACGCATAACCCCACGGTGCCTGCACCCACATCAGTCCGCTTGCCGCAGTTGCCTCTGCCGTGCCGTTGATAAAGCCGCCGCCAATCCAGGTCGCGCTCATCGTAAACACGGCAATCCACAGCGGTACTTCCCGACCGGCGAGCATGACGCCCTCCGTGCTGTCGTATTTGCGCAGCCCGGCGGCGTAAGTGCCCGCGTAAAAAATGAGAGCGTAAAAGACCATCATGGCAAAGTAGCCGCCCCACTCGACTTGTGCATCAGTGAAAAAGCGCAGCCACAGTCCGGCAAGGGAAAGGACGAGGAGAAGGAGTGCGGTCGGGAGTAGTTTTTTCATGTTGTTAAAAGGAGAGAGGGGTGAGGAGAGAGGTGAGAGGGGGCTTTCGCCGGTGTTTGTTCCCTATTTTCTTCTGCGATAATTGCGCTTTTTCTTTTTCTTAGGCTTCTTTTTTTCAACCGACTGACGGTTTCCGATAATGCTCATGATTTCGGCCATATAATGTGAGTAAATGCGACCTTCCCACGGTTGCAATTTTTCGTCAGTCAGCTCCGGTCTGTATCGGTAATTTGAAAAAATTCTCTCATAATCCTCGTTCACGATTTCCGTCGGTACGTCGAGCACTTCATCGCTCATATTCAACAGTATAATAAAATCTCCCTCGATGTCGTATCGGCGATAGGCAAATAATCGGCTGTTACCGGTGTCGAAAAATTCGGTTTTGCCGTACACGAAAGTTTTATTTTCCTTACGGTATTCCAATAAATTTTTATAGAAATACCAAACGGAATCCGCGTCTTTTCGCGCCGCATCTACGTTGATTTTTCGATAATTTTCGTTCACTTTCAGCCACGGTTCGCCCGTTGTGAAGCCCGCGTTTTCCTCGTTTGTCCACTGCATCGGTGTGCGGGCATTGTCGCGTGCCTGTCGGTGTACGGCTTGCAGCAACTTATCTAAATCACCGCCGTTTTTCTTGGTTTGCGCAACGACGTTTTTAATTTCCAAATCATCGTAATCCTCCAAAGTCGGGTACGCCACGTTCGTCATGCCGATTTCCGTGCCTTGATAAATGCAGGGCGTACCGCGCATCGTCAGCAGCAGTATCGCAAACAATCCCGCCGACTCTTCTCGGTATTCTTTGTCATTGCCGAAGCGCGAAACCAAACGCGGAAAGTCATGATTATCTAAGAAAATATTTATCCAACTGCCCTCTTCGACTTTGGCATCCCAATCTTTAAAAATCTGTTGAAATCGAGCGTAATCCAATTCAACCGGGTCGTATTTTCCGCCCGGCCCGTGGTCGATTATCGCGTGGTCAAAATGGTAGAGCATGTCTAATTCCTTGCGGTCGGGATGCACAAAATCCGCCACATTTTCCGTCGAAACGCCGATGCCCTCCCCCACCGAAGTGATGTCATATTTTGACAAAACCTCTTCATTCATTTCTCGCAAAAATTCGTGCAAACGCGGCCCGCGCGACCACATTTTTACGTGCAGTTGTCCTTCTTTCCCCGCCGGCTCGGGCCAGTCCAAATGCTTGGAAATGAACGGAATAACGTCCATTCTGAAACCGTCCACGCCTTTATCCAGCCAAAAGCGCATATCATTGTACACCGCTTCGCGCAGGGCGGGCGTTTCCCAGTTCAGGTCGGGTTGCTTTTTGGAGAAAAGGTGCAGATAATACGCTTGCGCCTGCTCATCGTATTCCCAAGCCGAGGGCGAAAAAAAGCTGCCCCAGTTGTTCGGTTTCTCCTTTTCCCAAAAATAAAAATCGCGGTAAGGATTGTCGGGTGACTTGCGCGCTTCCCGGAACCAACGGTGCTCATCCGAACTGTGATTAACTACCAAATCCAGCAAAATTTTCAGCCCCCGCGCGTGGGCTTTTTCCAGCATTTCATCAAAATCCGCCATCGTTCCAAACTCGGACATAATTGCCGTGTAGTCGCTCACATCGTAGCCGTTGTCATCGTTCGGCGATTGAAAAATCGGACTCAACCACAAAATATCCACTCCTAAATCCGCGAGGTAATCCAGCTTTTCAATGATGCCGCGCAGGTCGCCGATACCGTCGCCGTTGCTGTCTTTGAAACTGCGCGGATAAATTTGATAAATAACGGCTTCTTTCCACCAAGT
>JAHDCG010000240.1 GCA_020629965.1 Saprospiraceae bacterium | reverse complement strand
ACAGTCCGGCTACGCCGAATTGGACGATTGCGGAATTGCAGCCGGGCGAATCGACCACCGTTTCTTTCCAAGTTACCGTCAATGACGGCACACCGGCGGGCACGGTGATTTTGAACACGGCGACGACGATTTCCGATGAAATTCCCGACCCGATTATTTCCAACGAAGTCAATAATAACGTGGTCGCGCCGCTTTTGACAATTACCAAAGCGAATGACCCGACGGACATTGTGAAAGAGGGCGAAACGATTACTTATACATTGACCGTCACGAATACTTCGGCGGGAGCAACGGCGGGCAGCGCGACCAATGTTTTGGTGAACGATACCGCGCCGGCGAACACGACTTTCGTCAACGGCTCGACCATGTACGTGTCGGGAGTTGCGCCCGTGAACAGCAATCCGACAACGCCGAGTTGGACGATTCCGGAATTGCAGCCGGGCGAAAGCACGACGGTTTCTTTTCAAGTGACGGTAAACGACGGTACGCCGGCGGGCACAATTATTCCGAATACGGCAACGACGAACTCGGACGAACTGCCCGACCCGATTCCTTCCAACGAAGTCGAAAATACGGTCGTAGCGCCGATTTTGGAAATCGTCAAAGCCAACGACCCGACGGGCATTGTGCAAATCGGCGACGAAATTACTTACACGCTGACCGTAACGAATACGGCAACGGGGGCGGGTGCCGGCAGTGCGGTAAATGTCCTCATCGACGATGCCGCACCGGCGAATACAACGCTCGTACCGGGTTCGACCATGTTTGTGGGCGGTATCGCGCCGACGACGGGCAGCCCCGCTACGCCGAATTGGACGGTCGCGGAGTTGCAGCCGGGTCAATCGACGACGGTTTCTTTTACGGTGACGGTCGATGCGGGTACGCCGGCGAGTACGGTCATTCTCAATACGGCGACGACGCAATCGGACGAAGACCCCGACCCGATTGATTCCAACGAAGTCGAAAATACGGTGGGCGAACCGATTTTGACGCTGACGAAAAGCAACGCACCGGCGGGTACGATTTGTGTCGGTTCGGAAATTATTTACACGCTGACCGTGTCGAATATCGGCGACGGAAATGCGACGCAGGTGGTCATCGACGATGCCGCGCCGGCGAATACGACGCTTGTACCGGGTTCGACGATGTATGTGTCGGGCGTGATGCCGAATAATGCAAACCCTGCGACGCCGAATTGGATGATTGCGACTTTACAGCCGGGCGAAAGCACGACGGTTTCCTTTGCGGTGACGGTCGATGTGACGACTGCGGACGGCACGGAAATTTTGAATACGGCAACGACCGGTGCGGAAGAAATTCCTGACCCCGTACCTTCCAACGAAGTGATAAATACCGTGACGGTGCCGACTTTGACCTGTCGTCAACCTATCAGCACGACGACTGCGGCGGATGAATGCGGCAACAGCGAGATTATTCTCTTAGAGCCTTTTTACACAAGCGATAACTGCGGCGGTGAGCCGACGGTGACCAATGACGCGCCGGATATGTTTGAAATCGGCACGACGACGGTGACGCATACAGTGACGTATCCGAACGGTTTCAGTCAGAGTTGTGAGCAAAATGTGACGGTCACGGATTTGACCGGACCGACGGTGATTTACTGTAACACTTCGATTGATTGGGCTTACGACAACTGTACGGCAATCGTACAAATCGACGTGAATGCCTCAGATGCTTGCGGTATTGCGAGTATCGAGGGCAACGGATTTTTCCCGATGACGGTGGGTATTCACCCGCATCCGGTAACGATTACGGACATGAACGGCAACTCGGTAACGCACCTGATTACGGTGTATGTGCACGACCAAATTCAGCCGGAGGCGACGAGCTGCCCGGAAGATGTGACGGTCAGCGCGGATGCTTTAGACGGCTTTGTGTTGCCGACGGCAACCTTTATCGACAATTGCGAAATTTTGTCGGTGACGAACGATGCGCCCGACGAATTTCCGCTCGGTACGACGACGGTGACTTGGGACGCGGAAGACACCTACGGTCTGCACGGCTACTGCATATTTGACGTGACGGTGGTTCCGCCTTTGGCAATCGGCGGTTTGCAAGACATCGAGACTTGTGTGGAAGAGGCGGATGCGACGGCGGCGGTGCGTTGGAATGCGCCCCGGGTTTCGACCTTGTGCGCGGCTTGCCCGACGACGGACTTTGCGGATTTCCAATACCTCGGCGATTTTTACGGTCACCAATATTTCTACTTTACGGGCGCGGAAATGGCTTGGGAAGAGGCAATCGAAACGGCGCAAATGCTGCCGGGCGGTAACTTGGTGACGGTCGATAATCGAGCGGAAAATAACTTTTTGCGCTACGCTTTACCGACTGATGTCAATGACCTGTGGTTAGGTTTGGAGGTTAATGAGGTCGAAGGAATTTTTGAGTACACTTGGGCGGATGAAACGGAGTCGGCGTTCCAAAACTTCGGCGATGTCTTGAATTATTCGAGTGAAGCGACGGTGATTACTTTGCAAAATACGGGTGCGTGGACGTTTACGAATGCCGACGAAATGCGCGGCTTTTTGGTCGAGCGTCCGTGTGTAAATGTGGAGCAAACGGGACCGATTTTGGAAACGATTACGGCAACGGGCGATACTTTACAGACGCTGCTGACGGTCGGTTCGGCGTGGCCGGTCGGCGAATATACGGCATCTTACCGGGCGACGGACGACTGCGGCAATGAAGTCACGGAGACCTTCGCGGTCAGCGTGGATCAACCGCAGGCGGCTTACTGCGCGACGGGCGGTACGGACACGGATTTGCGCATCGCGCAGATTTCGGCACGCGGACAACGCCGCGAGTCCAATAACGACGCGGGCTACGATGACTTTACGGACAATCCGTTTGTTTTCGATGTGTCGCAAAATTCGGTACGCTTCGAGATGATTGCCGGCGGCAATGCGGCGGGGCAGGATTTGTATTGGAGAATGTGGACGGACAAAAATCACGACGGCGACTTTTTCGATGCGGGCGAGATGATTTGGGAAACGGTCGATAACTCGGAGGTTTTCGAGGCCTTTATTCCGCTTTTGCAATTCTCGAACACGGAGCAACGGATGCGCGTCGCCGTGTCGCGTTTCGATTTCCCGGAGGTCTGCGCGGACTTTTACAGCGGCGAGGCGGAGGATTTTACGGTGAGCTACACGGGTACTTTCGAGTTGAATATCGGTGCACAAACCGGCGAGTCGCCGGCGGCGGGCACGGAACTGACGGAGGCGAACGTAACGCTCGCGCCTAATCCGGCAACGGATTTCACGACGGTTCATTTCCCGCTTTTGACGACGGATGCACGTTTGGAAGTGCTCGATAATACAGGCAGAACGGTGACGGCTGCGGATGTAGCGGCGGGTACGGGTTCGTATCGTTTGCCGTTGAAGGATTTGGCGACCGGGGTTTACTTGTTGCGTTTATCGAATGACAGGCAGGCTGCGGTGATTAAGCAGTTGGTGGTTATTCGTTGAGGATAGTGATTAGTTTTTAACAGAAAGGCATCCGGACTTTGTTGTTCGGGTGCTTTTTTTTTAACCTGATTTATACCTGTCCCGACTTCAGTCGCGGATGAGACTTATGATTTGTTATGATATGATTTTACTTCGTAAAATTTTGTGACTATTTCTTCTTGCGTTGATTGCATTTAAATAGTACCAAAAACATCGAGATTTACCACAGACTCAAGCCCGGAGAAAGTTCCCCCGATTCGGGGGTTAGGGGGCTGAAGCCGCACAGCAAGAGCCGTAATGAAACCCCCCGACTCCGCGACTGAAGTCGGGACAGTACTGCGCGGGGAGCAAATTCGCCTTCAAAACTTGAATTCGTTTTGAACTTGTATTTTCTCTCAAAAGAGTACCAAAAACATCGAGATTTACCACAGACTCAAGCCCGGAGAAAGTTCCCCCG
>JAHDCG010000092.1 GCA_020629965.1 Saprospiraceae bacterium | reverse complement strand
TCGTTTTCGTAATCAAACGGCAACACGCGGCTGTCTTTCACGGTAGAAAGCGTCATCAGCGTTTTGAGGCGTTCGATTTCTTCGATTTGCGACAAAGTTTTAAACAACAACTGCTCGTAAGTCGGAATGTCCTTGCAAATGGTTTTGATTAAGAAATCCGCTTCGCCGGTGATGATGAAACACTCGGTAATTTCCGGAATAGACTTAATTTTTTCTAAAAATTGGTTAAGAGCGTTCTCTTTTTGCCATGCGAGGTCAACCAAAACGAAAGTCTTCACATTCAGGTTGATAGCGCTCGGTTCGACTACGGCGTGGTAGCTGTGAATGACGCTGTTGTTCTCCAATTTTTTTACGCGTTCCAAAGTCGGAGCCGGCGAAAGACCGATACGCTTGGAAAGTTCCAGGTTAGTTATTTTACTGTTTTCTTGAAGAATTTTCAAGATTTTCAGGTCGGTTCTGTCTAATTTATCTGACATACTGTAAAATTTTGTTTGATTAGTTCTTATCCTAAAAAGGAAGCGTCAGCCGCAAAAAACTTATTTCCTCTGCTGACTTTTTTATGGATTTAGATTTAGTGGCGCAAGGTACAGACTTATAGAATATAAGACAAGTTTTTTTTAAAATTTCCTTTGTTAATTTGTTGAAATGTAAAAGAATATAGACCTCAAATAATAAAATTTTGTTTTTAAACGTTGCATGAGGTTCTGAAATATTGTGAGCATACCGGTCTTCTTTAGCTCCTGATGTCGTTCAACCGTAAATTTTGCGAATTAACGTTCAGTAATTAAGGAATAAAATCCGATTTGTCGTTCAATGTTTTATATTTGCTTTTTAAAATTGTTTGATTTTATTTTAAATCTATTTCAGACCTCTTTGTGCTGCCCCGTAAAATTCAACCTTACTGCGACACCTTATCCTGCTGTTTTCTTATAAACTCCCGATCTTCTCTTTATTTCCTGACCCTGTTAAAAAGACTGACCTAAAGTATTATTCAGGCTGCGTAATCCTTATCCGACATTTTTTAAAAACTTACCAACGCAAAAACTCCGTCATCGAAACGTCGAACGTTTCGAGTCGTGTCTTTGCTCATCATCAAACAGGAATATGAAATCAAGTTTACTTCTCTGCTTTTTTACTCTGCTCACATTCATTATCCCCTCATCCGTATCAGCACAAAATGTCGGAAAAATCACGATTGACGTGAAGGGGCAAAAACAAATGCGTGAAACTGTTTATTCCGCCACCGCCCAAAACACCGTCGAGTTTTGTGGGCTGCAGGTCGGAATGGAATACAAAGTTTACTGCACGGCGAACAGCGGCGGCGGATTTTTGTACAAAGGTTATGACGGCGTAAAATCATTGACTTTTACGGCATTCGATGCCTGCCGCAGCTTTACCGTAGTCTCTGAAAATGCTGTGAACGGTCAGCACAACCAACTTTTTTTCTCCGTCAGTTGTCAAAACTGTCCGGAGGAAATAAAAGAACCGGAGGCGAATGCTAAGTCGATGATGTTTTCCGCTTCCCAAAATCTGGATGCTACCGATTTGGTGCAAAACATTTTTATCGGCGGTGATTGCTTCGAGACTTCCGGTGCGAGCGTGACGGGTAATGGTCTTTCTGTCGGTGACTTTACGGGAGGTACGCAGATTTTCGGTTTCGACCCGAGTTTTGATGAGGGTATCGTCCTTTCTACGGGCTTGATCAGTAACATGGGCGCAAACAGTACGCAGTTTTTGAGTTCCGATACCAACAGCCCCGACGGAAACGGAGATTTGAGTGACCTTGCCGGCGGCGACCCCATAAATGACGTAGTTGTTTTAGAGTTTGACTTCGTACCGACCGTCGATATGGTTCAATTCGATTATGCTTTTGCATCCGAAGAGTATTGTGATTTCGCACCGCCAAACCCTTCCTCTTTTAATGACGTATTCGGTTTCTTTTTGAGCGGTCCCGGCATTGCAGGACCTTATGCAGGCGGTGCGATTAATATTGCGCAGTTGGCAAACGGAGACAATGTAAGTATCAACAATATCAATCCTGTAACCAATTCGGGATTGTTTGTTTCCAACGGCAGTGATTGTGGTGTGCCGGGTGCCGGTTCGGGAATTTTTGCCTTCGACGGCTACACTACTACCTTGACCGCCGTTGCGAGTGTTATTCCCTGCGAGACTTACCATATCAGATTGGCAATCGGTGATGCGGTAGATGGTATTTATGACTCCGCCGTTTTCCTCAAAGCCAACAGTTTTGACGCAGGTAGCGCCGCTACCGGTACGGCAACCGTTCCGCTTACGGGGTCTTCCGACTCTTACGAGTCCGCGTCCTGCGGTCAGGCAGCTTTTACTTTTACACGCGAGGGCGGTGACATTACGCAAGATGCAGAAATCAGTTATGAAGTTTCGGGTTCGGCTACCGTCGGCGTTGACTATACAGGTCTGCCGCCTTCACCGATTATCATTCCGGCTTTCGTACCTTCGGTGACGATTTTTATCGACATCGTAGATGACGACATTACGGAAGGGGTAGAAGACATCATACTGTTTCTTTTCGGTTCCTGTACCTGTGATGCCGCCGAGGTTTCGCTCAATATTTTCGACCTGCCGACCTTAGACGTCGATGTGCCCGATGCCGAAGGCTGTGAGGGCTTTCCCGCCATTTTGGTTGCGGAAGGCACGGGCGGGGTTGCACCTTATTTTTATGATTGGGGAGACGGAGGGGGTTCTACGCCCAGTCCGGTCTATACCGGCGGCTCGAATACCGAAAACGGCAGCTACACCGTCACCGTTACCGATTTTTGCGGTGCGGAAGGTGTCGGTACCGGCAGCATCAATATCAACAGTCCTTCGGGTGTTTTGGACGGCGCGGCTTCCCTTTGCGGCTCCGGCGGTGACAGCGGAACTTTGGAAGTCAATCTGACCGGCTCCGACGGACCGTTTAGTTTTGTGTACAGTATCGACGGTGTGTTTCAGGAAGAAATTTCCGGCGTGACCGAAAGTCCTTACTTGCTCGAAGTCAACGAAACCGGTACTTATGCCTTAGAAATTGTCACCACCGAAGGCTGTCTCGGCGAGGCGGCGGGCACCGTCGATGTCGTCGGCTCGGCAACTACGGTCAGCGCGGCCTCCGAAGACGCGGACTGCGCCGGTACCAACACCGGTTCTATCGACCTCACGGTCAATAATGCAGACGGTGCGGTCACCTTCTTATGGAGTAACGGCAGTACCCTCGAAGACCAAGCGGGCTTACCTGCGGGCGACTACTCCGTGACGGTCAATGCCGCCGGTTGTGAAATTATCGAAACTTTTACTTTGGCAGAAAATCCGCCGCTCTCTGCGGAAGTCGTCAGCACACAAGGTGTAGATTGTGCGAGTCCTAATGACGGTGCCATCGACATCTCCGCTACGGGCGGCAACGGCACGCTGACCTATTTGTGGAGTAACGGCGCAACGACCCAAGACCTTTCCGGCGTAGCCGCAGGTACATTTACCGTTACCGTCACCGATGCCGATGACTGTGAATTTATTTTACCCAACATCATGGTAACGGGCAGCACCGACGTGCCGACCGCCGCCGTGACCGAGTCCGGCACTTTGGATTGTAATAACTCTGCCGTAACCTTAACCGCCGGCGGCTCTTCGACCGGTGCGAATATTTCCTACACTTGGACCGATCAAGACGGAACGGTCATTGCCGCAGGCACGAATGAAGACGAAATCACCGTCAACGACGCGGGCACTTACACCCTGACCGTCACCAATACCGACAGCAACTGCTTCGCCGAAGCACCCGTTAATATCACCGTCGATGCACAGGAGCCGACGGCAAATGCGGGTGCCGTGCAGACCCTGACCTGTAACAGCGAAACCGTGCAACTCAACGGTACCGCTTCTTCCAACGGCACGGACATTACCTACGCCTGGACGGGTCCCGCCGGCGCAAACATCACCGCCGGCGACAGCAATACGCCAACCGTCGATGCGCCCGGCACCTACACGCTGACCGTAACCGACAGCGGCAACGGCTGCTCAAGCACCGCAACCGTAACCGTGGATGAAAACACTACCGAACCGACCATTGCCGTCAACGCACCGGAAGGTTTCGGCTGTGACACCGAGACCGTCGGTATCGACGCCGGCAACAGCAGCAGCGGCGGCTTTTCTTACCAATGGACAAGCGACAACGGCGCGACTATTCTCGGCGCAACCACATTGACACCGACCGTCAACATGGCGGGCGATTACGACCTCGTCATTACCAATAACGCCACCGGCTGTACGGCGGAAGAAACCGTTTCCGTACCCGATGATACGGATTTTCCCGAAGTGTCGATAGCTACGCCGGACGTCGTAACCTGTGCCGAAGAGACAGTACAATTGGACGCATCCGCCTCGGACAGCGGCGATGATTTTACGGTAGAATGGATTGTCACCGGCGGCTCGGGCAGCCTCGACGACCCGACTTCCCTGACGCCGAATGCGGACGGCGAGGGCACTTTCCTTTTGACTGTCACCGACATTACTACGGGCTGCGAAACGCAGGAAAGCATCACCGTCACCGAAAATACCGTACCCCCTTCGGCAGCGGTCAATGCACCCGACGAAATCAGTTGCGATGACCCGACCGTTACTTTAGTACCGACCGACGCGGGCAACGCAAATCTGACTTATGAGTGGACGGTCACGGCAGGAACGGCGGTACTTTCCGACCCGAACGCGGAAATGCCGACGGTCGATGCACCGGGTACGATTCAGGTATTGGTGACGGACAGCAGTAACGGCTGTTCCGCTTCTGCTTCGGTCACGGTAGAAGGCGACCCCGAAACTCCGGTTGCCGTGCTTGCGGTCAATAACATGATTACCTGCGCCGAGGCGGACGCCGATATTTCGGGTACGGGTTCTTCCGTAGGCGGTAATTTTACCTACCAATGGGAATACAACGATGTGATTATTGAAAACGAAACTTCTCTTTTCCTGAGTAATTTGACGGAAACGGGCGACTATACCCTGACCGTTATCAATACAAGCAACGGCTGCGAAGACGAAGCAACGATTACCGTCACCGAAGACACGACGACTCCGACGGTAGCGGTCGCAGCGGCAAGCGGTTTGGACTGTAACAATGACGAAGTTTCCGTCAGCGGTGCGGGCAGCGAAACCGGCGATAATATCAGCTACGCATGGACAAGCAGCGCAGCCGACGGCATTGCGGGTGATACCGACTCTTTAATCGTCAACGCAACGGCGGCAGGTACTTACTATCTTACCGTCAGCAATGAAGACACGGGTTGTACTTCAATCGACTCGGTCACGGTTATGAGCAATACGACTCCGCCGGTCATCGTCATCGACACGCCGCAAGCGATTACCTGCGGCGATATGACCGAAACCCTCAACGCCGACGTCACCGCGACCGGCGGCAACATCAGCTACGCATGGACGGGCGCGGGCATCACCGCCGGCGACGATACCGCCACCCCGACCGTAGATGCGGGCGGTACGTTTACCCTCACGGCAACCGACATCGACAACGGCTGCTCGACCACCGAAAGCATTACGGTGGATGAAAACGTCAACCAGCCGACGGCGACCGTCGATTTACCTTCTGCGGTAGTTAATTGCTTCAACGAAACTTTAACTCCCGACGCTTCGGCTTCGACGGGTGCGGGCGATTTGATTTACGCTTGGACGGCAATGAACGGCGGCGTCATTGATGAAAACGCGGACACGGCGATGCCGACAATTTCCGCAGCGGGTACTTACACGGTACTCATCACCGACACAAGTAATGACTGTGAGCAAACGGCGGAAGTCATCGTTACCGAAGATTTTGCGGAGCCGACGGCGGAAGCGGGTATGAATAATCAGTTTAACTGCGGCGACGAAAGTCTGACCTTAAACGGCGCGGGCAGCACGAATACCGACGTAACTTACCTCTGGACGGCAAGCAACGGCGGCACGGTGCCGGCGGGCGAAGAAAACAACCTGAGCATCGACATCACAACGGCGGGTACTTATACTTTGCAGGTGACGAGTACGCTCAACGGTTGCTCGGCGACGGATGCAGTCGAAATCATCAATGATGAAAACACACCGGTCGTCAGCGTTATTTCCGAAGGAGATATTACCTGTCTCGACGACAATATCGACCTGACGGCGACGATTGACAATGTGGGCGCAAACTTCGACTTTACGTGGACAATTGAAAACGGCGACGGAAATTTTGCCGCAGGCGAAACGACTTTGACGCCGGCGGTAGATGCGCCCGGTACTTACATTTTGACGGCAATCAATAATGATAATAATTGCGAAAGCAGCTTTAGTATTACCGTTGCCGAAGATACGGACGAGCCGACGGTGGATTTGTCGGTCAGTAATATAATCGACTGCGAAAATACGGCGGCGATTATCAATACCGATAACTCTGACACGGGCGCGGGTTTCAGCCTGACTTGGACGGACGACGCGGGCGTAAACATTCCTGCGGAAACCGTCAATCCGAGTGTGGCGGCAGCGGGTAATTACACTCTGACCGTAACCAACACGGACAACGGCTGTGCGCAGTCGATGACCGTTCCCGTCAGTGAAGACACGGAGGCTCCGGCGATTATGCTGGCGAGCGATGAGATTTTGACTTGTGTTAATGAAACGGCTGCGGTCAATACGGCGGGCAGCGCGACGGGGGCGGAATTTACTTACGAGTGGGTCGATTTAGCGACGGGCGAAACGGTGGCGACGACTTTAGAATTTACCACCGAAACGCCGGGTGATTTTGCCTTGACGATTACCGACACGGACAACAGTTGCACGAGCACCGAGCAAACGACCGTGCTACAGGACGCGGATTTCCCCGCAATCACCATCGCCGCCGCGCAAGAGTTGAACTGCGATATTGCAGACCAACAACTCGATGCGACCGGCTCGGAAACGGGCGCGACCATCGAGTACGCTTGGACGGTTATCGACGGCACGGGCAGCATCACGGCGGGCGCGAATACGCTGATGCCGACCGTTGACGGCCCCGGTACTTTCGAGCTTTTGGTGACGAATACGGACAATGATTGTGCAGTAACGGAGCAGGTGATTGTCACGCAAGACATTGCGACGCCGGCTATCAATCTAAGTGCAAGTAACGACATCGACTGCATCAACGAAACGGCTACACTGCAGACCGACGGCACCGACACGGGCGCAAATTTCGACCTCACCTGGACAGACGACGCGGGCGTAAACATTCCCGCCGGCAGTGAAAATCCCGTCATTGACGGCGCAGGAATTTACACCTTGACCGTCACCAATACCGACAACGGTTGCGACGTCACCGAAACCGTAACGGTCACGGAAGACACGGAGCAACCCATGGCGGCCGCCGAGTTGCCGAATATGATTACCTGCGAAGAAACCTCGGTTTCCCTCAACGGTACCGGTTCTTCGACGGGCGCGGAATTTACTTATGAATGGACGAATTTGACGACGGGCGTAGTCATTTCCGATGATTTGAATACCGAGACGGAAAATGCGGGTAACTACCAACTCTTGGTCACCAACACCGCAAACGGCTGTACGAATACGGCTTTTGTCGAAGTAACACAAGACGCGGATTTGCCGACGGCAATCATCGCACAGGCGGGGATTTTGAATTGTAACGTGACGACTTTGGACTTGGATGCAACCGGTTCTTCGGTCGGCGACGACATCACTTACAGTTGGGAAGTTATCAGCGGCGCAGGCACGATTACCGCCGGCGGCACGACTTTGACACCGAGTATCGACGGCGCGGGTGTCTATGAATTGACGGTAACAAACAGCGCGAATAATTGTGCAATCACACAGCAAATGGTCGTCAATGAAGACCTGACTCCCGCAGAAGTCAATATCGCCGTTCCCGATATGCTGAACTGTACGGAAGGCGAAATTACCCTCGCGGCGACTTCTTCCAATGCCTCACAATTTACTTGGACGGGCGTCGGAAATATCGACAACGCAGACAGCGCAAACCCGACGGTATTTGCCGCAGGCACTTACACCGTGACCGCAATTAACGACGCGACCGGCTGCCCCGGCACCGCAAGCATCGTCGTAGAAGCCGATGCCGATGTACCGACCGCCGACGCCGGCACCGAATATTTGCTCAATTGCGAAACGGGCGAAGCGACCCTTACCGGTACTTCGACCGCCGACAACGCGAGCTACGTGTGGACAGATGCCGACGGCAATGAATACCTCGGACAAACCGTAGATGTCCCCGCAACGGGCGTTTATGTACTCACTGTCACCGACCTCGATAACTCCTGCACCGGCGTAGCCGAAGCCTTCGTGGACAGCAACGAACCGGATAATATCGAAGCGGACATTATCGCTGCGGACTGCATCAGCGGCACGGGCAGCATCCTCGTTACGGAAACGACGGGCGGCACTCCCGGTTACAGCTACTCCCTCGACGACGGGGAAACTTTCTTCCAAAACGGCATTTTTACGCAGTTAGAGCCGGGTGCTTACGACGTTATCGTGCAAGACCTCAACGGCTGCGAGTACAGCGAGTCGATGACGGTCGGTGCGCCGGAAGAATTAATTTTGAGCAATATGCCCGATATGAAGACCATTCGCCTCGGCGAGTCCTTCAATTTCGACGCAAGAGTTAATAAAGACACGTCAATTTTGTCGAGTATTGTCTGGACGCCGAGCGACAGTTTAATCTGTAATAATTGCCTCGACCCGACGGCAAATCCGACGCAATCCGCACGTTACACCTTGACGGTGCGAGACTCTTTGGGGTGTACCGCTACGGCTTCGACGCTGTTGGTTGTCGATAAAGAATTGAAAGTTTACATTCCGACGGCTTTCTCGCCGGATAATCAAGGAGACAATAATAAATTCATGATTTATGCGGAAGAGGGTAGTGTGGAGCGCGTGGAGGCTTTCATCATTTACAATCGTTGGGGAGAACCGATGTATGAATTTTACGAATTCCCGGCTAATGACCCCGAGTTTGCTTGGGACGGCACCCACCGCGGTCAGTTGATGAATACGGGTGTTTTTGCTTACGTGGTCAAAGTGAGACTTGCCGACGGCAGAACGGAGACGATTACGGGCGATGTAACTTTGTTGCGGTAAACGGTTTTACGGTTAACGGTTGACGGCGGGGTTTTTCTCAAATGTCCGTTGTTTATCGTAATATTTGAGTTTTACCTTTCAAAATAAAAACGGCGGGCAATCCATGTTCTTGGATTGTCCGCCGTTTTGTTTTCATGTATCCGGCACATTAAATTGTACCCGGTACACAGTTTTGTACATGCTTTTCTTACAGCACGATACCTACACCCAAAGTCAACATATTGATGCGTGCGTCGCTGCCGTTGTCAAAGAAATCGGTCAGACCGACTTCATAATTAACGGAAATGTTGAGGAGGTTAAACAGGTCGATACCGAGACCGGCGTCTGCACCTACCGAAAGGCTGTTGATATCGTCGTCGTCAAAATCTACTTCATCGAAAGTATCCGTACCCAAAAATGCGGTCGGCACGACACCGACGATACCGTACAGGTCGAACACGTCGTTTTCGATAAAATTGATACCGACATTCAACGGAATTTTCACGGTTTCGTATTTCACGCGTTCGTCAAAATTCAGATTTTCGTTGTCAATCACATTTTCGTTGATTAAGCGGGCGGTAAAACGGTTGTAGTGAATACCGGGTTGAAAAAAGATGGTATTATCACTACCGAAACGCATGTCGAAACCCGCATTCCAACCTACGCGTGCTTCGTCGGTCGTCGTACCGTCATCGAGTTCGTTATCGAAAGAAGAAGCGTTTATTCCGACTTTCGGAATAAATTCAAACTGCGCAAAAGCAGTCGAAGCGGTAAAAATCAGAGCAAAAAGCAAGGTTAGTTTTGAAAAATTTTTCATTTTAAGTCAATTTTTTTGGTTAAAAACAGAATCAGTTTTCGGATGAAGATTCAGCCCGAAAAAAGGTATTTTAAATCGGTCAAATACGGCTTTAAAACGGATTGGGGCGGGGCATGTTCACTCTAATGTGTGACTCGGATAGATAGGCGGACAATGCGGATATAGCGGATTAAAGCGGATATTTTTCTTTTGCGGCACTTTCTGACAAAAATCCTATGAATTAAAAAAGCACTTTGCTCAAACGAACAAGGTGCTTTTTAAAAACAAAACTACGAATGATTACAACAAACCATCAGAAAACGACTTGCTCGTAATTCGTAATTCGTAATTCGTAATTCGTAATTCGTAATTCGTCACTCCACTTTAAAAATCGCCTCCTCAATCTCCCCGTTAATCTCGATACTCTTCGCTTTTAGTGTCAATGCCATCGGCATCACGCCCGTTGCGGTCGTCGTATGCGGCATTTTAATACCGCTTACTTCCTTGTAATCGGCGAGGTCGTAAATTGCCGTTTGCACATTACCGTCACCCGCGTCGTTGGTTTGTATCGTTCTGATTTTCAAGCCGGTAGTCGTATCGTAGTATTCGGTAGCTTTGTCGCCGCCTTTTTCCGTGACGAGGATTTTGTAGGCTTTGGTGCCGTTGATACTTTCGATGCCTTTGAGTTCGAGGTCGTAAGCGTCGGTCATATAAAGGCGTTCGTTGAAAGGTGTCGCTTGGTTTTTGTATTCCTCGATTTCCTCGGCGGTCAGTTCTTTATTGCCGCCCATACCGCCCATTTTTCCTTTGTCGCCGTTGACTACGATTTGCTGAATAGTCATGCCGTTGGCACCGACCATGAGCGCGAATTTATCGGGCATTTGCTGCACCGTCGTCATCATCATTTGACCCATTTGCGTGTCGCCGGTCATTACGGTCTTGACGGATTTTACGCCGTCGAGTTTTTTCATGCCGCCGATGGCGTTGAGGTAGTCTTCGATGACTTTTTCGGCGGTCATGCCGGCGGGCACCGCCGTGTCCGCATCCTCAATCGGATTGCCGTAAGCATCATAAGAGTTGACCTTGCCGTCGGGTGCGAAAACCGCGATTTTTTCATATACATCATCCTTATTTCCGACCACCAAAACGTGGGCGTTGTCGGGCGTAATGTATTTTTTCGCCATTGCCTGTACGTCTGCCGCCGTGACCGCCGCGAGTTTTTTTAAGTAAGTCGCGTAGTAATCTTCGGGCAAATTATAACGCGCCGTATTCAGAGCAAAACGTGCCACCGTTTCCGGACTTTCCAGGGCGCGGGCGTAGCGACCGTTCATCACGTTTTTCGCCAAGGTCAGTTCCTTTTCGTCTAAGGGTTCTTGGCGAATGCGGTCCATTTCGTAGAGCATTTGCACTAAGGAACTGTCCGTCACCTCGTTGCGCACACTCGCGTAAGCGCGGAAACTGCCGACCAAACGGTCCGGCTCCAAACGCGCCCGCGCCCCGTAGGTGTAGGCTTTGTCTTCCCGCAAATTTTTATTCAAACGACTGCCGAAAAAGCCGCCGAAAGTACTTGCCGCCACCTGTGCCTTAATCGCATCCGGCGAGCCGGGCGTTAAATCGACCGGGTAAGTCACATTGATAACCGATTGCACCGCACCCGCTTTATCGACAAAATCGACGGAGCGTTTGCCCGGTTTTTTGGCCTCCGGGTAGTTTTGGCGCACCTGTACGAGTCCTTCATTCGACCACGCACCGAAGTATTTTTGCGCTTTTTCCTTAGCCTGCGCCGGCGTAATGTCACCCACGATGACGAGGTAAGAAATCTTCGGTTTAAAGAAATTTTCGTAGTAAGATTTGGCATCCGCGAGCGTCATTTCTTCCACGGTTTTTTGCGTCGTGATTTGTCCGTAAGGGTGGTCTTTGCCGTAGCGTAACACCTGACCGACGTTTGCCGCAATTTCGTTCGGGTCTTCCTGCGCCTGTGCCAAACCGCTGAGCGTCTGCTTTTTAGCTTTGTCAAATTCTTCCTGCGGAAAAGCCGGATTGAGTAAAACGTCCTGCGCTATTTCCATAATTTTATCCGCATGACGTGTCAGACTTTGTGCGTAAAAACCCGTGCCCGAGGTCGAAAGCGAAGCCCCGATAAAGTCCACCGCTTCGTCGATTTCCGCTTTGCTTTTGGTCTTCGTTCCTTTATTCAAAAGTTGCCCCGCCATGTCGATGTAGCCCGCTTTGTCGCCTTCGGCAATGACCGGCGCATCGACGTACAACTGAATACCGACGCGCGGCAGTTTGTGATTTTCGACGACGATAACCGTCAAGCCGTTGTCGAGTTTAAAGGTCTCGGCCTGCCCGAGTTCCACCTTCGGCGCGGGACCGGGGGAGGGGATGTTATTGCGAAAGGCTTCGGTCTGTTGCGCTTTTTCAATCGCCTCGGTCATGCCCTCCGATTTATCCTGTAAGTCGGACATTTTTTCACCCGATTTGGGCGTACAAGCCGCGAGCAGCAGCAGGATGAAAAGAGATAATGTGGTATATTTCATTGTTACGTTTTGTTGAATTTGAAAGGTTGGAAAGGGTTTTAAAAGGTTTGAGTGGTTTGAGTAGTTTGAGTAGTTGGAGTTGTTTGAGTAGTTGGAATGGTTAGAGTCGTCTTTGAGAAACGGCAGGTTATTTAAAATCTGCAGTCTGCGCTGAAAAACGAACCGTCCGCCAACCACCAACTATCAACCACCAACCAATCAGGGGTTTTCGGGTTTCGGTAAGTAATAAAGACTCACCCGATTACTCGGCACAAAATACTTCTTGGCGACGCGCTGAATGTCTTCGCGGGTTACTTTCATATAGCGTTCGAGTTCGGTGTTGATGAGGTTGGCGTCGCCGTAGTACATTTCGTAGTTGGCGAGGCTTTCCGCTACGCCGATGACGCTGCTGTTGGCGGTCACGAAGTCGGCTTCGGTTTGGTTGCGCAGTTTTTGAAATTCGCGCTCCGAGATGAGTTCCGTTTGCACCTTTTTCATTTCCGCGTCGATAGCTTCTTCCAAATCTTTTGCATCTACGCCCATGTTGGCGATGCCGAAAACGAGTGCGACGCCCGGGTCTTCGAGGTCGAGCGGGAAGTTGCCGGCAAAAACGGCCTTCTGCTGTTCATCGACGAGGGCGCGGTACATGCGCGAAGATTCGCCCTGTGACAGCAGCGTAGAAAGCATACTGACGGCGTAGTAATCATCGGTGCCGGCGGCGGGGATGCGGTAAGTTTGCACGACGGCGGGCAGCTGTACGTTGTCATAAATAGTGTCGCGGATTTCGCCGGCGAGGGCGGGTTCGACAATATTCGGGCGGAAGATTTCGCCCTTTCCGCGCGGTATCGAGCCGAAGTACATGTCAATCATTTTCTTCGTTTCGGCAATGTCGATGTCGCCCGCGATGCTCAAAATCGCATTATCGGGGCGGTAAAAATCCGCATAAAATTGTTTGTAATCCGCCTCCTGCGCCGCGTCGAGATGTTCCATGCTGCCGATGACCGAATATTGGTACGGGTGCTTGCTGTAAGCGCGTTTCATGCTTTCTTCCAAAACCGAGCCGTAGGGCTGATTGTCGATGCGCTGCCGGCGTTCTTCTTTGACGACTTGGCGTTGGGTCTCGATGCCTTCGTCATCGACGCGGGCGTGCAACATGCGTTCGCTTTCGAGCCACAGTCCCGTTTTGAGGTGATTCGATGGCATGACTTCGTAGTAAAAAGTGCGGTCATAAGTCGTGTTGGCGTTATTGGTACCGCCGGCATTTTCGATGATACCGAAAAACTCACCGCGACCGATATTTTCCGAACCCTCGAACAGTAAATGCTCGAAGAAATGCGCAAAGCCCGTGCGGTCGGGTTTCTCGTTTTTCGAGCCGACGTGATACATGACCGACACGGCAACTATCGGCGTGCTTTTGTCTTGATGCAGCAGCACTTTGAGACCGTTGTCGAGTTGGTATTCTTCAAATTCGATATTTTGCGCCTGCGCGGAAAAAACGCCGAGAAGGAGCAGGGCGAGTGTGAGAAGTGGTTTGTTCATATTAAATTGATTGGTTGATTTCTGAATTTTCAATTCAAGCTTTGCAACAGCAAAAGTCGTTAAAAATTGTAATATATCCGTTGTCTTTAGACAAACAGCCTGCTGTGTCCGATGAACACCGGTCTCGGGTATTCTGACCTTGTAAAAGACAGTAATATTTTGCATCCAAAGAGAAAATGCAGGCGGTGCGTATGAAGGTCTAAAACCATAAAGTAGGGGGCTAAGTTGATAATTATACTTTTAATTTTGCTTTAATTTACGATTATGCTTAATTTTGCTTTCCTTTTACTTGCCTACCTGTTAACAATGACCCGATTTTTGCTTAGTCATTAAACATTCGTTTACTCGTAAATTTTATTCCCATGAACATTAGATTATTGCTCGCGGCGGCAGTGCTGTTACTGCTGTTTTCTTGTCAAGAAAACCGAGAGCAAGCTCCCGCTCAAGATAAGACCGGTTCGCTCTTTACTGATTTGCCGGTTTCGCGTACCGGCGTTTCCTTTGACAATTACCTGAAAGAAACGGAAACATTCAATTTTTTCCTTTGGGAGGCCATATACAACGGAGCCGGAGTCGCCGCCGTAGATTATAACGGAGACGACCTGCCCGATTTATTTTTCTGCGGCAACAACGCAGATGATAAACTGTACCTCAATCAGGGCGGAATGTCTTTCAAAGATGTGACTGCGGAGGCGGGTATTACCGAAAACGGTTGGTCAACGGGTGTGACCGTCGGCGATGTCAATCAGGACGGGCTGCCCGACCTATACGTGTGTCGTAGCGGCTACGAACCCGACATCGAGGGGCGACGCAACAAACTCTACGTCAATCAAGGCAACGGCAAATTTAAAGAACAGGCAAAAGCCTACGGTCTCGACCATCCGGGATTTTCCATTCAGGCGGTATTTTTCGATAAAGACAACGACGGCGATTTAGACATGGCACTCGGCAATCAGCCGCCCGACGGTCGACTGCTCAAACTACCGGCTTTTGCCAATCAACAGGGACCCGATTTTACGGCCAACAGACTGTACGAAAATACGGGAAATAATACCTTTATCGACGTGACGCAGACTTCCGGATTTGTCGAACTCGCGCACACGCTCAATGTGCAGGCCTCCGACCTGAACGACGACGGTTGGACGGACTTATACTTTACCTCTGACTACGAAAAGCCGGACTACCTCTATATCAACAACAAAAACGGGACATTTACCGCGCAAACCGATGCGCAGCTCGGGCACATTTCCAATTTCAGTATGGGCAGTGACATTGCCGATTTTGACAACGACGGGCTGAAAGACATCCTGACGATGGATATGGCACTCGAAAGTCACTATCGCTCCAAGACGAATATGAACTCTATGCGTCCCGAACGATTCGAGATGTACATTCGACGCGGCTGGCACAAGCAGTACATGAGTAATATGCTGCAAATGAACAACGGCAATAATTCATTCAGCGAGGTGGCACAGTTTGCAGGCGTAGCGAAAACCGATTGGTCTTGGTCGTGTTTGTTTGCCGATTTTGACAATGACGGTTTCAAAGATATTGCCGTTACCAACGGTATTTTGCGGGACATTCGAAATAATGATTTCGGAAATTATGTCAAAGATTTGAATAAGAAAGGGGTAAGACAGTTTACCATCAGTCAACTGACTGAACGTCTGCCTTCTACGCCCGTCAAAAATTATGCGTACAAAAACAACGGGGATTTGACTTTCAGCAAAGTAACCGATGACTGGGGACTGGGCAAACCCGGTTTTACGCAAGGTATGACCTACGCGGATTTGGATAACGACGGTGACCTGGACTTGGTGATGAATAACATGAACGCGCCCGCTTCGATTTACCGAAACAATGCGGACGGCAGCAAAAACTATCTGCGGGTCAAGCTCGAAGGCACCGGCAAAAACGACCGTGCACTCAATGCACAAGTGACTATTCGACAAGGCGAAGGTCTGCAAAAACAAGAACTGACCCTGACCCGAGGCTATATGTCGGCGGTAGAACGCGTGCTGCACTTCGGTCTTGGCGATGCTGCGGCGGTCGATGAATTGGTAGTCGATTGGCCGAACGGTCAACAGTCTGTTTTGCAAAATGTGAAAGGAAACCAAGTATTGACCGTCAAGCAAACCGAAGCCGGTAACAAACGGAATAACGCATCAGCGGAAAAAGCACTCTTTATCGACCGAGGAAATTTGGCTTTCAAACACACCGAAAACAATTTCGACGACCTGAAAAGAGAAATTTTGCTGCCGCATCTGCAATCCGTACAGGGACCGTTTATGACAAGTACGGATGTTAATAAAGACGGCAAAACCGACCTGTTTATCGGCGGTGCATCCGGGCAACCGGGGCAGTTGCTTTTGCAGAGTGCAAACGGTGCTTTTACGCCGGCGGCGCAGCAACCGTGGGCGGTCGAGGCACCTTTTGAAGATGTCGGCTCCTTGTTTTTCGATGCGGACGGCGACGGCGACTCGGACTTGTATGTCGTCAGCGGCGGCAGTGAATTTACGGAAGGCTTCGGTATGTTGCAGGACAGGCTGTACTTCAACGACGGCGCGGGCAACTTTAAAAGAAACGCGCGGGCACTTCCTTTGATTTTTACAAACGGGCAGTGCGTCCGTGCCGCCGATATCGACGGTGACGGCGACCAAGACTTATTTGTCGGCGGACGCGGTGCGGCGGGCAAATATCCGCGACCGGCGCAAAGCAGCATTTTACTCAACGACGGAAGCGGGAAATTTACGGATGCGACGGCAAGTATTGCGCCCGAAATCGAACGGGTCGGTATGGTCTCCGATGCGCTGTTCAGCGACTATGACGGCGACAAAGATTTGGATTTGCTGATAGTAGGGGAATGGATGTCGATTACAATTTTTGAAAATGAGGACGGTAAGTTTTCGCGTACCGAACCTGCGGATTTGGCGCAGACCGGCGGCTGGTGGTGGAGTATCACCGAGGGTGATTTTAATGCAGACGGATTACCGGACTACCTCGTCGGGAATATGGGTAAAAATCACAAATATAAAGCAAAACCCAAGCAGCCTTTTACCGTCTTCGGGACGGATTTTGACAACAACGGTACTAATGATGTCGTGCTCGCAAGTTACAACGGCGACGAACTGCTGCCCGTGCGCGGTCGCGAGTGCAGCAGCGAGCAAATGCCTTTTGTGGCGGAAAAGTTTCCGACCTACGATGGTTTTGCCAAAGCAACGGTAGAGACGATTTACGATGAAAAACTCAACAGCGCCGTCAGATACGAAGTGCACGACTTTTCTACGGTGCTGCTGCTGAATAAGGGCGGCGGAAACTTTGAGAAAAAGCCGCTGCCCGTAGATATTCAAACGGCTCCTCTGCGCGGCGCGGTGGTCACCGACCTCAACGGCGACGGGCACGCGGACTTTATCGGCGCGGGCAATTTATTCGATGCGGAAGTCGAAACGCTGCGCCACGATGCCGGTCGCGGCGTGATTATGATCGGCGACGGCACGGGCAACTTCAAGTCCCTGAAGCCCGTACAAAGCGGTTTTTTTGCCGGCGGTGATGCGCGGGATGTAATTCTGATCAACGATAAATTCGTTATCGTTTCTTTGAACGATGCGCGGCCGAGGGTATTTGAGGTGAAGTAGGGGAAACTGTTTGATTTTTTTCAAGCAGCCGACCTTTTTAGTAGTAAATGTAAGCACTCACAGGAGCAAATCAAGGTAAGTTCCGGAAGATTAATTGCAAATAATTGCACGAAAGAGTGAAAAAGGTTCATATTCGGAAGAATTTTATTCTTTAAATTCCGGCAGTTCTTTGTTTAGTCCTTCGTCTTTGTTTGCTTTGCAAGCAGTCGTTATAACTCGTTCTCTCTTGACAATCAGCGGTTTAATCAGTATTGTCGAGAGAAACGATTACTTTTAAATTTGCCGATTGTGAAAATCGTCCGAGATAATTCTGTTGAGCGGAGAAAATTAATCAAATAATGTTTTTGTAAATTTAAATATTCTGCTATCTTTGCGCTGTAAGACTCAATGTTTTTTAGCAGATTGATTTTCTTTAATATATTAAATACCCCTCTCGCGGTACGTTTTCGGAAGATTAATCCTATACTTTTGTATCTGTTAAAAACAAATATTAAATAACAAATTGTAATCCAACACCATTCTAAATTGATGTGCTCGCAAGCCGGTTATTAAGCGATTTCCTGCATTCCTGCATTCCTCGCACATTATTTCACTTTTACGGTTTTTGGATTTTTTTACACAACACACCTGCTTTGAATTTAGGTTTTGACGAGAAATCAAGCAGTATTTTTTTCGTCTTTCGCCGAGCGAAAGATGTCTGTTTTTCGGCTCACAATACGTCGAAAACACAGGTCGATTACGGTTTATAAAGAGAAAAGAGGGTAGACAATCGACCGTTTGAAAGAGGTAATTCTTTAACTAATTATATGCACTTGTGCGTCTGTTGAAAAATAAGCGAGTTGCGACCTCTAGTAGCAATTTTTTTCAAATACGACCTGCTTTTAACAAATTTTTTCGGGTGAAAACCCGGTCGGGTAAAGGAAATAATTTTTGCGTGATTGCACACACACTTCGGTTGCGCAGAAAGTTATTTAAAAAGGAGAGTCTGTTGACTTTGCTTTTTCTTTATGTTCATAAAGCCTTGAAAACGAGCGTTTAACAAATTATAATCCAACATTGAATACGAATCTTACACAAACTTCAAGCATTAGATTTAAGCATAAATCAGGCATTGTACTGCTTCCGGCAGCGCTGTGCCTTTTGTAGTTTGCGGTCGGTTCATTTCAATTTTCGGACTCGTCTTGTTACTCTTTTTTGCCCTTCCCGTTTTTCTCCGTTCACGGTTTTTGGTAAGATGTCGATACTGTATCGATTCTTATTTCGACACTGTGAGAACACCAATATTTTAATTTTTACACACAATCCAAACCAAGTGTCTTAAAAGGTTAAAGAAGTACACTTGAATTAATCCTTTTTTATTTAACAAAATTGTAATCTCATGAAAAAAGTAAGTTTCATTACTTCAATGAAAAAGGCTTTTACTCGTTCTGCGATGATGACGTTTGCAGTATTTGCTGTCATGGCTTTTTCCGCGACTTCGGTTTCGGCCCAAGATTATGTCGGCAGTGCCGAAGCGACTACCATTGCAATAACTGAGTTGAAACAAGCATCGTCGAACAACGATGTGTTTCTGAAAAATGCCTCCGAGCAAGAATTGAAGTACGAAGAAGGAAGATTGTACTTCCTCAATCAGGTACGTCTGCAGTTAAAGGCGGGCAGAACTACCGCAGAGTCTTTTGAATTTGCGACTTCTGCGTTGAACAACGACGGAGCAACGGGCTTCACGGCAATGAATGCTCCGACCGATTTGAGTAAGGCTCAAACGATGCAACTCATCAACGAAATGAACGACCTGTTTCAGGACTAATCGAACTCATTTCTTTTGTTGCATTTTTTAACAAATCTTCAATTCTAAATTAGAACATAATGAATAGTTTTTATTCTTTTAAAACAAAGATAAAGCACGCAGCGCTCTTCGTAGTGATGTTGTTTGCTTTCTCGGGGATTGCGCTGTCCCAAACGATTACAGCGACAATCGATCAGGGCACCTACACGCCAAACGGTGTATCTACCGTGGAAATTACGGTAGATGTTGATTACTCGACGTCTCCGGGCAACGAGTGGGCCGACTGGATCGAATTTGAATTTCCTGCGAACTTCACGGTTGCAGACCCGGGCGGAAACCCCGGTACCATGAGCATCATGGACGCTGCTAACATCATCGGTTTCGGTAACGATGACGACGGTGACAGCGATTTCGGTGATTTTACCCCTTTCGGCGGTCCTTACACCTTCTCAATCGAGGTGACGGAAACCGCAGGCAGTATGGCTGATCTTACTGTAGATTATACTGTACTTGGTGACGGTTTCGGCTGTGCCGGTGCGTGCTTCGGTGAGGATGGTGTAGCCGACGAAGACTTCAGTACCGTAATCGGTACTGCTACCGGCATGTTGGTTGCTGCGGCTTGTGAACTCGAAAACTGTCCTGCCGACCAAACGGTAGATGCGGATGCAGGTCTTTGCAGTGCTGCTGTGACTATTGTATCTCCTACTGCTTCCGCAGACTGTATCGGTTTGGAAGAAATCGCGAGCGAAGACTTCGATGACTTGACGGGTAATGCCTTGCCTGCAGGCTGGTCAGTTGATGACGGTACGGGTACTCCGGGTACGGGATATTCCGGTGTTACCTCTGATGGTGGTACTACGGGTACGTCAATCTTTACAACCGGTACAGATGTACCCGGCGGTGCAGACAATGATGATTTTGACGGTAACGCACTTGTTTTGGCAGACGATCCGACATTTGCGTCGGGAGGTACCGATAACATCCTCGGTCTCGGTTATGTAGCTACCGAAACGTATGACCTTACCGGTGCAGGACCTTACACTTTATCTTTCAACGCAACTAATCAGGATTTTGCCGGCTCCGGTGATTTATTGGTAGATGTATGGGACGGTACGGCTTGGGTTAACATTTTGACGGTCATGCCGGATACTCCGGAAATTGATTTCAGCCAAGATGTTACTGCTTTTGGTAATGCCGATTTTGCTATCCGTTTTGGTTATGATGACGAAGGTGCTTTTGCTTGGGGTGCAGGTTTTGACAATATCTTGCTGACCGGTCCGGCTCCTGCTATAGTAACTAATGATTTTAACGGTACGGACGATGCTTCGGGTGATTACCCCGTAGGTACTACCGTAGTTACTTTTACTACTGTCGATCCTTCAGGTGCTCCTGTTACTTGTCAAACAACCGTAACGGTTGAAGACAATGAAGCTCCCGAAATCTTGTTGAACGGTGTTGCTGCCGACGATACTTTCGAATTCGACTTAGGTCCGGACGAATGTACGGCTGCTGCGGCATTTACGGTAGAAATTACCGATAACTGTATGGGCACTCCCGTTACTGCTTCCAATAACACCGACGCTGTGATTACTAACAGTGTACGTTGTACGGATGCGGGCGAAGCTAACCAACACTTGACAGTTTTGGATTTGGACGGCGACTTCGGTGTACAGCAAGAACTGACTATCTCTGATGTAGATTTCGGTGTCTTCGCTTCTACGGAAGGTACTATGGTTACTTTGAACCTTTACTCTGTTGTTCCCGGTGACGCTATCGAATACGATAACTTTACTTTAATCGGTACTTCGGATGTAACT
The DNA here is from genome assembly GCA_020629965.1 of Saprospiraceae bacterium. Lineage (GTDB taxonomy): Bacteria > Bacteroidota > Bacteroidia > Chitinophagales > Saprospiraceae > JAHDCG01. The sequence continues at coordinate 2,605 of JAHDCG010000092.1, read as the reverse complement.
CTGCCTGCTTTGAGCCAGACTACATTCAACGCACCGATTGATGCGACTATCGACCCTTTGGCTGCTGACTTGGTTTTGGAGTTGGTTGTTCCTAATTCACTCCAATTTGTAGCGGGTTTCTCTGAAAACCTGAACCAAGGTGTTGCTTACCTCGCAGGTTGCGGCGGAAGTACCGTTCCGGAAGATGTTACTGATTTAGGTTTTACTGACTTTATTTACTTCCAAGCTAACGGTGTGTCGGGTGCTAACACTTTGACGCAAACCGATGCTACGGGTTTTGCTCCGGGCGACGATTTCCCTGCGGGCACATTTGTATTGACTTTTGAAGGAACAGACGGTTCCGGTAATGCTGCCGATGTACGCACGGTAACAGTTACTGTTAATCCTTTCGATGACTCTGCTACTCCTTTGGCAGCAAACGACCAAGTACAACTTTCTTTGGGTCCTGACGGCGAGACTTCTTTGTTTACCGATCAAATCCTCGAAGGCGGTCCTTACTCTTGCGGTGACAACTTCATCTTGACACGTAACCCTGCTTGTGTAGGTTGCGCGGTTGACGGCGGTCCGGGTTTTGTTAATTTCAACTGTAACGATGTAGGTGAGACTATCACTGTCATGGTAACTAATACCGCTACCGGTAACTCTGCTTGGGGTACTGTATTGGTCGAAGATAAAATCGACCCGGTTGTTGTTTGTGAAGACGCAACTATCGCATGTACCGACGATGCTACCGATTTTGCTAATATCGGTCAACGTACCGCTACTGCCGACTCGGGTGAATTCCCGCAGTTCGACGCTGCTACGTTTACTATTCCTTTGGAAATTTCTGCACCTGCAGGTTCATTAGTAGAAGACGTTACTTTAGAACTCGACATCAACCACACTTGGGTATCTGATTTGGACATCTCTTTGGTTTCTCCCGAAGGTACCGTAGTTAACATCTTCAACGACCAGTGCGGTACTGCTGACGATGTAATGGCTACCTTCAACGACGCGGGCGATCCGTTCGCTTGCAGCGGTGGTACTCCTGCTATTGCAGGTAACTTAATGCCTGACGGTGCTTTCGCTGATTTCTTAGGCGAAGAAGTAGCGGGTGAGTGGTCTTTAATTGTTACTGACGATACAGGCGGCGACCCGACCAACATCAACAACATCTCTTTGGGTGTTACTTACACAGGTTTGGCAGTTGCTTTGGCAGACGTCACCGATAACTGTGAAGTAGTCGATTTGGACTTCGTCGATGTGACCGAAAACGGTGACTGTGACGGACCGAGCGCGACTATCACACGTACATTTACGGCAACGGATGCGAGCGGTAACACCGGTCAGTGTGTCCAGATTATTACCGTAGAGCGTCCTACTTTGGATGATGTAACTATCCCTGCGGATATTACCATCAGTTGTGTGGATTACAACCTGAACAACGGATTGGCAGCTGCTACCGTTACCGGTGCAGGTGTACCGACTATCAACGGCAACCCGATTGTCAACGGTTCTATCTGTAACATTTCTTCTACTTTGGCAAGCGAAATCATCATTGATGATATTTGCGAAGGTACTTTCAAAATCCGCCGTGAGTGGTTGGTTGTTGACTGGTGTGCTGCAGACGGTGAGGAAAACGAGATTTTCCAAGTTCAATACGTGAAAGTTATCGACGAAACAGGTCCGAACCTGCTCGATATGCAAGGCGATACTTTGGATACTACCATCGACCAAAGTTTGTTGGCAGACCTCATTCCTTCGGTTTCTTCTTCCGATGACGGCAACGCCGAAGTACACGACATCTGCGAAGGTTTCGTTAACTTACCTGCTTTGTCTTTCTCGGATGCTTGTTCTTCCGTTGATAACGTTACCACTTCTATCTTCACTTTAGACGGTGAGTTGGTTTCTACCATCAATGCTAACGGCGGTTCTTTGCCGAATGTACCTTTGTTCGGTACTTCGGGTGAAGTTAACCCTGCTTACAATGCAGTTTACACGGCTACCGACGAGTGCGGTAACGTGACTACTTACACAGAAGAGTTTGAAACCGAAGACCAAGTATCACCTACTTGTGTTTTGGATGAAATTACTCAAATTGCTATCGGTACCGCCGATTACAATAACGACGGCGTAAACGACGCACAAATCGACCCTGAAGTCTTTGACGACGGCAGCTACGACAACTGCGGTGAAGTTCACTTCTTGGCGGATCGCCCTGTATTTGCAGGCGACGTTCAAGGTTTGGGTTCTTTGCGTTTCTACTCTAAAACCGAAGTTTTCGATTGCTCTGACATCGGAGAAGAAAATCAGGTTTTTGTCATGACTTTGAGCGATTTGGCATGGAATATCATCAACGATCCTTTCCAGGCTCCTTCTTTCATTACCAACAGTGCTCCGGGTCTGCCGGGTTACAACTCTTTGGTACCTGATTTTGAAGAGTACCTGCCTGTTTCTTCTATCGTGAACGGCTTGCCCGGTCAATACAATGTTTGTATGGTAGAAGTATTGGTAGAAGACAAATTGGCTCCTTTCAAAGTAGAGGACGTCGAAGATGCGACTATTACTTGTGACGATTTCTTCACCAACTTCCAACCTGCTTTGGATGTAGCTTTGGCTGACGGTG
>JAHDCG010000091.1 GCA_020629965.1 Saprospiraceae bacterium | reverse complement strand
CAACCGTCAACCGTCAACCGTCAACCGTCAACCGTCAACCGTCAACCGTCAACCAAACATGAAGTTACCTTATATACACCGCGACGTCAGCTGGTTATCTTTCAATTATCGCGTCTTGCAAGAGGCAAAAGACCCGACGGTACCGCTGTTCGAGCGACTGAAATTTTTGGCAATTTATTCCAGTAATTTGGATGAGTTTTTCCGCGTCCGCGTCGCTAATCACCGCAACTTGGTCAGGGTAGGGAAGAAGACCAAAAAGAAGCTCGACTACGACCCGAAAGCGACTTTGAAAGAGATTTTGAGCGTCGTTAATGAGCAACAAGAGGAGTTTTCGGCTATTTTTGAAAAGCAAATTACGCCCGAGTTGCAAGATCACGGCATTATTCTAAAACGCCGTTTGGATTTGAATAAAGAGCAGCAGCGTTTTGTCGAAAATTATTTTCACCAGTACATGCTGCCTTACGTGCAGCCGGTGCTGTTGGTGCGCAATAAAATTCGCCCTTTCCTCAACAATGCCGCCCTGTATTTGACGATATTGATGACCGATAACGAGTCGGGAAAAGAGCAGTACGCGCTGGTGAAAATTCCTTCCGACCACCTGCCGCGTTTCATTGTTTTGCCTTCGCCGCGCAATCAAAAACACATCATTATGCTCGACGACATCGTGCGACATAACGTGTCGTTTATGTTTCCGGGCTACGAAATTTCCGATACCTTCTCCATTAAACTGACCCGCGATGCCGAGTTGTACATCGACGATGAATTTTCCGGCGATTTAATCGAAAAAATCAAAGTCAGCCTCGACCGCAGACACGTCGGGCCGGCGTCGCGCTTTGTTTATGACCGCGAAATACCGACGCGCCTGCTGGAGTTTTTGCGCGAGACCTTTGAACTGGAAAAACTCGATTTGCTCGTCGAGGGTCGCTATCACAACAACTTTGCTTTCTTTAAATTTCCCGATTTCGACATGGCGCATTTGAAAAATCCCGAAATGCCGCCCTTGTCACACCGCATTCTCGAAGAGTCCGAAAATTTTTGGGACATCATTGAGGAAAAAGACCGTTTCGTGCATTTTCCGTATCACAGCTACGAGTCCGTCGTCCGTTTTTTTGAAGAAGCCGCCAATGACTCGAAAGTAACGCACATCAAAATCATTCAGTATCGCGTCGCTTCCGTTTCGCGCATCATGGAGGCTTTGATAAAAGCGGTAAAAGCGGGCAAACAGGTGTCGGCATTTATCGAGGTCAAAGCCCGGTTTGATGAAGAAGCCAACCTGGAATGGGGCGAAAAGTTGGAAAAAGCCGGTGTGGTCGTTAATTATTCTTTCCCCGGCGTGAAGGTACACAGTAAATTAGCCCTCGTGCGCCGACAGGAAGAACTCGGTGAGGCGAAAATTTACACCTATCTCAGTACCGGAAACTTTCACGAAAACACCGCAAAAATCTACTCCGATTTCGGTCTGTTTACCGCCGACCCGCGCATCACGAGCGAGGTTGCACGTGTCTTCGCTTTTTTGGAAACGGTCAAAGTACCGACCCAGGATTTCGAGCATCTGTTGGTTGGGCAGTTTAATCTGCGCAGCGGCTTAGAAGCAATGATAGACCGCGAAATCGCCCACGCCAAAGCCGGCAAAAAAGCGCAAATCATTTTAAAAATAAACAGTCTGCAAGACCCGCAGATGATTGAAAAACTGTACGAAGCCTCCGCCGCCGGAGTGAAAATCAGAGCCGTCGTGCGCGGCATTTGCTCCTTGGTGCCGGGCATCAAAGGCGTCAGCGAAAACATCGAAATCGTCAGTATCGTCGATAGATTTTTGGAGCACGCCCGCGTTTTCATTTTCTACAACCACGGCGAGAACAACATGTACCTTTCCTCCGCCGACTGGATGACGCGCAACCTCAGCTACCGCGTAGAAACGACTTTCCCGATTTATGACGAAGAGGTGCGCCAAATGATTTTGTACGTCATGGACTTGCAACTGACCGACAACGTCAAGGCCCGCTTTATCGACGAAAAGCACAATAATATTTATAAAAAAGACGGCGCGGATATGGCGATACGCAGTCAGGTCGAGACGTATTACTACATCAAACGTCTGGAAGAGGCGCGGACGCCGGAGGGGGAGGAAACGGAAGATGGGGAATAGTCGATGGTTGATAGGAAAAACGTCATAACAAACGCTGACTTTCAGATTGCGAGTGCAGCACAAGACAGATAAAAATAAAAACTGCTCATAAAAACAGCCGTGCGAACTGCAATTCGCACGGCTGCCTTTTTAGTTGTCGGTTGATAATTGGTGGTTGATAGGAACAACTTCATAACGGTATCGTTCTTCCAAACCGACAGTAAGATACATACCGGATAACGACTCCAACCATTCAAACAAACTCAAACCACTCTAACATTTCAAACCTAATTCCCCTCACCCGCCTTTTGCAGTTCAGCCTTCACCTTCTCCAACTCCGCCCGCACCCGCTGCAATTCTTTTTCCGCCGCCAGTCTCTCTTCCTCCGCTTGCTGCGTTTTGGCTTGTTCTGCGGCAATAGTTTCTGCGGTTTCTTCCTTCACTTTCGTGATTTGTTCGCTTGCCTGTTGCTTCGCTTCGTATATCGCATCCGAGCTGCTTTTTTGCGCGGCGTTGATTTCGGCGAGTGAGGCCTTGCGGGCTTCTTCCGCGTCGGCGGCGTACTGCTGCTTTTTGGTATTTGCCTCTTCTTGTGACGATTTTATTTCCTTGCTTGCGATTTCGCGGGCAGCGGTAATTTCTGCGCGGGCGGCTTTTTCGGCGGCAGCGGTTTCTTCGTTGAGCGCAGCGATTTTTGTGTCGCGGTTGGCGGTCGCCTCCTTGATGGCGTTAGCGGCTTGGGTTTGAATGGCGGCTACCTCAGCGGCGGCATCTTCCTGCGTATCGTTAATTTTTTTAGCTGCTTCTTCGCGCACGCGCAGGATTTCGAGGGCGACGGCTTCCTTTTGGCGGGCGGCATCTTCCTTGGTCAGTTTGATGTCGGCCGCGCTTTGCTGCTTGATGTTGCTGAGTTCAATAGCCGCTTTTTTCTTGGCTTCGGCGACCGAGTTGGCGGTTTCCTGTTTGACCGTCGCGGCGTTTTCTTTGGCGGCGCGAATGACTTCCGCTTCCTCTTTTTTCGCTGCCTGAATGGCTTCGGCGGAGGCGCGCTTGGCTTCCGCTACGGCTTCCGCGCTTTCTTGTTTGGCTTGCGCGGCGTTTTGTTTTGCCGTCGATATTTCGTTGGCGGCGGCTTCGCGGGCTTTGCGTACCTCGGCGGCACTGCGCTCGCGGGCAGCGGCGACTTCTTCCGCGCTCATGCTTTTCATTTCCTGCTCTTTGGCTTTTGCATCGGCAATGGCTTTGGCGGCTTCGTCTTGTATTTGCTGCATCCGCTCCGAGGAGGTTTGCTGCGCTTTAGCAACTTCGTCCGCGTAGGTTTTCTTGGCGGTTTCGGCGGTGCTGTTGGCTTCCGTCACTTTGCTTTGTGCCTCCTGTTTGGCTTTTTCGATTTCGGTCTGCGCGGCTTTTTTGGCGGCGGCGACTTCTTCGGCACTTTGCTTTTTGATGTTTTCCTCGTTGCTTTTCGCGGCTTCGACGGCGGCTTTTACTTCCTCCTGTATTTTGGCGATTTCGGCTTGGGCGCGTTCTTTTGCGGTTTTGACCTCTTCGGCAATTTTAGTTTTTTCCGCTTCCGCTTTGGCGCGGGCGTCGGCTACTTTCTCGGCTTCGGCGGCGTTAATCTCGGAAATAGTCTGCGCGGCTTTGCTCTGAGCTTCTTTCACTTCGCCCGCCGAGAGTGCTTTTTGTTTGTCGGCTTCGGCTTTGGAAGCGGCGATTTCTTCGGCGGTCTGCTGTTTGGTCGAAGAGATTTCCGTGTTCGATTTCGTTTTCTCTTCGGCTACCTGCTTTTTGGCGGCTTGAATTTCCTGCGCGGCGCGCTTTTTGGCTTCCGATACTTCAATGGCACTTTCCTCTTTTGCTTTCGCGGTGTTTTCTTTGATATTCGCCAATTCTTCCGCGCTGCTTTGCTGCAATAGCGCTTTTTGCTCGGCGGATTTACGACGGGTTTCGGCGAGGTCAAAGGCGATTTTTTCTTTCTCCAAAACGGCGGCTTCTTTCGCGCGGGCAATTTCTTCGGCAGCGGTTTCCTTGGCACTCAAAATTTCCTGTGCAGCGGTGTTTTTGGTGTTGACGACTTCTTCCGTTGTGCGCTCGCGTTCGACTTTGGCTTGCTCGCGGGCTTCTTTGATTTTATTGGAGCTTTCCTCACGGATGCGTACCAATTCAGCTTCCGAGTTTTCGCGCGCCTGCGCGATTTCGTCGGCGTACTCCAATTTAGCGGACTCCATCTTGGCTTTGACCGTTTTAATTTCTTCGGCCGCTGCTGCGCGTGATGCCGCTACTTCTTCCGCAGATTCCAGTTTTGTTTTCTGAATTTCCGCCGCCGCTTTTTGCTTGGCTTCGGTGACGGTCAGATTGATTTTTTCGATTTCGGTGTCGGCTTTTGAGCGGGCTTCTTTGACAAATTCGGCGATTTCTTTCTGCGCTTTTTGCATTTCCGCATCCGCATTTTTGCGGGCTTGCAGAACTTCCTGCGCGAGTTCGTTTTTCTTTGTCGTCAGGTTTTCTTGGTCCACACTCAACTGCTCACGCAGGTTGGCTTTGATGCCTTCCGCTTTCGTTTTTTCGTCTTCTATTTCTTTGCGCAAGCGGGCTTTCACATCACGCAATTCTTTGTATAAATCCGCTAATTCCGAGTCGTTCAACTGACTGATGTCCGCAACTTTGCGCGTGCCGCCCGCCGCCTGCGTCGAGCTGATAGGCTTACCGGTACTCGCTTTTGTGCCGCCGCCCGAGGGCGAAAGGTCGTTGCCCGTCAGTACCACATCTTGTACCGCCGTCTTATTCAGCGTTTTATTAAAGCAAATCGACATCGCCTGCAAGTCCGTTTGTCGTGCGTCGATGATGGTAAACTTCCGCATTTGATTGCTGATATTATTTTTCAAATAAATCGTCACAATTTTAGAAGTCGCCATCCAGTTGATTGCCGCCAAATCCAGTTGCAGCACGTTACTGTGCTCCGGCGAACCCGTGCCGCGCTTCATTTCTCCGATGTCGATAAAGCGAAAACTTTTGCGCGTACCGCCGTTGTCCATCAAAATGACTTCGTCGTCCTGATTGAAAACTTCCCCTCCTTTAGAAAACATTTTAGCGACGACGCCCCGCGACTCGTTCATGAGTTGCATGCGGTAGGTATAATTTCCGCGCACGACCAGAGTTTGCGGCTGCATACGCAGCAGGTGGGTGTTGCCGATGGTTTTATCTTCGGCAATAAAATTTCCGCAGTTTTGCGCGGAAAGTTGTGCGGCGGTCAGGAAAGCGAGGACAAAAAGCAGAGAGAGCAGTTTTTTCATCTTGGAATAATTTGGTAATTATTTCGGGAAAAAGATTATACCGAAATAACGTCAGAGACAATGAATGTGCTGTTTTAAAAGAGTCAGGTGACAGGGCGAGATTGAAATAAAACTCTAAACTACAAAACGTATGTTAATTGTCCAAGATTCCGAGGATTTTTTATTGTCGAATCGTCGAGATGTTGAATTGTTGAAACGATTTGGCTCGCCGACAGAGATGAATTTTAAGCAGGAAAGAGACAAGAAATTCAGGGGCAACGAGATTTCTGCCGTGCAATGCCTGTCCGATAATTGAACGCATTTGTCGTGAGAACCGTGCAACAAGCTTCCGTTACCGGATATTTTTTCCAATAAAATTTTCGGCAAAATGTTTAGCCGAAAAAGCACCCAAAAAAGGTAAAACGCCAAATCCGGACTGTTTTAAATTTGTTAAATATCTGATTATCAGTGCGTTGTAAAAAAAAAACTCAAAATTTCTCAAAAAAATGAAAAGGTAAATACCGAAAAACAGCCGGTTTGCAGCGAGAATTTATTTTTACTTTTGTTTTATCTCCGTTCGATACCGCAGTCGCGGTAAGCCAACTAACACAAAAACAGACCGTAATTTTTCCTTCCTGCGGCGGGTCTTGCTCCCGTGCGGGCGGGGCATTCTATCACTCACTCCAAACCTTTTCGGCTATGAATTTTTATGACAAACACACTTTATTATCTCGTTTACACGCCTTCATCGACTTAAAAGCAACGGGTACGGCAGATGCCTGCGCCCGTCGCTTGCAGATTTCGCGGGCGACTTTTTACCGCTGTTTAGATGATTTGCGCGACTTCGGTGCGGAAATCGACTACTGCACGATGACTCAATTGTACTATTACAGAGAGGATTTTAATTTTCTTTCCTGATTTTTTTTGTGAATCTCATTTTTTGAGACAAACGGGGCTGACCTTAGCGGTGGATAATGATTTAGTGCTGACTATTGATTGCTCTGATAATGATATAATTTTCGTTTGACGCTCAATTTGAGAACTGCTTTTTTTGCATAAGTATAAACCTTTTGTATGCGAAATAAATTCAAAATAACCGGAAGTTCAATTTTTTTCTTTGCTGCTTTATTTTTGCCAAATGTATTTTTTGCGCAAAAAGTAAGTCAGAAGAGTGTTACTTCTGCTTTTCTCGATTTCGGATGTACCGAAGCTGAAGCCTGTGATTTAATTATTCATAACGGTCTCTTTGATTGGGCAAGTAATACAGCGCATTCGGGAGGACAGGCGTTACCCGGAGGCAATAATGCCGAGCATTTGCTCGGTGCCGTAACGGTGGTAAACAATAATGATACAAACGGGAATAATATAATCGACAAAGCCGAGGTGACCGTAGCTTCTACAAATAACGGCTCAAATGAGATTGATTTAATGAAACTCGTTGTCAAAAAGCCGGACCCGGATGTAGGAGGAGATGTGAAAATAACGATTGTCAGCGGCAATATTAAACTATGGGAAAGTCCATTAAAAATAACCGAGATAGTTCCTGTGGAGGGTAAAATATTATTCCCTGTTGCGCAATTGGACAAGACAATTTATGTGGAAGCTACCGAGGTAAGCACAGCACTGCGAGATATAGTCATCAAAATGGAATACAATAACCGACAGGATGTCGTTAAAGCAACGGGTATGTGGGTAGAAAATACTACTATGCCGGGGCATTGGGCAGAACGGACGGAACATCCGATACCCGGAGTCGATTTGCCTAACGTAGGAGTTTTGATTACTCAACAAGTAAACGGAAATAAGGCAGCGGACAATTCACGATACGGACACGGTGAATGTCGCGCACAAATAATTTCCGAAGTGAACCAAGATATAGAGATTGGGGGCAGGATTTTAATGGAATGGCAGGTACTTCCTTCGGGTGCAGATAATTTAGTTTCTTTCGATGTTACGCGACAGAGAAAAACATTTACGTCGCATTTGGATTACGGCTCTCTGAACTTCATCGACTCTGACGAAAACCGAGAATTTCCGGGTGTAGAAAACGATGACTATCCGGAAAATGACATGCTGCCGGCTGATTTACCCAATGATGACGGCGACGGGGGACTCGAAGACAGAATTCCTATAAACGGTCTTCTCTATTCTTGGGATAACCCTTCGATTCTTAAGGATTATTCGGAATGGTCGGCAAGGGCTTTTCATGTGAGCAAAAATTGGTTTAAGGAATTTGTCAGAATAAGAGTAAAGGCAAACCCGTTTACAAATACGGACAGTACGCTGCAAGGCAGCAGATGTTCCGATAAATTCGATTGGCACTGTGTCTATTATACAAGGCGGGATGAAAATTATAAATTGACAAGCGATGAAAATCTCGTATCTTACAGTTATTTGAAATCCGACCAAATAGAAGTTGACGATTATCTGACTTTTGAGTGCGATGTAAGCGGAATTCCTGATGAAGTTCGTGCCTATAATATCATCTACATGGGCATTGTCGAAGGGCAGAAGAAGATTAAAATTACATATTCCAACGGAACAGTAACCGAGTTTGAATTTTTCTATATCGAAGCAGACTCCGATACTTGGAACATAAATTTTGACGGTCTCGGTCTTACAATAAATGAATTAGCGGATATTCCAACCAATACGACATTTGTGTTCAACACATTTAGAACAAATGCGGGAGTAAAAGATAACAAAACTAATGAAGGTACATATGTCAATTTTATCAGGTAAGACCTACTTTTTTTTCTTGGTCTTTATATTTTCATCTTATTCGATGACCGGTCAGATAAGAAGTGATTTAGATTTTATCGACTCTCTTACACAAATAATTGTAAATGAAAAACAGGGAAGTCCGGAACAAGAGGGTAGTATAGAGGAACTGCGACAAAAGCTAATCAGCAGCACGGAATTACCGGATTTGACTACGGAGGAAAAGTGGAAGATACATAAAAATATTAGTAATTTGACTTTACTCTCCGGCGTATTTTCAGTAGTAAAAGAACCTCGATACAACCAAGATACATCCGACAAATTGACTGAATTACAAGCAGAATTAGAGGCGACAAAGAAGCGGTTGCAGGACATTCAAGACGATTTAATCGGTATCGCCGACGCAGAAGACAACAATCCGAAAGACAGGGAAAAAGCCGTCGATTTATTGGCGACTATCAAAAATCCGGTGGTGTTAGAATTTTTATTTGCGAATGAGGAAAGACTTCGATTCGGAAAATTTAACACTTATGACAAAGAAGGCGATTGGCAGCGGACTACCCTGCGGGCAATCTTGAAAAACTATACTGCGGAAGACAGGTGGCTTTTAGTACCGGCTTTGATGCAACATTTAAAAACTTTGGATTATTCGGAAATCTATCTGCTGCACCGCTACGCAGAGATGTATCCGGATAAGGAGGGCTTGGGACATCTGTACAGGTTTATGTCTGTGAACAGTTCGGAAGAAAGTAAAGCGGTGATTGATGCTTTTATAAAGAATTGGAAGTTTTAGCGAGCATATTTTCGCGTTCAAAAAAAGTTATAAACATCTCAATTTTAAGAAATTATGATATTTCAAAAAAGTCTGTTATCAACATTTTTTTTATTTTTTGTGGCTTTATTGCTTACGGTCAGGCACTTGAAAAGCAAACCACTACCGAAACTTTGGATTTCGACTGTACAGGAATAAAGATAAAATTTTTTGATAGTGAAGTTGAAAAGCCTGATTATATCATTCCTGCAAATTGGAATTTTCTTCACACAACAGGTATTACCCCGTTTGTACAAGATCCTGCGCCGGGAGAAGAGGTGGATTTTACTCTACTTATGCCTGAACATTTCTTTGTTGAGATTAAATCTACGGATGAAGAAGATGATGAAATATTCGGAACGTTAGAATCGTATGACGCAGAAGGAAATTTAATCGACAAAATTACAGATTTTCGTTTGGGTCAAGCAGCAGGCACTAACTTTTTTGGTTCAAAAAATATAATTTTAGTTTCCGATATTGATAAATTTGATGATGATTTTGATGACGAAGATTGTCCTACGGAAATTCCGGGGAATTATGATTACGACAATGTAGATGACATAGGAACTGACCGATCTATAGCTTGCAAAATCGGCGGAAAAATAAAGGCAATTTACCAAGATGAGTTTGAAGAAATAAACATTTGCGGAGGTAATGACGGAGTAAAAACAGTAAAACTAAATATCTATGTTACTAACAAACTAATAAACGGAGAGTCCGTCCCGGTAATTGATGATAATGAAATTGCTAATCAAGTAGAGTATGCAAACAAAAAATATGCTCAATCTTGTATTAACTTTACTTATAGTTCTCAAAATTTACCTACTCCTGAAAGTGTCAATTTGTCAGATGGTTTGTATATCGGAACGGCAACCTCAAACTTTGAAACTCCTGAAATGATTAACCTTATAAATCCTGTCAAAGCAGATGGTAATACGGATGAAATCGACATAATTTTTATCGAAGAATTTGCTAATCCGCTCCAAATGCAAAGAGGTATCTCTATTGCAGATTTTAGCGTTGTTGATTATCCTGATAATTATACTGCAGGTCACCAAAGGACGTGTATCATTTCTACAAATATGATGACCCCGTTTACTTTTTCCCACGAAATAGGTCATGTTCTTTCAAATCACGGTCACTTTGGTGAAGAATATTCTATGGAAGTGCCACTCGAATTGCGAGGTTTTAACTTGATGGCTTCTAATACCGACGTGACTGATAATATCGACAGAACTCGGCGGCTGACACCACAACAGATACAATGGATGAGGGAGGCGACTGATTTACCTGAATAAACATTTTTAACCTTAAATCAACATAATGAATTTTACAATAAAAATAATTCTTTTAAGCGTGGTGATTTTTTATAGTGTCTTTACTGATACATTTGCTCAAAGAAGTCAATTTCATCCGACTTATGAAAGTGTTGTTGATTCTATTTTTTACAACACACCTATTGTTGGTGCACACGGTATAATTGAAGCAAATTTAGATAATATAGACCGAATCGATACAGATTTTTTATTTCAAGAAGTACAAACCGGAGTCGAATGGAGAAAAATACGGGCTATTGATATGTTAAGATATAAAGCAGACAGAAAAATTGCTTCGTTTCTCATAAAGCAATTGAACTCCTTTGCTTACAGCCCAAAAGTTAATAACTATCTTATATCTTCTGTAGCTTACCACCCTGATACAGTTGCTGTGGTCGGTCTCGGCAAATTACTGGTTAATGAAAAAACAGACCCTTCCCTTCATTACAAAATCGTAAATGTCTTACGTTCAGTCACGGATATATCTGCGGTTCCATACCTAAAAGAGTTTGTTGAGAAGACGAATAAAGAATATCCGATTGTAATATATGCACGAGAAGTTTTAGAAATTATAGAAAAATTCAATCAAAGTAAGGAGAGCAGAGAAAAACTGATGTTTGAATTGATTAACGGATATGAACATAAGAATTGGGCACTGAACAAAATGATAAGAACTAAGGAAGATTTTGATTGGATACATGTTTTGAAGATGTATAGTAAGGTAGGGTTTGAAGTTTTATTGACAAGATGGGAATTAGGAGATAAATCTTTTACAGATAAAGAAAAAGAGAAACTCAAAAAGGCCGGAGTAGATGTAGGATAATAAATTCAGCTCAATTTATAAAAAGGCTTAATCAAATTGGAATAAATCAAAATCTTAGTAAGATTGAATAATTAGGCTGTCAGAGGTGAGGAGGTTTTACTTCCGAAGATAAGGTTTAATATTTGCAAAACGATAACAAAATGAAAAATAAAATTTTACTGTTTACACTTTTCTGTACCTTTTTCGGTATTGCTCAATATCTGACGGCGCAGGGAGATATAACCGTCGATATCAGCCCCGTTTGTGCCGGTACTGACGACGGCTCTATAAGTTTGACATTTAATACCGAACTCGAAGAAGGGGAAAACCCCTGCGCGGACTATCTTTTCTCTTGGTTCTACGACGAAAACGCAGACGGTGACTACACCGAGGAAGAGTTACTGACCGACTACTCCGAGCCTTGCACTTTGACTGATTTGGCGGCGGGCAGTTATTATTTAGTGGTCGATGACGGCGGGTGTACGGCGGAGGGGGAGTTTACTGTCGAGAGTATTGAAAGTATCCAAATCACAAACACCCAACTCAACGCCACCTGCTCCCAAGAAGCGGAGGGTTCTGTTCAAGTTGCCGTAAATCCGACCAACCCACCCTACACCTTTACGTGGACTGACGGATTTAACAATCCGGTCAGCAGTACCGAAACCGGAGGTAACAGTACCTTGGTTGAAAACCTTCTAATCGGAGAATATACACTTCTTATAACCGATGCCGACGGTTGTACCTACTCCGAAACTTTTGATGTTACCCAAACAGAACCTATCCCGCTCACTTACATAGAAAGAGTGAAAATAAGCACCGGTTCCGGGGTCGATATTTACGCTGCCGAATGGATTACTTCAGAGTCCGGCAACTGTATTCTGTACGAAGGGGGGAGTATTCCTATCAATTTAAACGAGTTAACAGATGAGTTAATAACCGTTCAAGTCGAAACAAATAACCCTTTGGAATATCTTCAATTGGAAGCGTTTGGACAAGGAGACACTGCTCCGCCCTCTAATTCGGAAGGAACAGAATTCACCTTTACTTTTTCGGGCGGTACTCTCAATAATCAAGCTGCTTCAGGATTGGTGGATGAAACATTATATTTTCGTTCGATAGATGCGGAAGGGTATCAACTCCTCGATTTATTTTTAATGAGTGAATATTATGGAGATTGTATAGAGCCGGGAATGATATTGACTGATTGTTCATCAACTCCGCCTTATATCAAAACCGGAACGGACAGAGTACACAGACTGTATTTAAGTTGTTTTGGTGAGGCTCCCGAGTTTTTAGTAAATTACGAAAATTTTATAATAAAAATCACTAATATAGGTGGTGAAGGTTATACCTACGAATGGACCGGTCCTACTATAAATAATCAAAACGTCAACACAGAGGGAGGTCAGCAAAACATATCGAACGGAGAATATTGCGTGACTATAGAAGATGCAGAGGGTTGTATAACTACCGGATGTGTCACCGTGTACTGGTTTCAAGTCAATGTAGATGTTGAGGAGATATGCCCGGGTGATACAGAGGCTGATATTTGTGCGGTGGTAGAATACGGAACGGGCGATTATGAATATACTTGGTTTATTGACGGAGTTGAATACAATACTTCGTGCGTAACCGGAGTGGCGATAGGTAGTTCGGTCGAACTGTCGGTAGTAGATTTGATTAGCGGTTTTCAAACGGAAACTCCGATTTCAATAGATGTCGATTCTCCGGCGGCAATGGCTCTTTCTGCTGAGATAGAAGGAGGTTGTGAAGGAGAGAATGACTCCAAAATCTGTTTGGACATAAGCGGCGGAACAGAGCCTTATATTTATCAGTGGTCGGGTTTTTCCGCTCAATCGTCGAGTTGTAAGGCAAATTTGCCTACCGGTCAAGAGTCCTGTGTAACCGTTACGGATGCTTGCGGCAGTACTATTACGGAATGTTTTACGCCGGAATACGAGCCTTTGTCTATCGATGATATTATTGTCACTAATCCGAGCGAAGACTGCTATAACGGAGTCATAGAAGTATTGGCTTCGGGAAACCCTCAAATTACTTAACAACTTTACTTGTACCCTTCGTATGTTCTTATTAACTCTTCGACTTCTCCTTTTTTTTACAATGTAGCCCCCGGTAAGTACGGCGTAACGATAATAGATGAGTGCGGCGTTAAAAGATATAGTAGTGTAAACGTTGAAGGAGGCGGAGGCAGACCTTACGAATTTGATTTTAATATAACAGACATAAAGCATGTATGCGAGGAGAGTGAAACGGGGGGAGTCGCATTCACTCTTCAGTCATCGGATGTAATTGCCGGTAACGAAACTATTGATTACGCTTTGAAAAACGAAAGTACGGGAGAATTAATAGAGATAGGAAGTACCATTTTCGGTTCAGGAAATATGTCGTTTGAATTTGACGATTTATCTCCTGCTTTTTATCTTTTTACAATAGGGGTTCAAGGATGTGAGTATTCTTATTCTTTTGAGATAAAGATTAAAGAAATAGAAGACGTAGCAGCAGAAATAATTCCTGTATGTTCTGTGGATAATCCGGGTAGTATTGAATTGCTTACGTTTAACTACGTCACTTGGTTTGACGGTTCTACCTCAAAGATTATTGAAATAACCGAACCCGGAGATTACTCTGTAGTTGTATATAATTCGACGGGGTGTGAAAGAGAGTTTACTTATACTATAAATGATGAACTGGTAATTGATGCAGAGATTACTCAAGACGTAGCACCCGGTGATATTGACCCCGACCCGCAAGGTTCGATAGTATTAGATGTGACGGGAGGGTATCCACCTTATTCTTACATTTGGGAAAATGAATCGAGTAATCCCTTTCGAACCGATTTGATTAGTGGTATTTATGATGTGACAGTAACCGACAGCGAAGGGTGTATAACCTCGCAATCCTTTGAAATTTTAGAATGTGCGAATGTAATTGTACGTATCAACCCGTATGAAGGATTTGTTACAAGTTGTGAATACGGACCCGGTAGAATCGAACCTTACGTTTTTTCGGGAAATCCGCCTTTTACATATAATTGGACCGGACCCGAAGGCTTCACATCTAATACTTTCATAATTGAAAACTTGACAGTTGAAGGCTTATATACTCTTACTGTTACTGATGATTGCGGTAATACAGGAGCAGTAACTCAAGAGTTGAGATGTAGTGCTTGTGAAGATATCAGAGCTAGAATGAGTGTTGATGAACAGTGTGAACCAAACGAAACTAATATAAAAGTTAAGGGGATAAGCAGTGGTGGTTTTAACGGAACAGGAACTTATAAAATAATCATTGACAGAATTAGTCAATATACAGGGCAGGTAATTGCTAATGAACTTACTGAATTCAAAGAAATTGTTGATAACCCCGGAAATAACTATAGTCCTTTTGAGGGAGGAGATGTTATTTCACCGGACTTGACAGACGGACTTTATAGAGTAAGGGTAGGGAGTGAATTTGGGTGTAGCTATATTCGTACTTTTCAAGTGCAACAGCATGAATCGACAAGGTTCTTTTTGGCCGGAGGAGACCACGAGGTATGTACACATGAAAATTCTCGCTGTGTAATTCAAGACTTTTTCCCTAATGTTCCGGGTCCCTTTCCAAATAATGTTGATTATGTATATGCTTATGCTCGAGAGGTGAAAATGTGCGGAAGTTGGGGAATTAACTGCGGTACTTGGCCGTGGAATACATTTAATACTGACTGTGATGTAGAATACCATGAACTGGAATATATTCCGATAAATCCTAATTTACCGTGTAGTGGAGGAGGTGTTATCAAAGCAAGTTCCGAAAATGGTAGTAAAACATGGAAAATAGACGAAAATGGCAGTTCAACTTATTTCGATTACGGAGATAAGTGTGCTTGCTATTTCCCTAAAAATATAGTTTTGACAAGTAATTTTCCTAATCAAATCAATGAACTTCCACTCGGTTCGGTCATCGGTGTAGCTGCCTTTTTCTGCATGGATGATGATGACGATTCAGGGGATGAATCAAACCCGACCGATGAGCAGCCGTGTCCTGAAGATTTGAATTGTGAGGAAGGGCAAAATTGTTTAGTTATAGAAGGACCGGATTGTAATTACGAGGTATTGTGTGACGACCAGGTAATGTATGATTATCCTGCTGAAGAAATCTTATGTTTTTATCAGGTAAATGAGTTTAATTGTTCGGTGCAAAGACTTTGTGAGTTCGATTTAGACAATTGTGATTTCTTAGATACAGAAATAGAAGACTATGATTGTTCAAATCCGATGAATTACACTCCGTGCCCTTGCAATAGTAATATCACCGCAACACTCGGAGTAACCTGCTTAAAATTCAATGGCGAGGACGATACCTGTGACCTTGTTTTGGTAGATAATATTGATAATTGCGAAATTTGGGCAGTAGTTGATGAAGATGTTGGTAATTGTGAAGGAGATAACGATTATCTTTATTGTGAATGTCAGGATTATCAACCTCCGTTCAACAATGATAATGTTAATGCACTCACGCAATCGAGTAACAATACTACAATGGTTGCTGAAACTTTTACCGATGAATTAGCATCAGCAGATGAATCTGCATCAATTAAAAATTGGGTAAACTCCTATCCCAACCCCTTCAACGATAAAATTACCCTTGAAGTATCATTGAAAGACCCCGGCGAAGTACAAGTTCGGTTAATCGGTTTGACAGGAAACGTTTTAAAAACATCTGTGTTTTCCGGTACGGAAGGAAGAAATGAGTATGTATTCGATACCGATAGCAACGGTCAAGGTATTTATTTCTTGACCGTAACCGACGCTGACGGTGAAACCCACTACCAAAAAGTCACCAAAATAACATATTAGCAAACAAACCAAGTCTTAATAATCGGGAGTCGTTACCTTACGACTCCTGATTTTTTATTTTAACAACTTTCATCAGATGCTTACAAGATTTGTCCTCCCGATATTATTACTTTTTTCTTGCGTCTGCAAAGGGCAGGATATATATTTTACCGACACTATCGGTTCTTTTGATATACCCGCTTTAGGAACATTTAACATCAACAACTGTCAAGGATCAAGTAATGAAAATGATATAGTTGTAGCTTACATCACGGATTTGACCTATCACAATCCTACTACAGACATGTACGGATACGGTAGGTTTGAATGGACGGGTGATTTCGAAGGAAAGATTTATCGCTTCACTTATGTGTCTTTGATAAATCAATATTTAGGAACCGAAGTAACGTCAAACATAGACACCGTAAGTGCCATAGTCAGCAAACCCTCCGGGGAAGTTTTTTTATTTAACAGTAATTTTTCAAACTTTAATTTGACTACGGAACAAGACGAAGTGATAGGAGAATTGCCCGGAGAATTACAATTTCCCGCCTGTGCGACTTATGCAGACGGTGACATTTATATTTTCAGTACCAATAATGACATTGCAATAGTCAACGAAGAAAATCCCGCAGAGAGTGAAATTCTTTGGTCATTAGGCGAGAATATCTTACCTGTCATAACGGCGGTATCTATCCACAGCGAGTGCGGAGATGTGATAACCTACGCCGTAGGCTTCGACGGAAATGAACGTATGTGGTACGCCATAGATTTAGTTAATCAATCCGTTACGGAAGTTTGTGACACCGATTTAACGATTGCCGCCTTGGCATCTCCGCAGGAACCTGTTATTCCGCCCTGCTCCGTTAATGTAGATTTAGATGAAAACGATAATACGGCACCTATTCACGATTTCGTTGCGGACAGTATTTGTCTGCCTCCCGTTAGTATTACCGACGATGACGTTTCCGTTTTTTGTGGTCTCGGTTATATCGACTCCATTCATATCGACTTAACGGAAGGAGCGTGGAACGGTGCTTTGGAAAAGATAGTTTTTCCTGCATCGAATATAAATTTGGACTCTTGGGGTAGCGGTAGCCAGCATATCAGCTTAATCAACAACGGTACGACGCAGTTCAGCGACTTCGAGGCCGCATTGAAAGCTTTGTTTTATGACAACGACGCAAACCAAGTTTTCTACGAAACCCGTATTATTGAATTTCAGGCATTTGCTTCTTTTTACGAGGGAGAAATATCGCAGACTACCTTACCGATATACAACGAAATTTTAAATTTTAATCCGCAAATCACTATGCCCGCTTGTTTCGGAAATGACAACGGCAGTATCACTTTGAGTCCTTCAGGCGGAGCAGCCCCGTACAGCATTTTATGGGAAAACGGAACAACCGAAAATCAAATCGATAATCTCGCAGCGGACAATTATCAGTTGACTTTAACCGATGCCGAAGGTTGCATTCGTTGGGGTGATTTCGGTTTGTCCGACCCGCCGCCGCTTCAACTTCAAATAGAAAACGCCGGTTCGACTTTAGTCTGCGACACCCTCGGCATCCTCTCCGCCCAACCCGCCGGCGGCACCCCGCCCTTCACCTACCTGTGGAGCAACGGAAAAACCGACGCTGTCGCCTCCGGTTTTTCCTTCGGCAATCATACCCTCACCCTCACCGATGCCAACGGCTGCCAAACGACCGCAGACTACTCCTTAGCCCCCGGCACCGGCAGTCAAACCGACATCAACGACTCCTTCTGCGCCGGCGAAACCTACCTGTTTGCAGATTACACCATTACCAACGACACGAGTTTTTGTCTGACTCTCACCGATGTGCAGGGCTGCGACTCTTTGGTCTGCTTAGACCTGACCCTGCTGCCCGATACCTACACCGAAGAAAGCGTTAGTCTGTGTCAAGGTGAAAATTTTACGCTCGACGGTCAATCTTTTACCCAAGATACCTTCGTTTGCATCGACCTGACGACCTTCGCCGGTTGTGACTCGACGGTTTGTCACGAGGTTGTTTTCTTCGGCTCGACCGATTTTATCGACGCCGAAATCTGTGCCGGCGATACTTATCTGTTTAACTCCGAAAATCTAAACACCGCCGGCACTTACCAAAACGTGCTTTCCGACGCAAACGGCTGTGACAGTATTATCAACCTGACCCTGGCGGTCATGAACTGCCGCAGACCGAGATTATCCAAAACGGAAATTTATGCACGGATGATGAAGCGGAATTGACGACCGCCGAGCCGTTTGTCAACTACGCATGGTCGAACGGAACCGCCGCCGCTGCCGTTTACGTCAATCAAGCGGGAACTTATGCTGTCACCGTCACCGACGAAAACGGCTGCGTCAACACCGTGACTACGGAGGTCTCGGAGACAAACTTTACTTTCTCTGCCGTCGGTGAAGACCCCTCCTGTGCAGACGACACCGACGGGGCTGTTTTCATTCAACCGCCGCAAAACGGTACGCCGCCTTATCTTTTCAGTCTCAACGGCGGCGCGTTTGTTGCCGATACCGTCTTATCGAATTTACCGTCCGGCATCTATCAAATCACGGCGGAAGATGCCGCAGGCTGCACCGGTACTTTCTCGATTACCCTGCAAAACCCATTGCCGCTCGACTTAAACTTACCGACCGAAGCAAACTTAACCTTAGGCGACAGCCTGCGCATCGACCTGCAAAACGCCGCTGTATGGCAGAGCGTACAATGGACTCCGCCCGCCGCAACTTCCTGTGATACTTGCCTGCAAACGTGGCTGCGCCCCACCCGGACTACCCGCTACACCGTAACCGTAGCCGACGCCGGCGGCTGTACCGATACCCAAAGCATACTGCTGACGGTAGATAAACGCCTCGACCTCTACGCCCCCACCGCCTTCTCTCCCGACAACAACGGCATCAACGATATTTTTTATCTCCAAAGCAAAAACGACCTCCCCGTAGAGCAGATACAAATTTTTGACAGATGGGGTAATTTACATTTTTCTTCCGCTCCCGGCTACACCAACGACCCCCGTATCGGTTGGGACGGTACTGTTCGAAACGGCATTATTACACAGGGCGTGTATGTGTGGACGGCTCGGGTGGTTTTGCCGGACGGTGAGCAACGCTTTTTATCGGGGGAGGTGAGTGTTTTGTGAGCAAAAAAAATATTGCAAATCATTTGAATTTTTTGCACTTGTCTTGTCAAAAATGTAACAAACTTAATACTATGTAACAAAAATTCTTTTGAATTTTTGTTGTTTAAAAGTTTAGGAGGTTTAGGCGTTTAAACGCCTTTAGCAGTTAAACGATTAAACGCCTAAACAAAAACATCGATAGAACTAAAATAAACTTCTGTTACACGGTACTCAATATATAAGTGAAGAAAGGGTGAAAAATTCATGAAACAGTAAGGTTTTCGGATGATAATGCACTTCAATTCATCCGGTCGAATTGTCTTACGAGCAGACATTTCAAAGCGAAAGAAACGCGAAACTTTCACTGCAGCAAGATATCCGGAATGTAACGCCCTCAACGATTCAACAATTCAACAAACCAATCACGCCGCCATACGCATCTTCTCCATTTTCCGAAATTCCGCAAACGTAATCATCCGCGAAGATTCTTCGTCCCACAGTTTGTGCGTTATCAATTTCAGGCTTTTCCAAAAGGTAATTTTAGTCACGTATTTTTGAAAAATCGGGTTTTCTTCCGCGCATTTGCGGAGGTTGTAATTCGGAATACCCGAGCTTAAATGGTGAATGTGGTGGTAGCCGATATTGCCCGTCAGCCAGTGCATAAAGCGCGGCAGTTTGTAGTAAGTGCTGCCTTTTATTGCCGAAATAAGGTAATCCCAATTTGCTTTCCAAGACTTGTAAGCGTGTTCGTGTTGGTGCTGCACGTAGAAAAACCACACGGCGATGATACCGAAAAAGATGGTGACGGGGATTTGTATCAGCAAAAATTTTTGCCAACCGACCAAAAAGCCGACGAGACAGTACGCGCCCGCTACGATGAGGTTGTCGGAAATAAGTTTAGTCAGCGTTTTTCGCCATCCTTCGATTTGCGACAAAGGCAAGCGATTGACGACCGCCAAATAATAAATCGGTCCGATAAAAAACAGCACGAAAGGATTGCGAAAAAGGCGATACCGGAAACGCTTAATCGGAGTTAAAGCGCGGTATTCGGCGACGGTCAGCGTGTCGATGTCGCCGACGGTGCGGGTTTCGAGTTGTCCGCTGTGCACGTGGTGAAAGTTATGATTGACCGCCCAGTAACGATAAGGAATGAAGCTGAACGGACTGCAAAAACTGCCGACGACTTGATTCATCCACTTGCGTTTAAAGTAATTTTGGTGACCGCAATCGTGCTGAATGATGAAGATGCGTACCGTGAAAAAGCCCGCGACGACCGCCAAGGCAAGCGTAATCAGGTAAGACCAATTCAAAGAAAAATACATCAAAACCCACAGCGCGAGGTAAGGAATAAAAGTATTTAAAATCTGAATGAGGGCTTTGGTGCTGCTCGGTTTGGTATATTTGCGGACGATTTTTGTCCATCCTTTGAGGTCTCTCTTGATTTTTTTTTCGATGTCTTGAGTCATGTAATGCAGCGTTTTCGTGGCAACGGATGATAGTGCGCGGTAAAAAATTACGGTCGAGCGAAATAATTCAATTTGCACAAATATAGATAAAATGAAGGAGACGCAAAGGTGATATTTTGCCTGTCGGTAAGGTCAGCAACCTTTCGCCGATGTTTATAAGTAGGTGACAACATTTATTTCGGTAATTTAAAAACATCTTTTCCCGCCTATTTCCTCCAAAAAATAAGTCCGTAGCTAAGGCTATGCACTGATTTTTTGAAGAAAATATACGAAAAAATCTTGTCCTTAAATTTACCGAAATAAATACCGTCACCTACTTACAAAACCGATTTTTCAAAAAAGTTTATAAATGCAAACAATCTACGAACGCCTCGGCGCGGAAAATCTTTCCCTGTTGGTCGATAATTTCTACGATGCGGTTTTACAAAACGAAAAACTCGCACCGCTTTTCACCACCGAAATCGGCGAGGTCAAACGTAAACAGGAAATGTTTCTGACGCAGTTTTTCGGCGGACCGCCGCTGTACGCGCAGGAGTTCGGGCACCCGCGCCTGCGGATGCGTCACCTGCCGCACGCCATCGACGAGGATGCCGCTATCGCTTGGCTGCTGTGCATGAAAGGTGCGATTATGAGTTTGCCGATAGAACCGGTGTTCCAAAACGAAATTTTTCAGCGTTTTCCGAAAGTTGCGGCGCACATGATGAACCGATAACCGGGTAATTCGTATTAGTGCAACAACAAAAAACGGGTAAATGAAAGATAAATTCGATTATTATTCCGTTATTTGTGATGCAAATACAGGTCAGCAAAATTTTATTTGTTTGACTGTGTAAAGAAAGCCTTAACCAAATAATATTTTTCAAAATCTTTTTTCTGTGCTTCTTATGAACCCCCTAACCTCCACGACTGAAGTCGGGACAGGCCCGGAGCGGGGGAACTTTCTCCGCTCTTAGGTCACCGGGTTTACTTTGTTGCTTTTTTTTGCAAAGTATCTATGATTAGGAAACAGAAAAAACCGAGAGAAAGAGAAGAATTAACCGGCTTCTCTTTCTCTTTTTTGTTCCGAAAAGGGCAGAAGGTGAAATCCGTCAATACTCACAGGGTGACTCTAAGTCACTTTTTGAGTATTGACGGATTTGACCCGCAGCCTCGAAAAAGAAACGACGGAAAAAAAGATTTTGGAAAAATCAAACCACATTATGCAAGATTTGAAATTTAAAAAAGCGCACCAAAATCTCACTTCGGCTGCGCTTGCCGAGCATTCCATTGTCAAAGGACAGGCAAAACTCAGCAGCAGCGGGGCATTGGTTGTCAACACCGGAAAATTCACGGGTCGCTCGCCGCGTGACCGCTTTATTGTCAAAGACGACATCACGAAAGACAGCGTCGATTGGGGGAAAATTAACCTGCCGATTGACAATGACAGCTACCAAAAGTTGAAGGCGAAAATTTTTGATTACGCCGAAAATGCGGAGGAAATTTACATCCGCGAAGCCTCCGCCTGCGCCAATCCGAACTACCGCCTCAACGTGCGTTTTTACACCGAGTTTCCGTGGCAAAATATGTTTGTTTACAATATGTTTATTCGTTTGTCGCAGAATGAATTGAAAAATTTTACGCCCGATTGGAAAGTTTATGCCTTCCCGAGTGTCAAAGCCGACCCGAAAGAACACAACACGCGCCAAGCGAATTTTTCGATAATTAACTTTACCGAAAAGACCATCATCATCGGCGGCACGGCCTACACCGGCGAAATCAAAAAAGGTATCTTCTCGGCACTCAACTACATTTTGCCGACCGAAAAAGGCGTTTTTCCGATGCACTGCAGCGCGAATGTCGGCGCGGAAGGCGACACGGCACTTTTCTTCGGGCTGTCGGGTACGGGAAAAACCACGCTCTCCAACGACCCCGACCGCCGCTTAATCGGCGACGACGAGCACGGCTGGTCAAAAGAGTCGATTTTTAACTTCGAGGGCGGCTGCTATGCCAAGACCATCGACCTCTCCGAAACGAAAGAACCGCAGATTTATAAAGCGATAAAATTCGGTGCCCTGCTCGAAAATATCGGATTTCAGGAAGACGGTTATACACCGGATTACAGCGATGCGAGCATTACGCAAAACACCCGGGTCAGCTATCCGATTTATCACATCGACAACATCATGTTCAAGTCGCGCGGCGATTTACCCGAAAATGTTTTCTTTTTGACCTGCGATGCTTTCGGGGTTTTACCTCCGATTTCGCGTCTTACGCGTGAGCAGGCGATGTACCACTTTATGAGCGGCTACACGGCAAAAATTGCGGGTACGGAAGAAGGCATCACCGAGCCGCAGGCGACTTTTTCCGCTTGCTTCGGCGCACCGTTTTTGCCGCTGCACCCTTCGCAGTACGCGGAGTTACTCGGTAAAAAACTGGAAGCGGGACACCGTAACGGCGACGGAAAAATCAACGTCTGGTTGGTCAACACCGGCTGGTCGGGCGGTGCCTACGGCGAGGGCGAGCGCATGGCACTCAGCTACACCCGCGCGATGATTAAAGCGGCACTGCGCGGCGAACTCGACAAGGTAGAATATCAAACGCAACCGATTTTCGGTCTGCAAATTCCGAAGACCTGTCCTGACGTACCGAATGCGATTCTCAACCCGCGCGACACCTGGCGCAATGAGAAAAACTACGACAAGCAAGCCAAACAATTAGCCGAACTTTTCGAAAAGAATTTTGCCCGGTACGCGGAGAAAACCGACCCGAAAATTACGGCAGCGGGGCCGAGGTAGTTGATGGTTGGTGGTTGATAGTTGGTGGGCGAGGGGTTCCTGATTGCAGGAATGCCACCGGCATGATGTTTTCTTGCCCGGTATGTGAATGCCGGGTAATGCTTTAAAAAAGCAAGAGCGCAACACTTGCGTGTTGCACTCTCGGGAGAAAAAACCATTCGATTTTAGACAGACTTGTTTCCGTGCGGAGGCAAGTCTGTTTTTGTTTTTCAGGCTGTCCGATAAATTTTTGCCGAGCCGCCGCCGGTGTGATTAAGACCGGCGGCGGTCAGCGAAAAACTCGGAGTTTTATACGGATTTCAGGCTTTCAGGCTTTCCGTAAATTTGATAAGGCAAAGATGCGGGGAGAAAAAGAGGAAAATGAATTGAATGTCGATACAAGTTGCAATTAAATTTATCGAATATCAATAAAAAAAGGCGTGCAACTGACCGTTACACACCTTTTCTTAATTTATCTGCTTGAATAAAACTCCAAAACTCAGAATAAACCGTATTTTTCGTAAATCGTAAATCGTAAATCGTAAATCGTAAATCGTAAATCGTA